>JAZSRS010000088.1:0-5744 GCA_045538595.1 Faecousia sp. | reverse complement strand
TTTTTATATTGGTGGTAAAGCCCATTTCCTCGGTGATAGCCTTTACCTTGTCAAACCACACAGCCGAATCATCGGCAATGTCGAACTTCTCCAAAAATTTTACAAGAGCAGTTTTGACGGTGTCGGAGGAGAACTTCTCGTCAAATACCGGTTTTTCCAGGTATTCGTCGTAGAAGAATCCCATATAGGGCTTGGCTTCCGTCCAAACGGCAATGTCCTTTCTGGGTTTCTTGCCACCCCGACCAATGGCCAAAATGGACTTGGCGTAGGCAGGATCTGCTCCTAACTTTTCAGCAAAGTCAGGGTCGAACTCCTTGGCCCACTCCAGCAGCAGATCGTAAACCTTATCTGCATCCATCACGGCAATCACATTTTTGGAAACATCGGTGAGTTTTGCATAGTCAAACAGATTGCCGGCAGGATTGAGTTTCTTGGGGCTGAACTTGAATTCAGTGGCAGGAGCAGCAGGATTGGCGCGACGCCAGTCCTCATAGTTGGAGTTCAGCAGCGTCATAATGTATTCATACACAGCCTCTACCGGGAAACCCTCTGCCTTGTAGAAAGTCAGCGCCAATTCCGGATCTTTCCGTTTAGAGAGTTTCCGCTTGGAATTGCCGTCCATCTTCATCAGCGGTCCAATGTGGACATACTTGGGCAGTTTGAAGCCTAAAGCCTTGAACAGTTGAATGTGGAAGGGCAGGGTAGGCAGCCATTCATCGCCACGAACCACATGGGTCGTCCGCATCAAATGATCGTCTACCGCATGGGCAAAGTGGTAGGTGGGAATGCCGTCAGATTTCAGCAGAACGTGGTCAATGTCGTTCTCGGTGATGGTCAGTTTGCCCTTTACCAAGTCGTCAAACTTGAACTGATTCTCAATAGAACCGGTGGAACGGAAACGCAGAACCCATGGATTTCCGGCAGACAGTTGGGCCTGAATATCCTGAGCGGAGCGGTCTCGCCACATAGCGTATTTCCCGTAGTAACCGGTAGTTTCTTTGTTTGCCTCTTGGATCTCACGCATTTTAGACAGTTCTTCCTCTGTGCAAAAACAGGGATATGCCATACCTTCGGCTACCAACTTCTTGGCGTATACGTGGTAAATAGCTGCTCTCTGCCGCTGACGGTAAGGGCCGTAATCACCGCTGTCGCCGTCGATGGTAGCGCCTTCGTCAAACTGAATACCGTAGTGCTTCAGCGTATTAATCAGCACTTCCACCGCACCGGGAACTTCCCGCTTGGCGTCAGTGTCTTCCACCCGCAGGAACAGAACGCCACCGCTCTGATGGGCCATCCGTTCACTGGTCAGCCCCTGCACCAGATTGCCCAAATGGACAAAGCCGGTGGGAGAGGGGGCCATACGGGTGATGACTGCCCCTTCCGGATGGTTTCTCGGGGGGAACCGTTCTTCCATAGATTCCGGGGTGTCGGTTACATTGGGGAACAGCAACTCTGCCAATTCTTGATAATTCATACTTTCTACCTCTTTAGCATATTCTTTTCGTATTGTAGCATAGATACGGGGTAAAAGTCAATTTCCCGTTGCCTTTTTTGTGCAGGTGTGGTAAAATACAAAGAACTTATGAAAACGGAAAACGAGGGACATAAAATGGAAGAAACAGTAAAAAAGAGAATGCTATCCGGTATCCAGCCCAGCGGTGATCTCCACTTGGGCAATTACCTGGGCGCTATTAAGAATTGGAGCAGCCGCGCTGAGCAGTACGAGTGCTTTTATTTTATGGCGGATATGCACACCATTACCGTCCGGCAAACCCCTGCTGATTTGCGTCGCCGCACATTGGAACAACTGGCCCAATATATTGCATGTGGTTTAGATCCTGAGAAGAATACTCTGTTTGTCCAGAGCCATGTGCACCAGCACGCAGAATTGGGTTGGGTGCTGAACTGCTACACCATGTTCGGCGAACTGAGTCGTATGACTCAGTTTAAGGATAAATCCGCCAAGAATGCCGAGAATATCAACGGCGGCCTGTTCACATACCCTGCGCTGATGGCTGCGGATATCCTTTTGTACCAGCCGGATTTGGTGCCTGTGGGACACGATCAGAAGCAGCACTGCGAACTGACCCGGGATGTTGCCCAGCGGTTTAACAGTATCTACGGCGATGTGTTCAAAGTTCCTGAGCCTTATATCCCCGAGACCGGCGCGAGAATTATGAGTTTGAACGCCCCGGAGAGCAAGATGAGTAAGTCTATGCCTGAAGGTTGCGTGTTCCTGATGGAGCGGCCCGAGGATATCCAGCGGAAATTCAAACGGGCCATTACCGACTCTGATACAGAGAACTGCGTCCGTTTTGCCCCGGAGGAAAAGCCCGGCGTGGCCAACCTGATGAGCATCTATTCCGCCGTTACCGGCAAGACCTTTGCTGAGATCGAAACCGAATTTGCAGGATGCGGCTACGGCGCATTTAAACCCAAGGTAGGCGAAGCCGTTATCGAAGCCCTCCGTCCTATCCGTGAGGAAGCCACCCGCTTGCTGAAGGATAAGGCATACTTGGAAAGCGTGTACCGCGCAGGCGCAGAGCGTGCCGGTTACGAGGCAGAGAAAACTCTGCGAAAGGTATATAAGAAGATCGGCTTCTTGGCAAGATAAGCCTATCAACACGGTCATTGCGAACCAGTGAGCACACTGGTGTGGCAATCTCCTCTTATGGAAAGTGAGAGTTATAGCGTGAGAATTTGGCAACACTTTAAGACCGTCACCAAGCACCGCTTTCAGGTGATGGCAGGCTGTTTCCGGGTGGGACTTTACTGGCAAGGCCTGACCCACGACTTGTCCAAATACTCCCCCACGGAGTTCCTCAACGGCGCAAAATTTTACCAAGGCAACCGGAGCCCCAATACCGCAGAACGGGAAAAAAAGGGGTATAGCGAGGCTTGGATGCACCATAAGGGCCGTAACCGCCATCACTATGAATATTGGACGGACATCAGCCTACAAACCCGCCAGTACGAATCCCTGGCAATGCCCCGGAAATACCTGATCGAAATGGTGATGGACCGCCGTGCAGCCTGCCTGACTTACCAGGGGAAAAATTACACAGACAGCGCTCCGCTGATCTACTTCCGCAAAAGTATGGAGCGAAACCGTATGCACCCCCAAACCCGGCAGGAACTGGATTTTCTGTTGGAAATGCTCAGCCAGCAGGGAGAGAAGAAGACCTTTGCCTATATCCGGCGCCATGTTTTGAAGGGAAAGCCCTTCCCGTGGGAACGAGATGAATAACCGTTGTTTTTTCGGGAAAGATAATGCATAACGGGGGAGAAAAAAGCGGAATATATGGAAAATAATGCTTGACTTTTTCTGTATTCTGCGTATAATAAATCTCGTCCGTGTGATAGAGGATTAGTGTAACGGTAGCACACCGGACTCTGACTCCGTTTGCGGGGGTTCGAATCCCTCATCCTCTGCCATTAGATTCACCCTGGATTCTTCCGAATCCAGGGGTTTCTTTTTGTATTTCTCCGCTTTTGAGGTTCAGAATGTTCTGACTTTCAAAGGCGGATTTTTATTTTCCCTTACGGTTTCCCTTATTAGCTGACGGATTTAATAAAGGCTTGCATCCTATCAGCACTGTCTTTCTTCATCTTTTCCGTCACATGACCGTACACATCCAAGGTAAAAGCGGCGGTTGCATGGCCTAAATTTTCCTGGACAGTCTTTACATCATCACCGGATTTCAGAGAAATAACAGCGTAAGAATGGCGAAGATCGTGAAATCTCACGGTGGGCATCCCCAGTTCACATACCACCAGTTTGAATGCCCTGTACAGTGCTTGCGGTGTGATGCGAGTGCCAAATTCGTCCGTAAAGACAAGCCCGTTTTCCTGAAACAGATCGCTGTTGTTTTTTCGGTTGAGGTCTTGCTCTTTCTTCACCTTCCACAAAATATCCATGACATAAGGGGCAGCGGTGATTGTTCTTTCCTTACCATTCTTGGTGGGAACCAGTGCGTACTTCTCCTTGTCACCACGGACACCGCTTCTGAGGCTCTGCAGCTGCTTGTCAATGAGGATCGTACCGTCAGTAAAGTCCACGCACTCCCATTGCAGACCGCAGACCTCGCCTTCCCGGATGCCGGTAAACAGAGCAACCAAAAACATCTTCTCATATTTGTTTCCTTTGATGCCTTTGAGAAAGTCGGCAATCTGGTGTTCATTAAGCGGCTTGATTTTCTTCTTCGTCACTCTCGGTAGAATGCAGGGGTTCGAGGGGGTGGTTCGAATGTAATTATTAAGCATAGCCTGCTGAAGTGCTTTATGGAGAACTCCGTGGATATTCTTGATGGTCTTGGCGGAAAGAGGCGGTCTGTTCCCGTCGCCCTCGAATCTCTTGTTGTAGAACTCTTGAATATCGTGGGTTGTGAGGGCATCCAACCGGATGGCTCCGATATTCGGCTTGATGTGGTTCTTGATGGTTGCCTGGTAGGAACTTACGGTGGACGGCTTCACTCCTTTGAGGTAGTCGGCCTGCCAGATGTCCAGCCATTGGGCAACGGTCACCTTGCTCGGTGCGATGTAGGTTCCATCGTCCAAAGCGGCAGTGGCAGCTTTCAGCTTCTGTGCCACTTCTTTCTGTGTCTTACCGCTGACAGATTTCTGAACCTGCTTTCCAGTGCCGGGATCAAAACTAACGGTGTATCTGGCTTCCCAGTATTCGTATTCCCTGTCGCCTTTGCGGACGGTCTTCTTGCGGATGTTGCCCATCCCGGAAGCTGATTTATTATTTTTCTTCT
Organism: Faecousia sp.; assembly: GCA_045538595.1. GTDB lineage: Bacteria > Bacillota > Clostridia > Oscillospirales > Oscillospiraceae > Faecousia. The sequence goes on along the minus strand of JAZSRS010000088.1, from coordinate 987 downwards.
TTTTGCTCTGCGGCATAAATATTACTCCTTTCTTTGCCGCATAGCAGGTACACTTATATTATACCATAAATGCGGCCTATCCGCAATAAAATCAGTTCTTTTTCAGGTAGTCAACTACCGCATTTATAGGGATGCGGTAGTTTCGACCTGTGCGAACACTGTGGATCTGTCCGGAGCGCACTAATGCATATGCCGTGTTGTGGCTGATTCGCAGGATATCCTCCAGATCTTTCACAGAAAGGACAGGGGGATATTTTTGCAGTTTCTCTTGTAGGGTCATACTACATCCTCCTTGCCGTATGTAACAGCAAGGAGGTAGTCTCTGCGGCTTCATAAATTATTAATACGATTCTATCCGTCATAGATAGTTACCTCCTAAATTTTTCTACCTCCGTTTCTGCCGGAGGTAGACAGACTAAAATGTTTCATAATTTTCTCCTTACGGGCGGTGACGGGGGTCACCGCCCTGTTTCATAACTGTCCCTGTTTACTTCCTATATATCAGTCCCACATATCAGGGGACGTTGTGTTCAATTTGAAAAATACCTTCTTAAATATATAAATTACTTGTTTGTTTTCGTCGTGAGAAAAGGCAGATAATAACCTGTTACTTCTTCTCTCCCATGACCCAAATCATGGCTCACGACCTTTTTGGCCTTCTCGGGGGAGACCTTAGACACTTCATCAAATCTTCTCTGTGCGTAGTTGTGACGAAGACCGTGCCAGGATATTGTTCCGTGCCGATCCTTCTTGCCTTCTTCTTTCATATCAGCACGATTTTCGTCCATAAACTTTTCTCTATGAAAGCTCATCCAATTCTGCAAAGAACGCTTCTCGTGGAGAACACCGTTTTTCTCGCTGCTGGAAATCAAATAATCACCGGGGGCACGACCGGAAACTTTTGCGTAATCCAAATACTTCTTGATGATCTTCATTTGATCTTCATCAACAGGGATCGGTCTAACTTTCTTACCCTTGCCTTGCACG
>JAZSRS010000051.1:0-16662 GCA_045538595.1 Faecousia sp. | reverse complement strand
CAGATTTGGACGACATTATCCGAACGATCTTCGTTCTGAATATGGATTCCAAACTGCTTTGCAAGAGCGACTGTGCCGGTTTGTGCTGCAGATGCGGCAAGAACCTGAACGAAGGCCCTTGTACCTGTCAAAAGGAGATTGACCCCCGTTTTGCTGCTTTGAAGCAGCTTCTCAATAAGGAATAAACAAAAGAATGCTGTGAAAAGCAGTTTGACCAAGGAGGTGTCATCCATGGCTGTCCCTAAGTGTAAAGTGTCCAGCGCCCGTCGCGATAAGCGCCGTGGTTCCAACTGGAAACTGTCTGCCCCCAGTGTGGCTGTTTGCCCCAAGTGCGGTGAGCCCACCCAGCCTCACAGAGCTTGCAAGGCTTGCGGTACCTACAATGGCCGTCAGGTCTTGGCCGCCAAGGCTAACTAAGGCTGGAAAAGAGCGTAAGCTAAGAGGAAGGTGTACTGCCTTCCTCTTTTTCCATTTTGGGCATACTAATTTTGTAAAATTTGGAAAATTGTATAGATTTGTTCATAATTTTGTGACATAATACACTTGAGAGAGGAGTGATTTCCTATGGCAAAACCTCTGGTTGCGATTGTAGGACGCCCCAATGTGGGTAAGTCTATGTTGTTTAATAAACTCACCGGCCACAGAACCTCTATCGTAGAGGATACTCCCGGTGTTACCCGGGATCGGATCTACGGGGACTGTGAGTGGTGCGGCAGAAACTTTTCTTTGGTAGATACCGGCGGTATTGAACCGGGTACAGAAAATGATATGCTAAAATTTATGCGCCGGCAGGCGGAGATCGGCATCGAACTGGCAGACTGCATCATTATGGTGGTGGATGTCCGTTCCGGCGTTACCGCTGCTGACCAGGATGTGGCCACTATGCTTCGTAAATCCAAAAAGCCTGTGGCATTGGCGGTGAATAAGTGTGACTCTGTGGGCTATGTGAATCCCGATGTGTTCGAGTTCTACGGCTTGGGCATCAGCGACCTGTTTGAAGTGTCTGCCGTCCATGGCCACGGTACCGGCGATCTGCTGGACTGGTGTCTGGAGCAATTCCCCGAAGAAGAGGAACAGGAAGAAGAGTCCGATGTGATCCATGTTGCCATCGTTGGCAAACCCAATGTGGGCAAGAGCAGCCTCTTAAACCGCATTTTGGGTGAAGAGCGGGTGATCGTTTCCAACATTGCCGGTACGACCCGGGACGCTATTGACTCGGAGTTTGAGAACGAAACCGGTAAGTATTGCTTTATCGACACCGCAGGTATGCGTCGGAAGAGCAAAGTGGACGATATCATTGAAAAATACTCCAATATGCGTACCGTTGCCGCCATTGAGCGGGCAGATGTGTGTCTGATCCTCATTGACGCTAACGACGGCGTTACCGAGCAGGATACCAAAATTGCCGGCTTGGTCCACGAGGCAGGTAAAGCCGCGATCATCGTGGTAAATAAGTGGGACGCAGTGGCTGACAAAGAGACCAATACTATGCGGGATAAGGAACTGGCCGTCCGGGACGGCTTGAGTTATATGACCTATGCCCCCGTGGTGTTCCTGTCTGCACTGACCGGCTCCCGTGTGGACAAACTGTTCCAGGTGATCCAGGATGTGCATAAGCAGAACACCAGCCGTATTACCACCGGCGCGCTGAACTCTATCCTGGCGGAGGCAACCTCTCGAGTGCAGCCCCCCTCGGATAAGGGTCGCCGGCTGAAGATCTACTATATGACGCAAGCGGGTACAAAACCGCCTCATTTTGTGATCTTCTGTAACGATGCAAGATTGTTCCATTTCTCTTATCAGCGGTATTTGGAAAACCAGATCCGGGAAGTTTTTGGTCTGCAAGGTACTCCTGTGCGGATCACCATCCGCCAAAAGGGCGACAAGGAGGAGTAAAGCATGTGGCTGAACATACTGCTGACTGTGTTGGTGAGTTATCTCTTGGGTAACTTAAACGGCGCGGTAAGTGTGTCCAATTTGTTGGGCAAAAAAGATGTGCGGGAACAGGGGAGCGGCAATGCAGGCCTGACCAATTTCCTGCGTATATATGGCCCTTCCAGCGCGTTGCTGGTGGTGTGCATTGATGTTATGAAAGCAGTGCTTGCCTGCCTGTTGGGAAAGCAACTCCTTGCTCCCTACGGCTACAGTCAGGAAGGCCTCCTGCTGGGCGGTATGGCGGTCAGCCTTGGCCACGACTTTCCTGCACTCTTGGGATTCCGTGGGGGTAAAGGTGTGCTCAGCGGTGTTACCGTGGCGCTGGTAGCGGACTGGCAGTGCGGTCTTGTGGCGCTGGCAGTGTTCGCGATCTGCCTATGGCTGACCCGCTATGTGTCCCTCAGTTCTATTTTGGGAACACTGGGTTTCCTGGTGGCATTTGCGCTGCGCTATTGGCATACACCTCTGCAGGTGTTTATGGGCGGATTTATTGCTCTGCTGATCGTGTTTATGCACAGAAGCAACATTGCCAGACTTCTAAGCGGCACAGAAAAAAAGGCCACATTCAGCAAATTTCGCAAGAAGAAGTAATATAAAATGGACATAGGTAAAATGTGCCTGTACCCATTTCCTACCGAAAGGAAGAAAGACCCTATGTTGCAATTAAAAAATATTGTAAAGAACTATCCTGCCGGCGACCATACCGTCAGAGCCCTGCGAGGTATCTGCCTGCAGTTCCGTCAAAATGAATTTGTGTCCATTTTGGGCCCCTCCGGCTGCGGCAAGACCACGATGCTGAACATTATCGGCGGCCTGGATAAGTATACCAGCGGTGATCTGGTAATTTCCGGTCGCTCTACCCGGGATTTTAAGGACAGAGACTGGGATGCCTACCGCAACCATTCCGTTGGCTTCGTGTTCCAGAGTTATAACCTGATTCCCCACCAAAGCGTTCTGCAGAATGTGGAATTGGCCCTGACCCTGTCCGGCGTATCTAAGCGGGAGCGCCGCCAGCGGGCAAAGCAGGCTTTGGAGCGGGTAGGCTTGGGAGACCAACTGCGGAAACGGCCCAGCCAACTCTCCGGCGGACAGATGCAGCGGGTAGCCATTGCCCGTGCGCTGGTGAATAACCCGGAGATCATTCTTGCCGACGAACCCACCGGCGCGCTGGATACAGAAACCAGTGTGCAGGTTATGGAGATCTTAAAGGAGATCGCTAAGGACCGGCTGGTCATTATGGTTACCCATAATCCGGAGTTGGCCAATACCTATTCCACCCGTATCATTCGTATGCTGGATGGAGAGATCACCAGCGATTCCGCTCCGCTGAACGAGGAAGAGCGCCGTGAGATCCGGGAGCAGGAGCAGCGGGCGATCTTCGGCAAAATGCAGCGTGTCCGGAAACCCTCTATGTCCTGGAGCACATCGTTTGGACTTTCTTTGAAAAACTTGTTCACCAAAAAAGGCCGTACTATGCTGACCTCCTTTGCCGGATCTATCGGTATTATCGGTATTGCCTTGATTTTTGCGGTTTCCAACGGTGCCTCCAATTTTATCAATGACATTCAGGAGGATACTCTTTCCTCTTATCCGATTACCTTGGAAGCCACCACTGTGGATGTTTCCACGCTGATACAGACTTTTATGGGAATTGATTCCGAAGATGAAGATGCCCACGACTTAGACGCCATCTATTCCCGGTCTGTTATGGCGGATATGATCAATTCGCTGAACAATATGGAATCCACAGAAAACGACCTGAAGGCCTTTAAGGAGTATCTGCAAAAGGAACTGAAAAACCAGGAAAACGGTCTGTCCAATGCCCTTACCGGCATCCAGTATACCTACAATATGGACCTGTTGGTGTATACCAAAGACCCCGACGGCAATATCATTTATTCGGATACCGAAGAAATGCTGACAGATGCGCTGCGGGAAAATATGAATATGGATATGTCCTCTATGATTACCATGCGGGAGAATATGACCGGTGGTATGAGCAGTTCTATGACGATGCCCGGTATGCAGTCGAACCTGTGGTGCGAAATGCTGCCCGGTAAGGACGGCAAGCCTGTCAACCCGGTGCTGGAAGACCAGTACGATGTGATCTACGGCAGTTGGCCCAACAGTTATGATGAAGTCGTGCTGGTGGTGGATAAGAACAACGAACTGGACGATATGACTATGTTTGCTTTGGGTCTTGAGTCCCATGATAAGATCAAAGAGACCTTTGACATTATCCTCAATGGCGGCGAGATTGATACCACACAGAAGAAATGGTCCTATAAGGAGATCTGCTCTAAGGAATACCGTGTGATCCTCAATGGCGATTGCTTTGTGAAAGACGAGAATACCGGCCTGTTTGTAGACTTGCGGGAAGAGGAGGCCGGTCTGCGGTATCTGTATGATAACGCGCTGAAACTGAAGATCACCGGCATTATCCGTCCTAGCGAGAAGGCCAGTTCCACGATGCTCTCCGGCTCTATCGCCTACACCAAGGCGCTGACAGAGTATGTGGCACAGAAGAATGGGGATTCTGCTGCTTTGGCTGCCCAAAAGGCCCAGACCGGCACAGATATCTTTACCGGTCTGCCTTTCAAAGAGAACGAAAATCTGACCGATCAGGATAAAGAAACCGCATTCCGTGCCTATATTGCTGAGTTGACTCCCGAGGAGCAGGCAAAGGCTTATGTAAAGATCATGAGTATTCCCTCCGAAGAGCAACTAAAGACTATGGTGGACGGACAAATGGCCCAATTTGACCGGGCGAAGATTGAGGAGACCATGATTACAGCCCTCAGCCAGCAGGCCGGTATGAATGTGAAGGAGATGGAGGAGTACATTCTCTCTATGTCCGACGAGGATTTGGAAACGCTGTTCCGGCAGATGCTCACCGAGCAGGTGAAGAAGCAGTATGCTGTGCAAGTCCAGCAGCAGATGGCTGCACTGACCACAGAGCAGTTAGCCGGCGCCTTGCAGATGGCACTGCCTACCTATACCACAGAGCAGTGCGCTGTCTACTACGGTGAAATCTTGGAATTCTCTGAAACGACCTACGAGCAGAATCTGCGTTCCTTATCCGATGTGGATTTGGAGGATCCTGCAACCATTAACCTGTTTGCCTCCAGTTTCGAAAATAAGGATATTTTAGAGGAAGTGATCGCAGATTATAACGAATCGGTGGAAGAACTGAAGCAGATCCGTTATACCGACTATGTGGGCATTATGATGTCCTCCGTCACCACCATTATTAATGCCATTACCTATGTGCTGATTGCCTTTGTGGCTATTTCTCTGGTGGTTTCTTCCATTATGATCGGTGTCATCACTTTGATCTCCGTGCAGGAACGGACGAAAGAAATTGGTATTCTCCGTGCTATCGGCGCGTCCAAGCGAAATGTTTCCGGTATGTTCAATGCAGAGACTATGATCATTGGATTTACTTCCGGCGTGTTGGGCGTAGGCGTGACTTATGGCTTGTGCGTGGTTGTGAATATCATTCTCTTTGCACTGACAGACATTGCCAACCTGAAGGCCCATTTGCCAGTGGAGATTGCCATTGTGCTGGTCATTATCAGTGTACTGTTGACCTTGATTTCCGGCATCATCCCCTCCAGAAGTGCTGCAAAGAAAGACCCTGTAGTTGCGCTGCGAACTGAATAAAACAAGAAAGATCCGGAAGGGAAAACCTTCCGGATCTTTTGCTATCAAAATGTTTCTGTGATCGTACCGCCACCGACCACCATATCGCCTTGATACAACACAATGGTCTGTCCCGGTGTGATAGCCCGTTGAGGTGTATCAAATACCACCCGTGCATAGCCGTTTTTCTCTGGATAGACTGTGGCCGACTGGGGGATATGCCGGGATCGGGCTTTTGCAGTAACCTGTATTGGTGAGTCCAGAGCAGGGAAGGGGAACCAGTTCCAATCCTTTGCCAAGAGGGTAGATGTGTATAACGCATCCTCCGGACCGACGGTTACGGTGTTGCGCGCCATATCCTTGCCGCATACATACACCGGTTCACCCATGGCAAGACCTAAGCCTTTTCGTTGCCCCAAAGTATACCCCATAGCACCATTGTGGCGGCCCACTACAGTTCCGTTCTTGTCCAGAAAATCTCCCGGGGCAAAGGTTTTGCCGGTGTAGCGACGGATAAAGGCCATATAATCCCCGTCAGGGATAAAACAAATGTCCTGGCTGTCTCGTTTCTTTGCGGTAAGAAGACCTGCCTGCTCTGCGATTTCCCGTATTTCCACTTTGGAAAAACCGCCCAGAGGGAACAAGGTGTGGGACAGTTGATGCTGGTTCAGACCGGCCAAGAAATAGGACTGATCTTTATTTTCGTCCACGGCTTTGCATAATAAATACCGCCCTATATTTTCGTCCTTCTTAATCTGAGCATAGTGTCCGGTAACAATGTGGTCGCAACCCAGTTCCAGCGCCTTGTCTAGAAGATAAGAAAACTTGATTTTTTGATTGCAGCGCACGCAGGGATTGGGTGTCAGTCCTGTGGCGTAATCGTCAATAAATGAATCTACCACGGCTTGTTTGAAAATATCCACGCCGTCCAACACGCAAAAATCTATTCCCAGCCGTTGTGCAACAGCCCTGGCATCAGCGATATTTTGCTCGCTGTATGCTTCGCCCAGCAGAGATTGATCGCAGAGCCGGGCAGTTCCACCGATGCAGGAAAAGCCGTCCTTCAAAGCGAGGTATGCTGCCACAGAACTGTCCACACCGCCGCTCATAGCAATCAGAGCCTTTTTCACAGTCAATACCTCCTTTCAGCCTATATTTATGATACCACAGAAAACGAATAAATGCAATGAGTTCCGCTGGATAGAGCGGTTAGAAAGTTATGTCAACTTCGCAATAAAAGATAATTTGGTAAAATATGGTAAAAACTGTCGATATTTAGGGGAATTGGGAACATTTGATAGGAGAAAACGGTAACAAACGTGTAATAAAACCGAAAAAAGGGTTGCAATAACGCGGCTCCTCTGCTATAATAGACTAGCAAAAACGTTGAAAGGAGAAAAGTTGGTGAAAAGACGGATTGCAAGTTTTTTGATTGCGATTGTTATGTTGCTTGGCGTAATGTCCTTCGGGGCAATGGAAGCCCGGGCGGAGTCGACCCTTACTGCCAGCGACGATTGTTTAGCCATTTTGAAGGCTGAAGAAGGCTTCAGCGCCACCCCTTACTGGGACTTCACCCAGTATACCGTGGGTTACGGTACGCGCTGTCCTTCCGATATGGTGGATTATTATACACAAAACGGTATTACGGAGGAAGAGGCAGAACTGCTGCTTCGCAACCATCTGGCCGGTGTCGAGCGGGATATCAATGTGCGGATCGTGGATAAGTATGGCCTGCAAATGACCCAAAATCAGTTTGATGCTTTGGTGCTGTTCTCATACAACTGCGGCACTTCCTGGGTTTACGATGCCTCCGGTACATTCCACAACGCCATTGCCAAGGGCGCTACCGGTAATGACCTGATCCGAGCATTTGCCCTGTGGTGCAGCGCCGGTAATCAGATCAGAAGTTTCCTGCTGCGGCGCAGACTCAGCGAAGCCAATATGTACTTAAACAATGTATATAGCCAGACCCCGCCGGATAACTATTGCTATGTGCTTTACGATGCCAATGGCGGTACCACCAGTCCCCGCAGCCAAGGCTACGATTCCGATTTGACTGCAGCGCCGTTCCCGGTACCCACTTATGCCGGCTTTACATTCCAAGGCTGGTTTACCGCAAAGACCGGCGGCACAAAGGTAACGGTTTTGGATGCTTCCACTAAGGGCAAGACCCTGTATGCCCAGTGGACGGATGGCCAGGGCAACACTCCGCCGGATAACGGTGCAACCAATGAAAACCCTGTTACCGTAACGGTTACCGGTACGGATGTAAACTTGCGGGAAGGCCCCGGTACCAACTATACCCGGGTGGGCGTTGCCACCAAGGGTCAGAAACTGGTGATCACAGAGACCGCCACCGGCACTGGATATACCTGGGGCAAGTTTGACGGCGGTTGGATCGCCTTGCAGTATACCGATTACGATGCTGTGGTGAATGGTCAGCAGCCGGACAATACACCGGAAGTGACCGATCCTACAGAACCGACAGAGACAATTCCCCCGGAGACCACCGTGCCTCCTGTTACAGAACCTCCGGTCACAGAACCTCCTGTGACGGAACCTCCGGTCACAGAGCCTCCCGTAACAGAGCCGGAGAAACCCAAGGTGACCGGCACCATCAATGTGCAGGAATGGCTCCGTGTTCGCAGCGGCCCCGGCACTTCCTACTCCATCGTAGGATACCTGAAACCCAAGCAGAAAGTAGAAATTCTGGAACAGTCTACCGTCGGCGCCCAAAAGTGGGGCAAGATCGAAAACGGCTGGATCAGTATGGATTATGTGATTTTGGACAGCAGCAGTTCCAACTCCGGCGGCAGCAGTAATAATACTGCTCCTACCAGTTGGACAGGCAAGGTCATTGCCGATGAACTGCTGATCCGTAGCGGCCCCGGCACCAATTACTCTATCCTGGGATACCTGACCCAAGGAACAGCCGTGACGGTTACTGAGAAAAAGTCCGGCGGCTCTTTGGAATGGGGTAAGATTTCCAAGGGTTGGATCTGCCTGAACTATGTTCAGCTGAATACCAGTAGCAGCAGTGGTGGCTCTTCCAATACCACTACTCCCGCACCGGAGCAAAAACCCACCGCCGTTACCGGTACAGTCAATGTACAGGAATGGCTGCGGATTCGTTCCGGCCCCGGCACATCCTACGCAGTTGCCGGTTACCTGAAACCCAAAGAGAAGGTTACCATTCTGGAGCAGAAGACTGTTGGCGGCGTGGTATGGGGTAAGATCTCCAGCGGCTGGATCAGTCTGGACTATGTGATCCTGGATAAGACCAGTTCCGGCAATACTGTCACCCAACCGGTGAGTAAGACCATTATTGCAGATTGTCTGCGTGTCCGGAAAGGCCCCGGCACATCCAATACCATTGTAGGTTACCTCTACTATGGCGCTAAGGTGCAGGTTTTGGAAACCAAGACAGTTTCCGACGGCACTTGGGGAAGAATTTCCTCCGGCTGGATCCATATGGGCTATACCAAATAAACAGAACCCGGCGTACTCAGAAGAGTACGCCGGACTTTTAACACAAATAAGAAACGGCATTGCGTCATGCAATGCCGTTATCAAATGCAGGGAAATTAGACAGCCCGTTCAACCTTGTTGGAACGGAGGCATCTGGTACAAGCGTACACATGGCACGGAGTACCGTTGACAATGGCCTTGACCCGCTTTACATTGGGCTTCCAGGTCCGATTGGAACGTCTGTGGGAGTGGGAAACCTTAATACCAAAGGTAACGCCCTTGCCACAATAATCACACTTCGCCATTCTACTGCACCTCCTATCTGCATAATCAATCATTGTAATGCGCCCGAACAGGCGCTTAGATATGATAACAGAGTTTCTCACAAAATGCAAGTGTTTTTTTGCATTTTTTTTCGTTTTTCAAAATATTGTTGCTATTCTGCCCCGGGACAGTTATAATATTTCCAGATACGAGACAGAAAAGGGAGCGTTATCAATGTTTAATGTGTATAGTGTACCCCTGACCACGCTGGTCAAAGAGTTCGAATTGGAGGTGGCCTATCAGGCCTCTGACTATGAATCTATTCAACTGACTGTTGCGGATGTGGCAAGACCCGGTCTGCAACTGGCGGGGTATTTTGACCATTTTGAGCCCATGCGTTTGCAAGTTATGGGCAATGTGGAGATCAGTTACCTGCAAAAACTCCCCGAGACCGAGCGGCTTATGACCTTGGATCGGTACTATGCCTATAAATTCCCCGCACTCTTGGTTACCCGGTATAATTCCTTAGATCCGGTATGTTTGGAACTGGCCAAGAAACACGACGTCACCATTCTGCGCTGCCACGAAACCACCAGCAATATCGTCTCGGCCATTATTGCTTACCTGTCTGCCGAACTTGCCACCAGAATCACCCGCCACGGCGTGCTGATCGAGGTATACGGCGAGGGCATCCTGCTACTGGGTGAGAGTGGTATGGGTAAAAGCGAGGCCGCCGTGGAACTGTTGAAGCGCGGCCACCGGCTGATCGCTGATGACGCTGTGGAGATCCGTAAGGTATCCGGCAGCAGACTGGTGGGCAACGCTCCCGCGCTGATTCGCAATTATGTGGAATTGCGTGGTATCGGTATCGTGAATGTGGCAAAACTGTTCGGTATGGGCGCTGTCAAGTCGGAAAATGAGATCGACTTGGTGGTGAACATCGTACCCTGGCGGGAACATGAGGTTTATGACCGGGTGGGATTGGAAGAGCAATATATGGAAATTTTAGGCGTCCAAGTGCCTATGAATACCATTCCCATCACTCCCGGACGAAACCTGGCAGTGATTTTGGAGGTGGCGGCAATGAATAACCGCCAGCGGAAGATCGGCTACAACCCTGCCAAGGAGTTTACAGAGCGGATTGACAGCCATTTTATGCAGAATAATTTTTAATTATTGGAGCAGCCAATGAAAGAATTTACTGTGGGTGCTAATGATAGCGGCCAGCGGCTGGACCGTTTTTTAAGCAAAGCAGTGCCGTTGTTGCCGGCGTCCTTGGCGCAAAAATATATCCGCATCAAACGGATCAAACTCAACGGCGCCCGGGCGGAACGGGATACCCGGTTGACTGCGGGGGATATACTGCAACTGTATATCAACGACGAGTTCTTTGAAAAACCCCGGGAGGACAATGCTTACCTGACCGTGGCAACCCCGAAACTTACCGTTGTCTATGAGGATGAGAATATTCTGCTGGCAGATAAGCGGCCGGGCCTTGCAGTCCACCCCCACGACGGTGCGGAGTACGGCCGGACACTGATCGACCATATTCAGGCCTACCTTTATCAAAAACGGGAGTGGAGCCCCCGAGGAGAAAATAGTTTTGCCCCGGCCCTGTGCAACCGAATCGACCGGAATACCGGCGGCATTGTCATTGCAGCAAAAAACGCAGAGACTTTGCGGATATTAAATCAAAAGATCAAAGACAGAGAACTGGACAAGCGGTACTTGGCAGTGGTGGAGGGAACACCCAAGCCGGCCAAAGGCAGTCTGACGGGTTATCTGTTTAAGGACGCCAAGAAAAATCGGGTGTTTGTGACCGATACGCCTCAGCCGGGATCCAAATCCTGCCGCACCAACTATCAGGTGTTAGAAAGCAGGGGAGGCCTGTCTTTGGTGGAATGCGAACTGATTACCGGTAGAACCCACCAGATCCGCGCCCAATTTGCCCACGCCGGCCACCCGCTTTTGGGAGACGGCAAATACGGCAAACTGGACAAGCGGTTTGACCGCACCTATCAGGCGCTGTACTCCTATAAACTGACTTTCCAGTTCACCACCGATGCAGGATGCCTGGAATACCTGAACGGAAGATCCTTTTGCGTGGAAAATGTGGACTTTGTGAAAGAGTATTTTCCAGATGTAAGAATATAAAAATAAACGGGTGAGCCGGCTTAGGCTCACCCGTTTATATCTGTTTATCAGCCTGCGAAATCAGCGTCATATGCCTCAACGGCATCATCGCAGCAGCAATCTTCCCAGCAGAGATTACTCATCATTCTCTTTGCCCAGGAAACGATTCGATCGCCATAGGTAGCAGCGATATACACAACACCGGCAATAGCGACCAGCACAGCAATAATTTTCAGAGCAGTTTTCATATCTATAACCTCCGTTCAAGACTGTTCTATACCTAGTATAACCAATGAATAAGAAAAAAGCAATAAAAATTTATAAATATCCGTACATGCCCCGTACACTCACTTCTCCGGAGGTAACGGTCTGGTGAGTTCCATCTGTAAATTCCACCCAAAGGCCGCCGTTCTCGTCCACATCCAGCGCCTTGCCACAGCGACTGGTTTCTCCGCTGATCACTTGTATCTCCTTGCCTAAGGTAATGCAGTGGCGGCGGTAGGACTCCATAATGGCGTTTTTGCCGGATAAGAGCATTTGATCCATACGGTACAGTTCTTCTACACAGGCGGCAGCCAGTTTGGCAGGGGGGCAGGGAGCACCTGTTATCTCTGCAAGAGATGTGGCAATTTCTTGCACATCCGAAGGGAACTCGTTTATCTTCTGCTGACAGTTGAGACCGATCCCAATTATCGCATAGTTAACCTGTCCAAGGTCGTCAAATCCCAGTTCCGTCAGGATACCGCCCAGTTTTTTCTTTTCATACACAAGATCGTTGGTCCATTTGATATCCGGGTGAATACTGCAGACAGATTTGACAGCACGGCAACCGGCCACCGCCACAGCGCAAGTTAGATGCATGATCTTGTCGGGAGTGCAATTGGGTCGCAAAATTACTGACAGGTACATTCCGCCTGCGGAGGAGACAAAGGAACGCCCCATTCGACCGCGACCGCCGCTTTGCTGCCCGGCAATCAATACCGTGCCGTGGGGAGCGCCTTCTCTTGCCAGTTCCTTGGCCTTGGTATTGGTGGAATCTAAGGCATCATACCAATACAGAGTGTCCCGCCAAGGACACTCTGTAATCATTTGGGATAAAATTTCTTTTTTCATAATCAGTCAATGTCTTTCTGCACTTCTTCAGGCGGGATATCCAACTGCTCAGGGTGATGTAGTATCCGCTTAAAGTGCTTGAAGAATGCTGCATAGTAGAAGCCGTCTGCGATCCGCTCATCCATACTGAACTTGAAATCCAGATACTTTCTCTGCACCACAGAGCCGTCCTCCTGCAGTTCCAACGCCCGGCGTTTGCAGCCAAAGGAACAGAAGACAGGCAGATTGCCAAAATCGTAAAGATGGTGATAGATGGGGGGAATACCCAAACTGCCCATGGAGGTGAAGAACACGCTGCCGTGGAAGGGACTCAGTTCCAGCAGGAACTTCGGCAGCAGACCCAAGTAATCCAAAACCCGCAGTACCCATACGGTGAATTTCAAAAACAGTCCAGGAATGAGCATAAAGGCGTGGGCCAGATTGTCAAAACTGGAATCCAAAGGAGAATTCTTGACCTTCTCAACCTCTATGTTTAGTTTGTTGTAAACATCCTCGGCGGTATCTGTGGGGGAGAGATGTACTTTGATAACCGTTTCGGGAGAGGTAGAAGTCATCTCTTTTTTGACTGTCAGACAGAACTGAACATCGTTACCCCGGGAATAAATCTTCTGTCCTGCAATAAACCGGTTGAGGGCAGGGTATTTGCATAGCGTCCGGCAATAGGTAGCCAGTAAAACATGCATTAGACCGAAGGAGGTCAAACCTTCCCGCCGCTTTTGACGGATGTACCGCTCTATATTGGTGATCTCGAAGGATTCCTCAAACAGATTCATCGCGCCGCACCGGGTCCACATCAGATAGGGGGATACCTGATTCATAGGCGGCTCTGTGCGGATGCGCCGGCCGTCGATCCGGTCTCCCCAAGTGGGGTGATACTCGCTGGTGGGGTGGATACGAATGGCGAAGACTACCAGCACCAGACCCAAAGCAATCAGGGCGTCAGGCAGGATCCAACGCAGAAGATCTTTGTCCCACACAAAGAAGGTAACCCGATTTAAGTACAACAGCACAGCAAGGGGAAATACTGCGATGGGGAAGATCAGATAAGTTGCTGCAACTTTGCCGGAGGATACCTGGGTATAAAGCACGGCGGAAAACAGCAGCGCTACTGCAAAGAGACCGCCGATCATTGTGTCGAATTTGCCAAAATTATATCCAAAGAATACAAAGGTGTAATAGATGCTGAACATCCAGACAGGAATTGCGGTGAGATAAAAGCGCTCCTTACCGGAGAGCAAACAAATGACGCCATACAGCAATGCCGCTACCATTGACAGAAGAATTTGGCTCCACACATCGGCTCCCTTCACACCGACTACCGTAACGCGGGCCACTGCCGAGCAAACCATGCAAATGGCTGTCAGCCAGGTCAATCCGTTTTTAGGACTGACATAAAAACGAGTCTTTTTTTCCATAACGAGAATATTATATCAAAAGCGACAGACCTTGGCAACAAAAAAATACAGATTTCCCTTGAAATCGCCCTATCAAACCGGAAAGAAAGCCTTGCAATTTTTGGCATTTTCAAGTATAATAAACTGAATTATTTTAACTATTTGACAAGGGGTTTTTGTAGTGTATCTAAAAAGTTTGGAAGTGCAGGGTTTTAAGTCTTTCCCCGATAAGACCCTCATTCGTTTTGGCGACGACATCACCGCCATCGTAGGACCCAACGGCTCCGGTAAATCCAATATTTCCGACGCTATTTTGTGGGTCATGGGCGAGCAGAGTTCCAAGACCCTCCGGGGCGCCAAGATGGAAGATGTGATCTTTGGCGGCACCCAGAAACGCTCTCCCGTGGGATTTGCTGAGGCAACCCTTACCTTAGATAATACGGATAGAGCGTTGCCCTACGATTCTGACGAGGTGATGATTACCCGCCGGTATTATCGCAGTGGCGATAGCGAATACTATATCAACAAGCAGACTGCAAGACTGCGGGACATTAACGAACTGTTTATGGACACGGGTCTTGGCAGAGAGGGTTATTCCAATATCGGCCAGGGTCGTATTGACGAAATTTTGTCTTTGAAGAGCGCAGACCGCAGAGAGATCTTCGAGGAAGCAGCCGGTATCTCCAAGTATCGCCACCGCAAGGAAGAGACCGAGCGGAAACTGGCCCACACGGAAGATAATTTAATGCGTATCGGCGATAAGGTCTCGGAACTGGAACTGCAGTTGGAGCCCTTGCGCATTCAGTCTGAGAAAGCCACCAAGTATCTAGCGCTGCGGGAAGAACTGCAGGGCATAGAGGTGGCAGTGTGGATGGACAAGTTGGAGAAACTGTCTGCCGAGGCTAAAAAAGCGGAGGAAGATTATGCCTCTGCATCCTTCGTTCTGCAGCAGGCCCACGAGGAATTGGAGAAACTGTACCAGTCTACCGAGCAGATGGGTACGCAACTCCGTCAGCAGAATGGCACAGTGGACACCCTGCGGGAGCAGACCACCATGCTGGAGGGAATGCGCCAGCAGATCGATGGACAGATCGCTATTCTCCGCAGTACTATAGAGCATAATGAAGAGAATATCCACCGCAATAAAGAGGATCTGCAAGGGCAGGAGACTCGCAGCAGCGGCATTACTGTCCAGTTGGAACAGGCCAATGCCCGCATCGGTGAGATCGACGCCGTACTGACGGAAAAGGCTGAGCAACTATCTACATTACAGAAACAACTGATGGCGATGACCGCTGAAGCCCAGGGCCTTACCCGGCAGTTTATGGAACTGCGCACCCGGGAAGTAAGTCTGATCGGTGACCTGTCAGCAAAAGAGGCAGATACCAAGATGCTGGAAGCCAATATGGCAGAAAGCGTTCTGCGAATCAATCAAATTAAAGAAGATCTACAGTCCGGCCGGGAACGGGAACAGGATGCGGAAGATAAACTGTCCCAGAGCCGAAAGGCTTTGCAGCAGGCGCAGGAAGAGGTTACTGCCAATAAAAACAGTATTGCCGGCTATACCTTGCGCCAGCAGTCCCGGGCAAAGCGGCGGGATGAACTGGCAGAGAAGGTACAGAAACTCCATAATCAGTTGGATGTGATCGCCAATAAGGCAAAGGTGTTCCGGGCCATGGAGCAGGATTTTGAGGGTTACCAGAAATCTGTCCGGTCGGTGATGCAGGAAGCAAAACGGGGCGTATTGCGGAATGTCCACGGCCCTGTATCCCAACTGATCCGTACCGAAGATCAATATACCGTAGCCATCGAGATCGCTTTAGGCGGCGCCTTGCAGCAGATCGTTGTAGATAGTGAACAGGATGGCAAGGCCATTCTGAATTATCTGAAGCGCACCAATGGAGGCCGTACCACCGTGTGGCCCATTTCTGCTACCCACGGAAAACCCTTGCAGGAGACCGGCTTAGAGAAATGTCGGGGCTATATCGGCATCGCCTCCCAACTGGTGAAGTTTGAATCCGGCTACCGGGGCGTTATGGATTACCTGCTGGGCAGGATCGTTGTGGTGCAGGATATGGACTCTGCCATCGCTATGGCTAAGCAGTATTCTAGCCGTTTCAAGATCGTTACATTGGACGGTCAGGTGATGAATCCCGGCGGCTCCATGACCGGCGGTTCTGTGAGCAAGGATGCCGGTATTCTGAGCCGAGCCAACGAACTGGAAAAGCTTACAGCCCAGGAAAAGAAACTGGGAGAGAAACTGCACACCGCAGAAAGCCAGTACCAGGAAGCCCGGCGTGCGGCGGACCAGGTGGAGTTCCAGCTGAATACGGCCCGGGAGCAGTTGGCAGAAGCCGAAAAGCAGGTACTGACCCTGGAAGGCAGGGAAAAGCAGCATGAGATTTGGCTCCAGGCTGTGACCGATGCCATTGCTGCAGCTCAGCGGGAGCGGGATGCGCTGAAAGAGCGAAATCACCAGGATAAGGAGCAGCGCTCTGCCATCCAGGCAGAGGTCCGAATCTATCGCACCCAGCTGGAAGAAACGCGGGTGGGCTTGAAATCCCTGGAAGGCTCTCAGACCGAAGCGGAAACTGCTGTTGCAGATATTACCGATAAAATGAATACCATCCGCAGCGATAAGGTTGCCTTGGATGCTGAGCGTACCACCGCCCAAAGCCACATTACCGACCTGCGGATCCTCCAGTCTGCTGCT
>JAZSRS010000163.1:0-3812 GCA_045538595.1 Faecousia sp. | reverse complement strand
AGAGCTGGAGCGTGTCATGAAGATCACTGACGGCATCCTGCGCTGCCTGGTCATCGCTGTGGAGGAGTAATCTATGCTCAACCACATCACTATCATGGGTCGCCTGACCCGTGACCCCGGGCTGCGCCGTACCGGCAGCGGCGTCGCCGTAGCGTCCTTCAGCCTGGCTGTGGATCGCGATTATTCCCCCCGGGATGGCGGCGAACGGGAAACCGATTTCATTGACTGCGTGGCATGGCGTCAGACCGGAGAGTTCGTCTCCAAGTATTTCACCAAGGGCCGCATGGCAGTGGTGTCCGGTCGGCTGCAGATCCGCAGTTGGACCGATAAGGACGGCAACAAGCGCCGTACTGCAGAAGTCGTAGCAGACAATGTCTACTTCGGCGACAGCAGACGGGATGGCGACGGCGGCAACTTTGCTGCGCCCGCCGATAACTTCGGCGGCTACACCGCGCCTGCCGCTCCCGCATCCGATTTCGCGATGCTGGATGACGACGATGCTCAGTTACCCTTCTGATTTCTCTCTGAACTTTTTCACAAATGCTTACAAAGGAGGATTTACTCATGGCTAACGAACAGGTCATGCGTCCCCGTAAGCGCAAGAAAGTATGTGCTTTCTGCGTTGACAAGGTGAACGCTATTGATTACAAGGATACCGCAAAACTCCGCCGTTACCTGTCCGAGCGTGGCAAGATTCTGCCCCGTCGTACTACCGGCACTTGCGCAGCCCATCAGCGTGCCCTGACCACCGCTATCAAGCGCGCCCGTCAGATCGCTCTGCTGCCCTACGTGGCTGACTAATCAAAAACAGACGCCCCGCTTTTTTGGAAGCGGGGCGTCCTTTTGCTTTCTATGTTATTTTGCAGCCTTTACAAGGCGGCGCTCTTCCTTGGTTTTGCAGAACTTTTCCAGTTGGGGAACAAGCATCAGGCAGATGAGCGCTGCGGTAAAGCCACCGTTATACAGGCAGAAGCCGCCGTGCATATCGGGAACTGCGGATACCAGCAGGTAGTGTAGACCGCCGGCCAAAATGCCATAGCCGAAACCGTATTTGCCGGAGACAGGGGATAGGCCATTGGCGTAGCACAGGCCGATCAGCACTGTCTGGTTGCCGATGGTCAGGCCGTAGGCGTCGCCGCCCAGCAGTTTGAAGATCCAGCCGAACAGGAAGGATGTGATCATATAACCGGCCATAATGGGCCATACATTGCCGGGATGGCTGCCGGAGTTACAGGTGGCCAGCATACAGAATACGATGCCGAAAGTCATACCGGTCCACACGTTTCTGCCGTCGATAGCGCCGGCCAAATTGAAGTAACCCACGATCATCAGACCGAACAGGCCTACATTCATCAGGAAGGGGGCGTAGCCGTAGTTGGCAGTAAAGCAGACGCCGTGGCCGGGGTCTTTCAGCAGCGCCCAGTAATCCTTGGGCTTGCAGCCCATCAGCAGGGCCATCACAATGCACAGACCGAACACCACAAAGCAGAAAATGTTGGTGTTTTCCCAGGAAGCGATGTCCAAAGCGGCCATAGTGGAGAGTTTGCCCAAATCGCCGATCTTCCAGCCCAGCATCACATTGTACAGAACAGTGCGCAGGAAAAATGCGGTCATACCGATGGGAACGGCGGCGGAATAATGGTCATAACCCTTGTGGATATTGGGGGCATGACCCAAACCTGCAGGCAGGAAGAAGCCGATGATCAGGCCCACAAACAGAGCAAGACCAAAGCCCAGCCAGTTGAAGCCCACATATTCTACGCCGGGATACCGGAACAGAAGGTCAGAGATCAGGGGCGCAATACCGGTGGAGTAGAGCATGGCGTTGGACATAGCGCCCAATTTTTCCTTCTTCACAGCGGCATACAGGCAGACGCCCAGCATGGTGGGGAGCATATTCAGCACATTCATACCCCAGGAGGCAAAACCTACAGTCAGCAGCACGCCAAGGGTGGTCACCTGATTGGGCTTACTGCCGGGCAGGCAGCACAGGAGCGTACAGAACAGACCCACCAGACCCATGTTCATAAAGGTGGCTGCATAGCCGCCCAAAGAAAAGTAATTGGTAGAGATCTTACAGGGCCGGGACATAATGTTCCACAAGCCGCTATATACCTGCTCCACATCGGGCATAAAGGCTGCGCCGATCATAAAACAGACACTCATAAATGCGAAAAACAATCGCAGGAAATTGCCTTCTGACAGGTTATTGATCTTCTTCATCTTCAATCCCTCTTTTTTGAAAATTGAAAAGGCACGAACGGGCGTACCGTCCGTGCCTTTTGCATATAGATTTAGTTCTTTTCAGCGGCTTCGACCACGTGCTTCATCAGCACGGTGGTGGTTACGGCGCCTACGCCGCCGGGTACGGGGGTGATGGCCTCAACAAAAGGCTCAACCTCTTCGTAAACGGCATCGCCGGACATGCCGCCCTTGCCCTTGGAAGTGATCTTCTCAGGATTCCAGTTCATAGAAACATCCACCACGATCTGACCGGGGCGGACATAGTCCTTGGTCAGGCTGCCCAGCACGCCGGCAGCGGAGATGATGATGTCGGCTTCGCGGCAGATCGCAGCGGTGTCTACAGTCTTGGTGTGGCACACGGTAACGGTGGCGTTCTTGCCAATGAGCATCATAGCGGCAGGTTTGCCAACGACCAGAGAACGGCCAATAACCACGGCGTTCTTACCCTTGCAGTCGATGCCGTAGTAGTCCAAAATTTCCATACAGACAGAGGGAGTGCAGGGGGCGTAGCCCAAATCATCCCTGCCCTGATACACGCCTGCGCTGCTGAGGTCAGTCAGGCAGTCCATATCCTTGCGGGGATCCAGACGGTTGCAGATCTCTCTTTGATAAGGACGCAGATGCGCGGGGAAAGGCTGGAACATCAGAACGCCGTGCACGGTGTTGTCTGCGTTCACCTGGTCGATGACGGCCAGTACATCCTCGCGGGAAGCGTCTTCAGCCAGTTCGAAAACCTTTACATCCACGCCAACGGTCTCGCCCTTCTTAATAGCGCCTTTTTCATAACTCAGATCGTCGGGACGGGCGCCTACGCGGATAATGCCCAAAGTGGGAGCAATGCCTTTTTCCCGGAGGGCAGCGGTACGGGCCAGCAGATTGGCGACCAGCGCTTCGTTGACTTCCTTGCCCAGAAGTTGCTTTGCCATATGTATTTCTCCTTAATTATGTAAGTGATTCACTGGGGTTCATTATTACAAAAAAGATGGGATAAATCAATAATCTTTTCAGGGTTTATTTATAGATAAAAACTATAAATTTTACTGACCGAAACCGGCCTTTACTTCGTTGAAGATGGCGTCAGCCATTGCACCGTATTTGTCAAGCATACCGTTTGCCTTGGCGTTCATTTCCTCAGCGACCTCCCGATTTTTCAAGGTCTTGGTGTTGATGAACACGTTCAGGCTGGCAGCCTGCAGAGCGGCTTTGCAGCACACTGCGCCGCAGCCTGCGTCAGAAACAGCCAGACGGCTGCCCTTGGCGGCAAACACAGCGATGTACTCGATTGCTTCGCAGCACAGTTCCATAATCTTCATAGGGGTGGAGCAGGCGATGATGGTAGCCTCTTCCATCACGGCGTCCCGGGTGGGATCGTCCTTGGGAATACCGTAGGCCTTGGCCAGGGGCAGGAAGTTGATTTCGTCAGCCTCTACCTGATTCAGAAGTTCGGTTTGCAGGGCGTCGCACTTTGCTTTCAAAGCAATGATTTCAGCCTCTACATCGGCATATTTCTTCTTGCCAACGGTGAGTGAGCCAACCATATTGCCCAGGGCAGTGCCGATGGCGCCAAC
>JAZSRS010000168.1:0-2900 GCA_045538595.1 Faecousia sp. | reverse complement strand
CACCAACGTTGCCCACGTGGGCGGCCGTTATGTGGTCAACCCCTCCGCTGACGAGCGAGAGGCTGCCGACTGCTTCGTGTGCATCGCCTCCACCTTCGAGAAGGTGGTCATGATCGTGACCGAGGCCAACGAGGCACCCGAAGCCGTGGTCCTGGAAGCCATCCGTATGGCCCATGAGACCAACATGGAGGTTGTCAAGTTCATCAACGGCATCGTCGCTGAGATCGGCAAGTCCAAGTTCACCTTCGAGAAGGCAGCCGTCAACCACGACCTGCTGGACGATCTGATCGCCTATGGTCTGAATCAGATTGAGTACGCTCTGGACACCGACGACAAGAATGTTCGTGAGGAGCGCCTGACTGCTGCCCGTCTGGACTTTGCTGACAAGTTCGCAGAAAAGTACGAGGACTTTGAGGAGCATATCGAAGTTTGCCTGTACAAGATGCAGAAGAAAGTCGTTAAGAAGTGGCTGCTGGCCGGCAAGCGTGTGCACGGCCGTGGCATGGACGACATTCGTCCTCTTGGCGCTGAAGTGGGTCTGCTGCCCCGTGTACACGGCAGTGGCCTGTTCTCCCGTGGCCAGACGCAAGTTCTGTCCATCTGCACCCTGAACACCCTATCTGCTGCCCAGAAACTGGACACCATCTACCCCGAAGAAACCCGTCGGTATATCCACCACTACAACTTCCCCGCCTACTCCACCGGCGAAGCAAGAGCCGCCCGTTCCACCTCCCGTCGTGAAATTGGCCACGGCGCGCTGGCCGAAAAGGCATTGCTCCCTGTGATCCCCTCTGTGGAAGAGTTCCCCTACGCCATCCGCGTGGTGAGCGAGGTTCTGTCCTCCAACGGCTCTACCTCTCAGGGCTCTATCTGCGGCTCTACTCTGGCTCTGATGGACGCAGGTGTACCCATCAAGAGACCTGTTGCCGGTATCTCCTGCGGTCTGATCTCCGATCAGGAAACCGGTGAATGGAGAACCTTCACCGACATTCAAGGCGTGGAAGACTTCCACGGCGAAATGGACTTCAAGGTTGCCGGTACTACCGAAGCTATCACCGCCATTCAGATGGACCTGAAGAACAAGGGTCTGACTATGGAGATCATTGCTGACGCGCTGGAACGCTGCCGCACCGCAAGACTCACCATTCTGGAAGAAGTCATGATTCCCTGCATCCCCGAACCTCGGGCTGAAGTTTCCGAGTACGCTCCCAAGATGCTGTCTCTTAAGATCCCTGTGGACAAGATCCGCGAGGTCATCGGCTCCGGCGGCAAGACCATTCAGAAGATCTGCGCTGACACCGGCGCCAAGGTGGACATCGACGACGATGGCTCCGTATTTATCTCTGCTGTGGACTCCGCTGCTGCCTACGCCGCCAAGAAGATGGTGGACGACATCTGCTTCGTACCCGAAGTTGGCAAACTGTACTACGGCAAGGTTGTCCGCATCCTGCCCATCGGCGCATTCGTAGAGATCGCTCCCGGCCACGACGGCATGGTGCACATCTCTAAGTTGGAAAACCGCCGTGTGGAAAAGGTAGAAGACGTGCTGAACCTGGGCGATATGACTTGGGTGAAGTTCATGGGCTTCGACGAGAAGGGCCGCGCCAACTTCAGCCGCAAGGACGCGCTGAACGAAATGGCCGCCAATCAGGAGTAATTCCTAAATTACAACCCCCGAGGGAAATCCCTCGGGGGATTGCGTTTACCGGAAGCATTACAAGAGAGTGATCATCACCAATTGGCAAAATCCCTGCCGGGGGCGGTACTTTCTTATGCCGATAAGAAAGTACCCAAAGAACCGGCCTAAGGGGCGCTACGAGCCAATAGATTTCCTGTTGTGGTACCCGGCATATTCCTTGCCGACGAAGCGGCTGCGTCATCTGCCGACCACGGCCACTCGCTCAGGTCGCTTACTCCGCCACCGGCGGCGCTCCCATCGCTCCCCCTTAGGTATCCCCCGCCGCCAATCCGTTACTGCTTAGGTAACTGGGGGATTCCAAACGGGGGGAAGTGCAGGAAATGTATCCTGCGGTAAAGGTTCGTGCCACTTCCCCCCTTTGGTCGTGGGAAAGGTCCGGGAAACCTACGAAACGTTTCCCGGCGGCTCTTTGCATACTTTCTCGCCGGTGAGAAAGTATGATCGACCTACTTCATCATCAATTGGCAGAATTCATTTTCCTGTTTCATTCCTCATCTTTCTCAGCTTTGCTGCATAAAAAAACGGGTGCTTTCGCACCCGTTTACTTTAATCAGTCAGTCTTCTGATGTCTGCGCCAAGGGAATTCATCTTCTCCACCAGCCGCTCATATCCCCGCTCGATAAAGTGGATGTTATGCACCTCGGTAGTACCCTCGGCCACAAGACCGGCAATTACCAGCGCTGCGCCGGCTCGCAAATCGTGGGCGCCTACCACCGCGCCGGTTAAGTGTTCCCGTCCGCTGATAATGGCAGTCTTGCCGCTGATGAGAATATCCGCGCCCATGCTGGCCAGTTCGGTGCAGTAACCGAAGAACCGGGTCTCATACACGCTCTCCGTCAACCGGCTAGTACCCTCTGCGATGCTCATACACACGCACACCTGAGACTGCATATCCGTGGGGAAACCGGGATAGGGTCTGGTCTTGACCGTGGTATGGCGAAGTCTGCCGTCGGAGATGACCCGAATGGCATCATCATAATAATCAAATCGTACGCCCATTTCCTGCAACTTGGAGGTAATGCAGTCCATATGCTTGGGAATCACATTTTGCACCAGCACATTGCCGCCGGTGGCAGCCACCGCTGCTAAGTATGTACCGGCCTCGATCTGGTCGGGAATAATGGCATAAGTACCGCCGGCAAGACTTTCCACGCCTGTGATCTTCACGGTATCGGTACCGGCGCCGGAAATATGGGCGCCC
>JAZSRS010000087.1:0-15578 GCA_045538595.1 Faecousia sp. | reverse complement strand
CTTCACGCGGCGTTGCTGGGTCAGGGTTTCCCCCATTGCCCAATATTCCCCACTGCTGCCTCCCGTAGGAGTCTGGGCCGTATCTCAGTCCCAATGTGGCCGTTCATCCTCTCAGACCGGCTACTGATCGTCGCCTTGGTGGGCCGTTACCCCGCCAACTAGCTAATCAGACGCGAGACCATCTTTCAGCACATAAAGCTTTGGTATTAAAGGGATGCCCCTAAAATACATTATGCGGTATTAGCAGTCGTTTCCAACTGTTGTCCCCCCACTGAAAGGCAGGTTTCTCACGCGTTACTCACCCGTTCGCCACTTTCCTCACCATCCCGTTGGCCGAAGCCGCTGTTCAAGTGATTCTCGTTCGACTTGCATGTGTTAGGCACGCCGCCAGCGTTCGTCCTGAGCCAGGATCAAACTCTCAAAAAATTGTATCTAAAGCACCATAGGCGCCTCAAATCATTGTTTGATAAATTTGTCTAGCAAATTTTACTCAAGAATTTTCGTTGGCTGTTTTTCGTTCTAAAACGCTTAAACAATTCCATTAAACTTTAATTGTCCAAGGTGTTACTTGTTCGTCTTTGCGTTATTCAATTTACAAGGTACATCCGCCCCCCGCTCTCGCGTGAGCCTGATTATTCTAACACAGCATATTTCCTTTGTCAAGAAGTTTTTTCGTATTTTTACAATTTTCTTTTTGTTTCGAGTTTCTCCACCAAAATACCAGATGTTGCACCTATTCTTTTTTTATAAAATAGGGTAATTCCGGCAATTCACTGTCCGGTTTCCAATTTTTCAATTTCACTCCGACCTTGTGAGAATCGGCATACTTTACCACTTCACTCATATCTCCCTGCCCATTCCATATGCACACCAATGCTGAGCCTTTTATATATGGCTGCATGTCAGCGATTTGTTGTTGGGCTGATTGGGAGACGAGTAGATATTGCGCTGTGTCCAAATAAATAATGCCAGAACTGTTTTGTTTCATATTAACCAGTGCTTCTTGTACTGTAGCGCCCTTGCCTATATCTTCCGTATCTGTTTTTAAGGTTATTCCTTCCCCATCTTGATGAAGCCACACTGCCTGAATAGGTTCCAAATCAGCAATTTCAATACGGTCAAACGGAACAAAAAATAACGCACCCAGAATCAAAGTATAGGCAAGTATCCTGATCGTTTTCATTTTTGATTTCTCCTATCCTGCGGATTAAGTTTTGCAGTTCGATACACCTCTTTCTTCAACCGCTTGCGTAAGATATGGCCGGTATGATCCAAATAGCAAACCCCAAGGCTCTTTAATCCCGAAAGGTGAATCAGCAGAATCAGTATGCCTGCCAGTGTTCCATACAAACCTGCCAGTGCTGATAAGACTGCTATAAAGAATCGCCATACCCGTATGGCATTTGCTAAGTCTCGATTCGGTAGCACAAAACCGCACACACCCGCAATCGACACCGCAATCAGTGCCACCGGAGAAATAATACCCGCTTCCACCGCTGCAGTACCTACCACAATGCCACCAATGACTGACACAGACTGGCCGATTGCCTGAGGAAGATGGATACCGGATTCCTGCAGAAGTTCAAACGCGATCAACAATCCTAGCACCTCTGACATCGTGGTAAACGGCACTGCCTGCTTGCTTTCAATAATGGATTTTAGCAGAGGCAACGGCATTACTGCTTGGTGGTATGCTGCCAGCGCAATATAGATTCCCGGAAGTAGCAAACTTGCAAACAATGCCAAATACCGCAATATTCGTATAGCAGATGCACCAATATAATCCCGGCCACGGTCCTCGGGACTATCCATCAAATACATCAGATCCGCAGGTGCCAAATATCCCACCGGCAATCCGTCCACAAGCAAACCTACTCTACCATCCAATATTCCCTGGCAGAATCTGTCAGAACGTTCTGTGTACTGTATCAATGGGAAAGCCGTTGTTCTCGAACCTGTTACATATTCTTCAACAGATGACGGAGATATCATACCGTCAATATCAATTTGGGCAATTCTATCCTTCATTCGTTCCACCAGTTGAGGATTGGTGATTCCTTCCAGCCAAATTATGCTCACATTTGTCAGACTACGTTTTCCCACCTGGGTTTCATACAGTCGTAAATCAGGACTGCGTAAATGACGCCGAATATAACTGGTATTGGAGCGGATCGTTTCCACAAAGGCATCCTTAGCCCCCTTTACGGTGTTTTCCACTTCCGGCGCTGAAGTCCCCCGTTTATCCGGTGTTCTGACCTCAAAACCGATTGCGCCAACGTCTGGAAACAAAACAACACAAAAGCCATTTACCAGCAACAGTGCAACTGTATCCAAATCAGCGCATACTCTTGCTACATTATTGTATATCATTCCATTCATAGCATGCCGGTACAGTTCATCCACAGATGAGCCATGCAGATGTTGGGTTATGGGCTTAAAGATATAATCAGAAGCATATGCGGACGCAATCAGTCCGTCAATGGCATAGGCATACAGAGTATACTCTCCGCATTGCAACTCACGACGAATAAAGTCTGCCGCATTACGAAAAATGTTACTTATATTTTCATCGGTCAGTTTGCCGGGATAAGCCAGTTTATCCATATCATCACCTCTCTGGTAGTTTACCCCTACAAAACGTCGTTTATAATTGCATTTTACAAAGGAAGATGGTATTATTATATTATTGTATTTCATTGGGAGGATTTAGAATGTCTTCTGTAATTGCTGCAATTTCTACCGGCAATCAAGTCAGTGCCATTGGTATTCTTCGCTTGACAGGAGAAGGCTGCGCCAATATCGCAGGCAAAGTATTTGAATTAAATAGTGGCGCTCCTCTTTGGGAGGCGCCCAACCGCAAATTGGTATTAGGCACACTGCAGGACACCAAAGGACGTGTCATTGACCAATGTATGGCCGTTTACACACGCGCCCCCCACACCTACACGGGTGAGGATACTGTGGAATTTCACTGCCACGGATCTCCTGCCGTATTGGCCGAGGGACTGAATGCACTTTTTGCAGCAGGCGCAGCGCCTGCGAAACGAGGTGAATTTACAAAACGTGCATTCTTAAACGGGCAATTAGATCTGACGCAAGCAGAAGCTGTGATTGACTTGATTGAAGCCGAGACTGCCGATGCTGCCGCCAACGCTGCCGGGCAGGTGGGCGGCCGTTTACAAAAGAAACTCTCCCCTATTTACAATCATCTTACGGATCTGTGCAGTCATTTTCACGCTGTATTGGATTATCCTGATGAGGATATTGAGGATTTCGGACTTAACAATTACGCCGGAGCCCTTCGAAAAAATGCTAAGGAATTGTATGAACTGCTGCAAACTTACGGGCAGGGACAAATTATAAAACAAGGCGTTTCTGTTGCCATCGTAGGCAAACCCAATGTTGGCAAATCCAGTCTTTTGAATGCACTTGCCGGCTACGAGCGGGTTATCGTTACCGAAATTGCCGGTACAACTCGGGATACAGTGGAAGAAACCGTTATGCTGGGTTCCACCCGCCTGCGTCTGATCGACACTGCCGGCATTCATAAAACTGATGACAGAATTGAGGCCATCGGCGTAGACCGTTCTAGACAGGCTGTGGAAAATGCGGATTTGGTTTTGTTTGTTTGTGATGGGTCTGCCCCCTTGACGGATGAAGATCAGGATGTTATCAACATCTGTCTTGAAGCAGATTACTCCATTGCACTGATCAACAAGTCAGACCTGGGATCTGTTGTCGCCCCCTCTGATCTCCCCTTTATGCAGGTGATCCCTGTATGCACCAAGACCGGGGAGGGACTTGAGCAACTGGCAGATACGGTTGATGTTTTATTTGTAAACAATACCCCCTGCGATGGCTCTATTTTGACCAACCCCCGACAGTTTGATGCCATTCGTCGGGCATATGAATCTATGCTCTCAGCCTTGCAGGGACTGAAACTGGGACAAACGCCGGACGCTGTACTGATTGATGTAGAATCCGCCATGGAGGCTATGGGTGAAGTAACCGGAAACACCGTTCGTGAAGATATCACCGCAAGAATTTTTGAACGTTTTTGCGTAGGCAAATAGCATTGGGAAAGGTACAACGCAAATGATTTATTTAGATAATTCCGCCACAACAAAGCCTTGCCCAGAGGCTGTGCAGGCCATGTCAGACGCTTTGACGCAACATTGGGGCAACCCAAGTGCTCTGTATAGTTTTGGTATAGAAAGCGCTGCTATGCTTCGTGCAGCGCGACGCAAGGTTGCAGCCGCTATGGGTGCTGAGCCAGACCGGGTATTCTTTACTTCCGGCGGTACAGAGGCTGACAACTGGGCTGTTTTCTGCACAGTTAAGCGATACGGCAAGAAAAATAAGCATATTATTACCACTGCAATCGAACACCACGCAATTCTGCGTTGTATGAACGAGTTAGAACATCAGGGATATGAAGTAACCTATTTGCAGCCTGACGAGTTAGGAAACATCTCTCTAGATTCCTTGAAGGCTGCTCTGCGCAAGGACACAATTCTTGTATCTATCATGATGGTGAACAACGAGACCGGTGCCGTGATGCCCATTTCCCAAATGGCAAAACTCACCCACAAGGTTTGCCCCGATGCCATATTCCACACCGATGCAGTGCAAGGCTTTCTGAAAATTCCGTTTTCTGCGAAAACCCTTGGCGCGGATTTGATCTCTGTATCCTCTCACAAGGTCCACGGGCCGAAAGGCGCAGGCGCGTTGTATATCAGCCCTAAACTTAAATCCTTTCCTCCGCTTCTACTAGGCGGTGGGCAGGAGAATGGCTTCCGAAGTGGCACAGAGGCTACTCCCGCAATCCTTGGTTTTGCCGCTGCCTGTGAGGCTGTTAAGGCAACTATGGAAGAGGATTGTATCAGAGAAACTGCGTTTTTGAACGATCTCGTTGATAGACTCAACAACTTGAATGGATTAACAATTAACGGCGCACATAACGCTCCGCATATCTTGTCTTTGTCCGTTCCCGGTTTGCCGTCGCAGAACTCCATCAACATTCTGCAGGACGCAGGAATTTATGTATCTGCCGGTTCCGCTTGCGCTAAGGGACATCGTAGCCATGTGATGTCTGCAATGGGGCTTTCTCCGGAGGTTATCGACGGGTCTTTCCGCATTTCTATTTGCCGGGATACCACACAAGAAGAACTGGAGAAACTGGTCGATGTCATCCAAAACAAACTGCTCCCTCGGGCAAGAACATAAGCAAAACCGCCTTAGATCACTCTAAGGCGGTTTTATTTTAATCACATCGGAACAAATCTCTGGTGTATACTTTATCTCTTACATCGTCCAAGCAGTCGTCATAACGGTTGGCAACGATTACATCCGTTATACACTTAAATTCATTCAAATCATTTATGACCCGGCTGCCAAAGAAAGTCATTCCATTCTCCAAACTGGGCTCATAGACCACAACAGTTGCACCCTTTGCCTTGATGCGTTTCATAACACCTTGGATGCTGCTTTGACGGAAATTATCGGAGTTGGCTTTCATGGTCAACCGATAAACACCGACAACACATTGCTTCTCCGCAGCAGAATCAAATTGGCCGCGATCATGATAATCATAGTAGCCAGCCATTTGTAGGATCTGATTTGCAATAAAATCTTTTCTTGTACGATTGCTTTCCACAACAGCACTCATCATATTCTGGGGAATATCAGCATAGTTGGCAAGTAATTGCTTTGTATCCTTAGGCAAGCAATATCCACCATATCCAAAGGACGGATTGTTGTAATGGTTGCCGATTCGTGGATCCAAACAGACACCGTTAATGATCTGCTGGGAATTCAAACCTTTCATTTCCGCGTAGGTATCCAGTTCGTTAAAGTAGGAAACCCGAAGCGCAAGATATGTATTGGCAAAAAGTTTTACAGCCTCTGCCTCCGAAGATCCAATTAGCAACGTCTCAACATCCTGCTTGATTGCACCCTCCTGTAAAAGACCGGCAAAAACCTTGGCAGATTGCAACAAGTCCTCATCATTTACATCCGTTCCTACGATTATACGGCTTGGATACAGGTTATCGTACAGTGCTTTAGACTCCCGCAAAAACTCCGGACTGAACAAAATCTTATTTGTATTAAACTTCTTCCGTGCAGATACGGTAAATCCAACCGGAATGGTGGATTTAATAATCATGACAACTTCCGGATTTACCTCCAATACAGTCTCAATAACAGACTCAACCGCAGAAGTGTCAAAGAAATTCTTTGCAGTATCATAGTTGGTAGGCGCTGCAATAACCACAAAATCCGCATCCTTGTATGCCGCTTTTCCGTCCAGCGTTGCAGTAAGATCTAATTCCTTCTCTGCAAGATATTTCTCAATATATTCATCCTGAATAGGCGAGATACGCTTGTTGATCATATCCACCTTTTCCGGAACGATGTCAACCGCTTTCACTTCATGATTCTGTGCCAAAAGAACTGCTATGGACAGTCCTACATATCCAGTTCCTGCAACTGCTATCTTCATAGTGATTGCTCCTTTATTATGTATTATAAAAGGTTTTATACCACTCGGCGAATCTACGAAGACCTTCCCTGAGAGAGGTATCAGGCTTAAATCCCATATCCACCTCCAGTGCATGCGTGTCTGCATAGGTGGTAACCACATCGCCAGGTTGCATGGGAACAAGTCGACAGTGAGATTCCAAATCATAATCTGACGGCAACACACCGACGCTAATTAGTTCCTCAGAGAGTATCCGCACAAAATCCGTCAAATTTTCCGGATGAGAATTGCCGATATTGTAAACAATATGGGGCGTAATGGGCAGACCATCTGCACCTTGGCGTTTTTCCGGTGCGCGCATCATCACCCGTTTCACACCTTCAACAATATCATCCACATAGGTAAAATCCCGCATACAGTTGCCGTAGTTGAAAATATCTATGGTCTCGCTCTTTAATAGTTTATTGGTAAAACTGAAATAGGCCATATCCGGGCGACCTGCCGGACCGTAAACAGTAAAGAACCGAAGGCCTGTTGCAGGAATATTGTATAGTTTGGAGTATGCATGCGCCATAAGTTCATTGGATTTCTTTGTCGCTGCATATAGAGAAACCGGGCTATCCGCCTTGTCCTCTGTGCTGTAGGGCACTTTTATATTGGAACCGTATACAGAAGATGAAGATGCATAAACCAAATGTTCTACCGGATAATGTCTGCAAGCCTCCAAAATGTTATAAAACCCAACGATATTCGATTCAATATATACATCGGGGTGGTCGATGGAATACCGGACACCGGCCTGCGCTGCAAGGTTCACAACTACAGAAAAGTTGTACTCTTTGAAGAGATTATCCACCAACTCCCGGTCGGCAATATTGCCGCGAACAAACTCCCACGCGCTTTGCGGAAACTGAGATGCGAGGGCCTCGATTTCCCGCAGACGATATTCTTTGATGGCAACATCGTAGTAATCGTTAATATTATCAAGGCCTACAACCTTGATAGTAGGGATGCTGTGCAACAACTCCTTCACCAAGTTGGCACCGATAAATCCCGCCGCACCCGTAACGAGAACCGTTTTATTGTTTAAGGAAATATTCGTGGGAAGCATAATGATTCCTTTCTTCTATTCAGTCGATAAGCAGGACTCTTGCTCCATCGTCATTAAAAAATCTACTTCTTATGTTTGGCAGGCAACATTCTCTTCACTGTATCCACCACGCCAAAAAAGGTTCTTCTCTCCGTCAATATCCAAACAGGCAAATAAAATGCAGTAACAACAATCACAACACAGGCCAACACAAACCAACTGAAATAATTGTCTATCGACGCAAACAAGCCATGTCTGTTCATTATCAAAGAAACGATACAGGCGACAATCAAAAGTAAGCAGTCTGCAGCAATGTAAGATAACCTAAAAACTGGGTAATAGATACAATCAATCCGTTTGTGCCGGATCTATAGTTCTCAATAATAAGACTCGGAACAATAAAACCGGATAGAATCGCAACCAGTTCCAACACGACCTGAACAAGCGCGTTAGCAACTACTTTTTTGCTGCGCATAAAACGCATTCCCTTTCCAAACAACAAAACAGCACCATGACAGTTTTATGCCATTTATAATACATACACAAGCAGGTTATGTACGCCACCGCATCCATATCTTTTAGCATAGACAACCGACAGTGCTTTTCGTAGGAAAGTTCCATTCGGCAGGCTTTATTTAACTTATAGACAGGAGTCTCATATATATAAATATTAGATTGGGGATATTCTTTGAGAAATTCATTGTGAAGCAGTTTGAAAAAAAGCAAATCACCAAAATTTGCAAAATGCAATGCGCCAACCATCAGTATTTTCATAGACTTTACTGACGCCTAACCCTTTACATAGTTAAATTTTCTCTATTCTCTCTAAGGTCATAGATCCTTGCTATTTTACCGGATGATCTCTCGTGTAAAAACAACCACAAGGCAAAATACACAACGAGATTTTGAATTGCAAATGTGTCGGTAAACCATTTGAGTGCAATACCTCTGGGTAACAGAGGTATAAACCGGAAAATATTAAACATTATAGCATTCTTAATTATGGAATTGCTTCCGCTAGTGCTCATTTTAATCAACAGAAATACAATAAACAAATTAAAAATACCAAGGAAAATATATCCCCCATCATAGTACACTTCCGCTATATATGTACTACCGCCGCCAACCTGATTCAAATAACTAATTGGCGAGATGGTATATCCATAACTTTGTAAAAAAGATTCTCCTGATTGCGCGTCCTCAATCGTACGCAATGCTTTGGATTTTCCCGTTAGCAGTCTGGTAAAGATATTGGTTTTCATATATCTTTTTATTTCACCAAATACGAAAGAGCGCTTACCATTAACTAAATTGTTGATCTTTTCATCAAGGTCATAACCGCCGGCAATGATTTTTACACTGCCACCTTGAGATTCCACAAAGGAAGCAACGCCCTCAGCAAGGTTTTCTTCATAGGTTTGATTGTTACGTGTATAAGAAATGGCCTGCAACCCGTACATAAGAAACGGAACCAGCATAATAGCAATTACAACTATTGATTTTTTAATCACAATATCACGAAAACCCATACGGATTCTGAACAACATAAAATAACAAACCAGAAGACAGATGCTTATGAATCCACCTCTGTCTCCCGAAATGAGATTAATGGATGCCGTTATCATCAGAGAAGCGATTGAAATTAATGTTGCTCGCTTAGAGGGCAATGTTGCCCAATAAATAAACAATATAATGTGGTACAGCGATGACAAACTGACAATAATTATAGAGGCGTTGGACATATATAACATCGAATCCCGGTAAGAGACTGTTCTTACCAGAAGCAGATCCGCCATTGAGCAGTAAAGTTCACAGGCATAAGTGATGACAAGTGCAAATACAAGAATTTTTCGAAGCATTATTATCTTGTTGCTATTGTTAGCAATCACCTTGCCCGGAACTTCATCCTTTTTCTTATAGAAGGTTATATAGGCTGCATTTATAATTATGGCTGTAAGCATAAGACAAAAACAGGTATGCTTGACCGCCTCATCCGATGCAGGAGCAGCATTTTCCAGAAAATACGAAAAATCTCCTTTTTCTAAATAGTCAAACAGATAACCACCCAAAAGAAAAAAGAAAAAGCCAACATTATAACTGAAAAGCGGAAATTTATGCCTAATATCTATCAGGGAATATATCACACCGATTGCCCAAAATGCCAAAGCAACACAGGTATAGTACACTGGATTATCCAAAATCACGCCGATAAGTATAGAAATAAAACCTACCGCTATTAATAACAATCTATTTACATTGATTTTAATATTCATTGCACTTTCCTTCTCAGAATACTCCTTTACTGCAATCTTACAAAAAACAACTTCTGAGATAGTATCCTTTAATTTTGCTGATAACATTCACAACGCTGACTGTATAACCACCCACAATCAATAGGAATGCCGTTCTTGCAGAAAGCATTTTCAAAACACCTTATTCATTACCTGCTTCATAACCGCATTCATATCTGAGCGTTCCTCAATATAACTACGGATCTTCGTGGCAACCTTTGCTCGATTGTTGTTTGCGTACACGCGATCATAAAACGAAATGATATCCTCCATAGAAATCGCCGACTCATCTGCGGCTGTATACAGGCAATAAGGATAGTCATCCTCAATAATATCAATCTTGCAGGAATTAATCAGAGGAATTCCCACACCTCCGTATTCACGGCTCTTCAGGGAACTGAGCACTGATATACCGGAACGATGCCGCGCCAAAGAATCCAGGCCAATCGTACATTGCTCCAGCAGATGTCCCAACTCCTCACCGTGCATGGTTCCGTGGAAGATAACACGGTCCTGCAGAGTATACTTTTCTACAAGCATCTTATACTTTGCATATTCAGGACCGGTCCCCACCAGATGCAGAACAATATTCCGCTCTCCCCCGGCAGTGTAATATTGATGCATACCCTCAATAAATCGCTCGTAGCCATGCCACTGGCGCATTGTAGACACCGCAGCAATATGAATATCTTCCGGTACGGTCGGGTCTGTGATTAACTTGCTGTTGGAAAAATCAAACCCGTTGGGCACCTGGATCACAGGAATCTCGAAGATTTTGCCACCTTCAACTTGGTAGAACGAAATAATATAATCTACATAGTGCTTAAGTTTATTACCATAATGATCATCCATCCAAAGACGAATACCAGCAAATTGTGCATGGGCATACTCCTTCTGGTAGGGATATGTGGCAATCTCAATGATAATCTTATCGCACACCTTTTTCAGTGCCTTAACAGTTTTTAGAAAATCAGGTGTGGACAAATCGTACCGAATATAGCACAATGAAAAGTGCTTATTTTCCACATATTCTCGGATTGTTGCTGAAAGATGATTTTTATTCCATATTTTATTTAAAAAATCAATTTTGCTGGTTTTATAGTTTCTGATAGCCTTAGCAGATCCATCTGTTCGGATTATAGCAATATCAGAATGGAATCTGCCCATCAGGGTAACCGCATGTCCCTGCTTTTCCAACGCCTTGCATTGGCTAATAACCTTTTTATTTGCGCCAAAGTATAAGTTTGAAAAATCACTATAGGCTATGTAAAGCACATTCATACGCTGTCCCCCGAAGAAAACACATTTATAGATGCCATAATCTGTCTGCTCTCAATAAATCCTCAGCTAAACACATTGCAGAACACAAAATTACGGTTTATTTGATGTCGGTTCTAAGTTGTAGTGGTGTGTTAAGTAAAACGCTTGCATATCCTTTGCCACCTGCTTGATATCGTATCCTGCGTCTATAATATCCTGTTGCGTAGCCACTCTGTCGCTTCCTGCGTGCTTCTGGAGCAACAACGAAATATCTTCCGCCCACTGATTGCTGGGCTTGCTTAGATTGGCAAATAAACATTTACCGGTAAGATCAACCTCGTCCGGCACAGCATCAGAAAACAGGCAAGGCAAGCCATTGGCTTGCGCCTCAACGCCAACCACAGGAAGGCCCTCATATCGGGATGGCATTAAAAACAGATCCATGGCACACATAATATCCGCAACATCGGTACGCACACCGGTAAAAATCACAGAACTTTCCAAGTCCTTCTCTTTCACCTGTTCCCGAATTGATGTCATCAATTCACCCTCTCCAACCAGTAGAAGGACAGATGTAGGATCCAGTTTTTTATACTCTTCAAAAATCTCAATAATAAACTCATGATTTTTAGGGTGATAGAATCGTCCAACATGGCCCACGACAGTCTGCTGGAGAGATATGCCCAGACTACTACGGATATTATCTCTCTTAACTGGATCATAACGGAAAATATCCGTATCCACAGCGTTGTGTACATAACGAACCTTACCGCCCTCAATGTCATCACGGGAGAATAACCATGCCGCTGCCGCCTCCGAACAGGCAAATTGGTCTGTTACATATTTTTTTAATGGTTTGCGCAAGATATCTGTAACCACATCAGTAAATTTTCCAACTGATTTTTGTGTCTGTGCCATATGACTATGGGCAATACGGCAACCCACATTGCCGTATTTCCTTGCAATAGGCATGTAGATACTGGCAGTATTGGTCATATGTCCGTGAACAACGTGGTATTCAGGATGCTCCTTAAAAAATCGCTTTAATGCGGCAATGTACTTAAAAATACGGGAGTAATACGCTTTCTCGGTCGTCTTAATGACAGGCATTTCATATATCCTGCCACCTAAGGCACGGATCTCTTCGTTATAATCTGCATTGTGCTTGCCGTAATGGGCCAGAAAATCAAACTGTACCTTATCCCTGTCAATATTTCTGTAAATATTCATGATCAGGGTTTCAATGCCGCCACGATCCATACGGCCTACCACATTCAAGATGCGAATCGGTTCTCCCATTTGTACCTCCGTACTCTATACCCAGTTATTCCTCAATTTCAATTTCAAAACAAAAAATTCTCAGAACTTAATAACACTTGCCTGATTACCGATAGCCAAATAAACCCAATTTCATAGGTTGAATAGAATATATGGGCGGGTGTAAATTGTCCCACACGGATCTGGCGAATTCCTCTGCCCATTGTGCCTTAACGTAGTCTATTTTTGAAATCACATTTCCCAAGCAGGGAGGCTTCATATTCATCCTATGAGCATCAGAAGCAATTATATGGACAAGGCCCTTTTGGAAACAACAATCAACAAACTTGTTGTCATTTCTGTTCCACAAGGAAATTGCACTAACTTGTGCCAATGCACCCATTTGAATCAACTGATATAAATGCTCCGGTTTATGCCGAAAATATGCGCAACGCTCCACATGTGCCAAAATAGGTGTAATTCCCTGAGAAAATATTTCCTTAACGACCTCATTAACGTAAAAAGGCGCAGTCTCATCCGGTAATTCCAATAATAGATAATCCGTTCCCTCAATGGCAAACCGACGCATATCCATATGAGTCAAAACAGGCGCAAAACCAACCTCCGCTCCAAGGCGCAAATGTGGCATTGTATCCCCATCCCACTGCTGCATTAGTGCATCATAAGCCTTTTGCCGTCTGTCTAAAAATGCATCCGGTTCTTCCTGTGCAGGATAATAGTGAGGTGTCAACGCAACCCTCGCCACACCCTGCTGTCTTTGCATCTGCAACAATTTAATGGCGTCACCCACTGTTTCTGCGCCGTCATCCATCTCGGGAAGAATATGTGTGTGGAGGTCTGTGAATAAATCCTTCATAAATCAGCCCTCAAAATATACCTTTTATTTTTATTTGTTCTTCTTTTTCTTCTCGGGCTTGGACTGCTGCTGTCCGTAGCCATAACCATAGCCGTAGCCATAGCCATAACCATACTTATACTGACTGTATTTGTAGTAACGTTTATTTACTCTTTTGTTAATGTTGTATTGATTCAGAACAACGCCCAAAATCTTAGCATTCACAGTCTTGAGGATATTCACAACGCCGCGAATATGATTTCTGTTAGCAAACTTCTGGCGAACCACCAACAAAACACCATCACAAAGAGGACTAAGAGCCACTGCATCAGTAACAATTGCTACCGGGGGCGCATCACAAATAACATAGTCATAATGCTCACTGGCAATTTGAAGCAGATTCTGCATAGCCGCAGAACTGAGTAGTTCTGTCGGGTTGGGAGGAATCGGACCACCTGCTATTACATTAAATCCATACTCGGTTGCATTCAGGCAGTCGCCTACCTTTACTTCTCCGTTCAGAATGTTGGACAAACCATATTTTAGGTCCTTCTTCATCCGAAGATAACGCGCAACCGAGGGGTTACGCAGATCAACGTCAATCAGAAGAACTTTCTTGTTTTCTTGTGCAAGAGAAATCGCCAAATTGACAGAAACACTGGTCTTTCCCTCGTCCTGCATAGCACTGGTAACAATAATTTTGCGGTTTTTTCCGTTCGAAGAAAGAAAATTAATATTGGTTCGTAGGGATTTATAGGACTCTACATATTCAAACGGTGCCTTTTCCGAAATCAAATACGGCTTGTCAAAAAGCGAATTAGACTTTCTCTTCATAAACATTTATTCGTCACTCACCTTTCTTGTAATCTCCATATTCTTTACCGCTGGCACAACTCTCTATAGACGGAATCGTGCCCAAAACAGGCAAGTCCAAATCGTTTTGAATCTCCAAATCTGTTTTATAGGTGTTATCCATCAAGAAAACAACTACAATAAAGCAACAACTTAATATAAATCCAATCAACGCTACCATAATAGCATTTCTGGGAATGTTAGGAGAGACCGGGTAAGGCTTGTAGGCAGCCTTTTCAACAGGTTCGACAGATCCAGCCTTAACAGTATTAATGATAATTGCAGGCGTAATTTCAAGAATCTTATCCGCGATTGCCTTCGCTACTTCTGGATCCTCGTACTGAACAACAATCTGCATAACCTGGGTGTTATTAACAGACTTCACTTTAACATTACTTGCAAGTTCAGTATAAGAATCTTCCAGATTTAATTCAGATATTACACGATTCAGCACATCTCTGCCCCGAATAATGATTGCATAGGTATCAACCAAACTCTTTGCAGAATTTAATTGATCGTTGGTAACTCTATCATCATCGTTCTTGTAGGTGTTGACAATCATCTTTGCATCCGCTTCATAAATAGGTGTCAAAAATAATTTGCTGCCGAAATAACCGAGAACACCAAAAATAACCGTCACAAGAATTATATACTTCAGGTTGTCAATCAGCGCCCTGAACAATTGCAACAAATCAATCTCAAACATTCGTTCATCTCTGTTCATAGTTTACCTCACATTTTAACATTTGCAGAAAAGTGTAATATAGAAATACATTGAACGCACCCATCTACATAAATTTTCGTAGAAGAATGCGACTTAATCTTACATCCAAAAACCACAGAAAGCACAAAAAACAACTTGTTTTTCGACATAAGTATATAAATCGCAAGCCTCTCGGATTCTAGAATTATTATATCAAAGTTTTATATAATGTCAATGTTTCATAAGTACTAGGAAATAATTCTAATATTGCAGAAATTTGCATTATAACAGCTAAAACTCACGACACACCGCAAGATATACCATAGGATCAGCAATTGTATCTTAGGTATGTTTGGTAACCAATGCCTCTTCTTTGGGTGTTATGGACAAAATGAACCCGAAAAGTGTGGTGCTGAATGCGGCATTTGCGGTATTGGCATCGTTTGTAATTAGCGACCACCTTGCCTTTACAATTGTATTTGATCCGGACTATGCCGGGCCTATGATTGTTACCAAACTTGTATCCGGCATCTTTGCGGTGATTTGGACTCTGAATATTTACAAGGGGGACAGCATAAAATCTGCTTGAGTAATGAATGCCTGCTCTGAACACAGAGCAGGCTTTTTTATCTCATAGCGAGTAAGCGTTATACAACGAAATATAAGATTGCGGCCCACCGAATGGCGGGCCGCAATCGCGTTTAGGTTATGCTGGGGAATGGGTTGAGAATTAGGCCTCGTAGATGCCGTAAGCGAATTCGCCACCGTCGTTGTTCTTGACGATCACG
>JAZSRS010000084.1:0-13242 GCA_045538595.1 Faecousia sp. | reverse complement strand
AACTCCTTGGCTCACAGAACGACATGGCTACGATCCGACTTCTTTGAATTGTTCTTGTCGTTCAAGGGGTTTCAGTGCACGGCGTTTTGGCAACAACGCCATGCAATGCCAATTTTATTTATTATATCGCAATGATTATCTTTTTTCAAGGGCGGCAAAAGGATTTTTGGATTATCCTTTTCAGGGAAAAGAATCGTAGTACAGGGTATAGCAGAAACTTGTTGACATCTCAACAAGTTTCTGCTATAATTTGGCTTGTTGAGATGTCAACAAGTGCTGTGGAGGTGGTAATATGCAAGAAAGATTTGAAACTTTTACAGTTTTGGTTAATCGCATCAGTCGCAATATTCGTAA
Source organism: Faecousia sp. (assembly GCA_045538595.1). GTDB lineage: Bacteria > Bacillota > Clostridia > Oscillospirales > Oscillospiraceae > Faecousia. Next base: position 12,888 of record JAZSRS010000084.1, on the reverse strand, counting down.
AATTAAGAATCAGGAAATGGCGGAATACAATTTAAGGAGCGCACATGTTTCTTGCCTGTATTATCTTTACATCAATATAGGCGCAACGGCAACGGATCTTTGTGAGCGTTGCGAAGAAGATAAGGCGACCATTTCCCGCGCGCTGGATTATCTTGAAACCAACGGATATCTGACCCGTGAATCCAAAAGCGCCAAGAGATATAAAAGCCCTCTACTGTTAACCGATCAAGGTCTCAAGGTGGGTAAAAAGATTGCAGATAAAATCGGCGGCGTTCTGGATGCGGTCAGTGATGGGCTTACAGAGGAGGAAAGAGTAGCATTTTATCGCAGTCTTTCTATTATCAGTGAAAGTTTAGAGGTTATTTCTAAGAACGGTGAAAATAAGGAGCGAGATTTATGAAAACAAGAATTATTGTAGATTCCACAGCAGATTTGTTGCCTGAATTTAAAAACCGTGTATATACGGTTCCTCTCACAGTTCATTTTGGGGATGAGGAATATATTGATGGCGTTACCATTGATCATAAAACCTTTTATGAAAAACTTATTGAAAGCGACATCTTGCCTACCACAAGTCAGGCGACACCGGATGCTTTTATAAAAGAGTTTGAAAAAGCAAAAAAGGCCGGGGAAAGCGCAGTGGTAATTACCCTTGCTTCCAAATTCTCCGGCACATACCAGAGTGCAACGATTGCGGCGGAGGATTTCGACAACATTTATATTGTGGATAGTGCCAGTGCGGCGATGGGTAGCGGTATCTTGGTAGAATTGGCGTTTAGACTTTTAGATGCCGGTATGAGCGCGGAAGAAATTGCCAAAACCCTGGAAGCAGAAAAAAAGAAGATCGTAATAGTGGCCTTGGTGGACACCCTTGAATATCTAAAAAAGGGCGGTCGCATTTCTAAAACTGTGGCATTTGCCGGCACGGTTCTGAATATCAAACCGGTGCTTTCTGTTGTTGATGGTGAAATTAATATGCTTGGCAAAGCCCGCGGCTCCAAGATGGGCAACAATTTGCTTGTTCAGGAAATCCACAAAGCCGGCGGTATTGACTTTAACAAACCCGTTTTACTTGGCTATAGTGGAATCTCCGATGCACTCCTGTTGAAATATATCGACGATAGTCGACATATTTGGGAAGATAACCTTGATGAAGTACGCTATACAACTGTCGGAAGCGTAATCGGTACTCACGCAGGCCCCGGTGCGGTTGTGGTTGCGTTTTTTAAAAATTAATTCACGGGCGTGTTGTATGCTTTGGTGATGGGTAAGGGCAGCGGATCACTGCGAAACCATATGACACGATCAGCGCTCTGCTGAATGAAAAGCAGCGACCTGGCCTAGCCCGGTCGCTGCTATACTTTTTGCAATGTATCACAGCATCTTACATTCCACAAGGTTTTCCGGGAAAGATGTTCAATCTCTGGAAAAATGCTCCGGGAAGTTTTGATTGCCATAGGGCGAACGATAGTATATAATATTTATGAAATACCACAAGGGGGCAAAAGTAATGAAAACTTACACCATTGGTCTTGATTACGGCACACTGTCCGGCAGATGCGTTCTGGTGGACTGCGCAAGCGGCCGGGAACTGGCAGAGGCAGTCTGCGCCTATCCCCACGGGGTGATGGATGACACCCTGCCCGGCGGCGAGAAACTGCCCCCTCTGTATGCGTTGCAGCACCCGGAGGATTACTTGCAGGTTTTGCGTACCACCGTCCGGGAAGTGCTGACAAAAACCGATGTTGCGCCGGAGCAGGTGGTGGGCGTGGGTATTGACTTTACAGCCTGCACCGTTTTGCCGGTGGACGAGACCGGCACGCCGCTGTGCCTGAATCCTGCTTATGCCGGTGAACGCCACGCCTATGTGAAACTATGGAAGCACCACGCCGCTCAGCCGGAGGCAGATGAATTAAACGCCTTGGCAGAACAGCGGGGAGAGGAATGGCTGGACATTTACGGCGGACGGATCTCTTCCGAGTGGATGCTGCCCAAGGTGCTGGAGATTTTGCGGGACGCCCCGGAAATTTATGCCAAGACCGCCCGGTTTATGGAGGCGGGAGACTGGATCGTCTCCACCTTGGTGGGCAAGGAGATCCACAGCATTTCCTTTGCCGGTTATAAGGGCCTGTATCACAATGACCGCTATCCTTCCAATGACTTTATGGTGGCGCTGGACAAGGGCCTGGACGGCATCGTTGGCACGAAAATTTCGGAGAATATCGTAGATTTCACCGCTCCTGCCGGTGTGCTCTGCGAAGTAGGCGCAGAACTGACAGGCTTAAATCCCGGCACGGTAGTTGCCGTACCCCAGATCGATGCCCACGCGGCAATGCCGGCTCTGCAGATCACCGCCGCGGGAGAACTGATGCTGATTATGGGCACTTCTGCCTGCCAAATCGTCAACGCCAAGGTGGGTCAGGATGTAAAAGGTATCTGTGGATATGTGAAAGACGGCGTGATTCCCGGACTTTACACCTATGAAGCCGGGCAGGCGGCTGTGGGTGATATTTTCGATTGGTTTGTAAAAAATTGCGTGCCTGCTGCCTACCAGACGGAAGCAGATGACCGGGGCATCAATCTTCACGCCCTACTGACGGAGAAAGCGGAGAAATTGGCGGTAGGGGAGACCGGTCTGGTGGCGCTGGATTGGCTCAACGGCAACCGCAGTGTGCTGGACGATTCCGGCCTGTCCGGCCTGATCTTAGGCCTGACCCTTGGCACAAAACCGGAGCATATCTACCGGGCTTTGTTGGAATCTACGGCATTTGGCACGAAAATGATTTTGGACGCCCTGCAATTCCCCATTCAGGTCATCAAAGTCGCCGGCGGTATTGCCAATAAGAATGCCCTGCTGATGCAGATTTATGCAGATGTGCTCAACCAACCCATCGGCATTTGCCAAAGCACCCAGGCCGGCGCTTTGGGCAGCGCCATCTATGCCGCAGTGGCCGCCGGGGTGTACCCTGATTTCGGCGCAGCCGCAAAGGCAATGGGTACACCGGTGAGCAAGTACTATTATCCCAACCCGGAAAATTACGCCGCCTATCAAAAACTATACGAAGAATATGTGCAACTGCACGATTACTTCGGCAGAGGCGGTAACAATGTGATGAAACGCCTGCTGGAAAAGAAATAAAAATACGGCAGTCCTCTTTGAGGGCTGCCGTTTCAGTTTAATTATCCCGGGAACACTTTTCTGCGTCAATGGCCAGCACCAGCATCAGCGTCTGCAGCGCGTCTGGGGGATTGACCACATCAATGACATAAGTATCTGTCCAGTTCATAAGTGCTTTGGATACGGTGGCGACCGGTCGCCCAGTGCTGTCGGTGATCCGGTAGTCCCACTGGAACAGATCGCCGTCTACCTGCCAGCCACTGCAATCTACGGTAAATTTAGGCAGGAAAAAGGTGAACTCCTTGCGAATACAGCCCACATACTGGCCGTGCAGGTACATTTCAAATTTCGGCAGGAAGGCAAAAACCTTTTCCCGCACAATACCCAGTTCCATACCGCAGGCATCGTAGATCTTCAGACAATGCCCCCAGGCCAACTGACCCTTGACTGTGTAAACGGTCTGCCCGGCTTCATCATAAATGTCGTAACTGTCCAGCCAGGAGAAAAGCCGCTGCTTAAACAGTAGTTTCATAGATGTACCTCAGTTTATTGCGCCCGGAAAACAATCTCTCCGGTCTCGTGATCCATAGACTCTACAATGGCCAAAGACTCCAAATGGTAACCCAGATTGCGGATCACCTGACCGCCCACCTGAAAACCCTTTTCCACGGCAATGCCGATGCCTTCCACAGTGCCGCCGGCCTGATCCACGATGGAAATGAGGCCCTGCAATGCGCAACCGTTGGCAAGGAAATCGTCCACGATCAGCACATGGTCATCTGCCGACAAAAACTGCTTGGACACCAGCACGGTATTCTTGTTCTTGTGGGTGAAGGATTCTACCTCTGCCACATAGGTGTCGCCGGCAATGTTAATGGATTTGGACTTTTTGGCAAACAACAGGGGAACGTTAAATTGCTGAGCCACGGCATAAGCAATAGCAATACCGGAAGCCTCAATGGTCAGCACCTTGTTGATAGGCTTACCCTGAAAACGCCGGTGGAACTCCTTGCCGATCTGATTCATCAGCGCAATATCCATCTGATGATTCAGAAAACTGTCCACCTTTAATACATTTCCCTCTTTTACAACGCCGTCTTTGGCGATCCTTGCTTCCAAAAAATTCATCGCTATACGCCTCTTTCTTTTTGTTTCTCCCGGTCTGGGTTTGTGTTCTGTTCCCATTATAACAGGCCTGTCATTTCTTTGCAATATAAAAGGGGGAAAAGCGCCGAAACTTGTTGACAAAAGAGGAATCACTGTGGTACTATTAAAAGGAATTTTATATTCTTTGCCAGTATAGTTTTGGAGTAATGATGTTTCGTTGGGCCCAAATGTTTCTACCGCAACGCCGCAAGTTGCGACTATTGGTAAAAATACTTGTATTTTGGGTCTGCTGGCAGTTTTACACCGTGTGTGTAAGGCTGCTTTTTGTTATTTGTCCTATCGGGGAACCCGATATATTATTAAACAAAAAACTGGAGGAAACACACAATGAAAAAGTTGCTTGCACTGCTGTTGGTTGCCCTAATGGTATTCGGTATGGCTGCCTGCGGCAACAACGCCAAAAAAGGCGACGAAATGAAGGTCGGCTTTATCTTCCTGCACGACGAGCAGTCCACCTACGATAAGAACTTTATCGACGCTGCCGTTGAAGCCTGCAACAAGATGGGCGTTACCATGGTTCAGAAGACCCAGATTCCTGAGTCCAAGGCTTGCTACGACGCTGCTATCGAACTGATTGAGAATGAAGACTGCGACATCATCTTCGCTGACTCTTTCGGCCACGAGTCCTTCTTGCTGGACGCTGCCAAGGAGCATCCTGAAGTGCAGTTCTGCCACGCTACCGGCACTCAGGCTCACACCGCCGGCGTTAAGAACTTCCACAATGCATTTGCTTCCATCTACCAGGGCCGTTACGCAGCCGGCGTGGTTGCAGGTCTGAAACTCAACGAGATGATCGCTGCTGAAAAGATCACTGCTGAGCAGGCTAAGATGGGCTATGTTGGCGCATTCACCTTCGCAGAAGTTATCTCCGGCTACACCTCTTTCTACCTGGGCGCAAAGTCTGTATGCCCCACCGTAACTATGGAAGTTAAGTTCACCGGTTCTTGGTATGATGAGACCAAGGAAAAGCAGGCTGCTCAGTCCTTGATCGACGGCGGCTGTGTTCTGATTTCCCAGCACGCTGACTCCATGGGCGCTCCCACCGCTTGTGAAACCGCCGGTGTTCCCAATGTTTCCTACAACGGCTCTACTGCCGCTGCTTGCCCTGAGACCTTCCTGATCTCCTCCCGTATCAACTGGGCTCCTTACTTTGAGTACATCATCACTCAGGTTAAGGAAGGCAAGGAGATCGCCACCGACTGGACTGGCACCATCGAGACCGGCTCTGTTGTTTTGACCGACATGGGTAAGAATGTTGCCGCCGGCACCAAGGAAAAACTGGATACCGTTCTGGCTGGCCTGAAGGACAACACTATCAATGTATTTGATACCGCCAACTTTACTGTGAACGGTGAGAAGTTGACCTCCTACAAGGCTGACGTTGACACCGACGCTAACTTCGAAAAGGACACCGAAGTTATCGAAAACGGCATCTTCATGGAATCCAAGTTCCGTTCCGGTCCTTACTTTGATCTGACCATCGACGGCATCACCCTGCTGGACACTAACTTCGGCTAATATTTTATACATACCACAAGGCGAGGCAGGATTTTCCTGCCCCGCCTTTAGGCGTTCTAATTTTGAACAATAGGCTGATTTTCCTCAGCCTGTTTTTGAGAATTAGAAAGAGGAGGGCTTTGTTTTGGACAAGACACCTGCTATTGAACTAAAGAATATCACCAAAACATTTGGCGCCAAAGTGGTAGCCAACAAGAATGTCTGCCTGACCGCTAACCACGGGGAAATTCTCTCCATTTTGGGAGAGAACGGCAGCGGCAAGACTACCCTTATGAATATGATTTCCGGTATTTACTTCCCCGATGAAGGACAGATCTTCATCGGCGGCCAGGAGGTTACCATTGCCTCTCCCAAGGACGCTTTTGCCTATAAGATCGGTATGATCCACCAGCATTTCAAACTGGTGGATGTGTTCAGCGCTACAGAGAACATTGTGTTGGGCCTGGATGAAGAGGGCAAATACAACCTGAAAGCAGCGGAGCAGCGGGTGCAGGAGATCTGCCAGAAATATGGCTTTGATGTAGACCCCAAGAAGAAAATTTACACTATGAGCGTATCCGAAAAACAGACCGTGGAAATCATTAAGGTGCTATACCGCGGCGCAGATATTTTGATTTTGGACGAGCCTACCGCCGTGCTGACGCCTCAGGAGACCCAGAAACTGTTTGCTGTTCTGCGGCGTATGCGGGACGACGGCAAGTGCATCATTATCATCACCCACAAACTCCACGAAGTGCTGAGCCTGTCTGACCGGGTGTCGGTGCTTCGCAAGGGCGAATATGTGGGCACGGTAATCACCGCAGAAACCAATGAAAGCCAACTGACGGAAATGATGGTTGGCAAGAAGATGGAACTGAACATCCACCGGACAGAGCCCCAGAATATGGAAGACCGGCTGGAAGTGCAGCATATCAGTTGTGTGGACCGGCAGGGAAGTACTGTGCTGGACGATGTCTCCTTCGTTGCTCGTTCCGGCGAAATTTTGGGCATTGCGGGTATTGCCGGTTCCGGTCAGCGGGAATTGCTGGAGGCTATTGCCGGCCTGCAGTACCTGACCCAAGGCGATATTTATTACCACAACCCCAAGACTGGTCAGGTGGATGATTTGCGGAATAAGACCCCCTTGCAGATTCGGGAACTGGGCGTTCGCCTGTCCTTTGTGCCGGAAGACCGGCTGGGTATGGGCCTTGTGGGCAATATGGACATCGTGGACAATATGATGCTCCGCAGTTACCGCAGAGGCAAGGGCGCATTCTTGGAGAGAAAGAAGCCCAAGGATCTGGCCCAGCATATTATTGAGAGTTTGGAAGTGGTGACCCCCGGCGCCGATACCCCCGTGCGTCGCCTGTCCGGCGGTAATGTGCAGAAAGTGCTGGTTGGCCGTGAGATCTCCTCCTCTCCCACAGTGCTGATGGCCGCCTATCCTGTGCGGGGGTTGGATATTAACTCCTCTTATTTGATTTACAATCTGCTGAATCAGCAGAAAGAAAAAGGCGTGGCGGTTATCTTTGTAGGTGAGGACTTGGATGTGTTGCTGGAACTGTGTGACCGGATTATGGTCATCGGCTCCGGTCGCATCACAGGCGTTGTGGACGCCCGTGTTGCCACCAAGGAAGAGATCGGCCTGCTGATGACCAAGACCGAGCCTTTGGAAACCACCGGGGAAGGAGAGAGCGACAATGGCTGATACCCAAAAAAAGAACAAAGAGCCTCTGCTGCATATTGCCAAGCGGGACGATCTGCCTGCGGGAAAAGCATGGCTGGTCCGTCTGGCAGCCATTGCCATCGGTCTGCTGCTGAGCGGTATGATTTCCGCAATCCTTACCGGCGCGAGTTTCTTTGAAGTGTATGAAATTATGATTACCGGTGTGTTTGGCCGTGTTTTCCAAGGTAAGACCACTATGTTGTGGCGTTTCCTGCAGAATACTGCCATCTTGCTGTGCCTTGCATTGGGCGTTACCCCGGCATTCAAAATGCGTTTCTGGAACTGTGGCGCAGAGGGTCAGGCGCTGGTGGGCGGTCTGGCAGCCATCATCTGTATGATGAAGATCGGTGACGCTGTGCCTTACCCGGTGCTCCTGCTGATCATCGTGGTAGCCAGTTTGGCAGCCGGCGCAGTATGGGGTATGATCCCTGCGCTGTTCCACGCAAAATATAAAACCAACGAGACCCTGTTCACCTTGATGATGAACTATGTTGCCACCCAGATCGTTGCCTACTATGTGGTATATACCACCGCCGGCGACGGCTCTGGCATCATTAAGCCTGTGTCTGCAGGTAATTTGCCTGTTTTGCTGGGAGAAAAGTATTTGCTGAATGTGCTGGTGGTGCTGGTACTGACCGTCGTTGTGTTTGTTTACCTGAAATACAGCAAGCACGGCTATGAGATCGCCGTAGTAGGTGAAAGTCAGAATACTGCCCGTTATGTAGGTATCAATGTGAAGAAGGTCATTATCCGCACGATGGTGATCTCCGGCGCTACCTGCGCCGTGGCCGGTATGCTGATGGTGGCCGGTACGGACCACTCCATTAACACCAACACCATGGGAGGACAGGGCTTTACAGCCATTATGATTTCCTGGCTGGGTCAGTTCAATCCCTTTATTATGGCCGCTATGGCGGGTCTGGTCACCTTCCTGGAAACCGGCGCAGCCAAGGTTGCCGACAGTTTCTTCCTGAACAGTTCTTATGCTGACATCGTGTCCGGTATCGTGATCTTGTTCCTGGTGGGCTGTGAATTCTTTATCAAATATACGGTGAAATTCCGCCATAACAAGAAGGGAGGAAACCAGCAATGAGTTTTTGGAATATTCTGGTTGCATATATCAGTAGTTCTATCCCTCTGGGCATTCCTCTTCTGTATGGCTCCACCGGTGAGATCGTTACGGAAAAATCCGGCCACCTGAATCTGGGTATCCCCGGCATTATGTATGTGGGCGCTATTTCCGGCGTGATCGGTGCGTTCCTGTATGAGATGTCCTGCGGCAATGTGAAAGAGAATATGGTGCCAGCGCTGGCAATTCTCATTCCGCTGCTTTGCGCCATTTTGGGCTCTGTGCTGATGGGTCTGATTTACAGTTTCCTCACCGTCACCCTGCGAGCCAATCAGAATGTTACCGGTTTGGCGTTGACCACCTTCGGTATCGGCATCGGTAACTTCTTCGGTGGCTCACTTACCAAGTTGGTGGATACCGACCTGCCCAACATCATTCTCACCAAGACCAGTGATTTCTTCTGTGTTACCTTGCCCTTTGCGGACAAATTGGGCTGGTTTGGACAGATTTTCCTGTCCCATGATTTCCTGACCTACACAGCCATCGTGATCGCATTGGTGGTATCCTTTGTGCTGAACCGTACCCGTGTGGGTCTGAACCTACGGGCCATCGGCGAGAATCCCGCCACCGCAGATGCCGCCGGTATCAATGTGATCCGCTACAAGTATGTGGCAACCTGCATCGGCAGCGCCATTGCCGGTCTGGGCGGATTGCAGTATGTGATGGCATACGCCAATGGCGTGTGGTCCAATAACGCTTTCGGTGACCGTGGCTGGATGGCCATTGCGCTGGTCATCTTTGCCCTGTGGAGACCCACTATGGCGATCGTCGGTTCTTTCCTGTTTGGCGCATTGTGTAATGTATATAACTATGTGCACCATTTCTTCCGCCTGGGCCATACTGCTAACCGGGAACTGTTCAACCTGCTTCCCTATGTGGTGACCCTGTTGGTGCTGATCATCACCAGTATGCGGAAAAAGCGGGAGCATCAGCCTCCTCAGAGTTTGGGTCTTTCCTACTTCCGGGAAGAGCGTTAAATGTGAATGAATCACCCGATTATCAAATCGGGTGATTTATTTTATCACTTTATCGTAAAAAAGTGAAAAAAAGGGTTGACAAATGGGTCTTGTGGTGGTAGCATAATCACAAATTGAATCGCTTGAGATAGAGGCGCGGGATTTATCAGTACCGTTTCGCAAGGCCAGGCAGCCGTAAACGGGAAAGGGAATACCGCCGAAGTGGGAAATCAGCCTGATGGTTTTCTGCTGGGTCGTCAGAGAATATCTGCCGGACTGTCACAAACTTTTGTGAAGCGCTATCGACTGCAGTGGATTTCTATACTTTTTGTATTGGTATTGCTGTTGGATCGCTTAACGAAAGCGGTCCAATTTTTTATTTCAGGGCTGCCGTTGCCCAAGAGACAAAAACGGAAATAAGAAAGGAAAGATTATGAAGAGAATTGTTTGTTTGGTACTGGCACTGATGATGGTGGCGTTGTCCCTGGCCGCTTGCGGCAGCAAGGCCAAGACCGGCGTGGAAGACGGTGTTCTGACCGTAGGTATGGAATGTGCTTACGCTCCCTACAACTGGGCGCAGACCGATGATAGCAACGGCGCTGTTCCCATCGCCAACGTTCCCGGCGCTTACGCCAACGGCTACGATGTTATGATGGCCAAGAAGATCTGCGAAGCCTACGGCTGGCAACTGGAAGTCAAGAAGTTGGATTGGGACTCCCTGGTACCTGCCGTGCAGACCGGTGAGATTGACTGCGCCATCGCTGGCCAGTCCATGACCGCAGAGCGTGAAGAAATCGTTGACTTTGCCGGTCCTTATATTTACGCATCCATCGTTTGCTTAGTGCAGAAGGATTCCGCTTTGGCAAATGCTAAGGGCATTAGCGAATTGACCGGCACTTGCACCTCTCAGCGCGGCACCATTTGGTACGACACCTGCCTGCCCCAGATCAAGGGCGCTACCATTCAGTCTGCTGCTGACGACGCCGGCGCAATGCTGCTGGCCGTCAGTTCCGGCACTTGCGATTTCGTATGTACCGATATGCCCACCGCACAGGGCGCTGTGGTTACCTATCCCAACCTGACCATCTTGGACTTCTCCGGTTCTTCTGATGACTTCGAAGTGTCCGACGAAGAAGTGAACATCGGCATCTCCGTCCGGGAAGGCAACAAGACCCTGCTGGAGGCTATGAACAAGGTTCTTGACCCCATGAACGCAAACGATTTCAACAACCTGATGGCACAGGCCGTTGCCATTCAGCCCATCGAAGGATAACATTTCACTATGCGGAAGCGGCAACGCTTCCGCATATTGGCGTAGACTAAGAGGCTGTTTGGGCTCGAGTCCTATACCCTAATATAAAAGGAGTTCATATGAACATATTTGCAAAACTGGGACAGGATATTGTCCGTTTGTGGAACGAATACGCAGGACTGTACCTGTCCGGTGTATGGAATACCATTTCTCTGGCAGTGCTGTGTACTGCTGTTGGCTGCCTGATCGGCTTGCTTTGCGGTATTCTCAATACCATTCCCTTTACCAAAAATGATAACATTATCAAGCGGATCGTGCTGCGCACCATTCGTATCCTCAATCAGATCTATGTGGAAGTGTTCCGTGGCACACCCATGATCCTGCAGGCGGTTGTGATCTACTATGGCCTGCCCTACTTCACCAATTATGCCCTGCGGTTCTCCAATGTGTGGCTGTGCGCATTTGTGGTGGTTTCCGTGAATACCGGCGCGTATATGGCAGAATCCGTCCGTGGCGGTATTATCTCCATCGACCCCGGTCAGACCGAGGGCGCAAAGGCCATCGGTATGACCCACTGGCAGACTATGACCAATGTGATTCTGCCCCAGGCGCTGCGGAACATTTTGCCCCAGATTGGAAATAACCTGATTATCAATATTAAGGATACTTCTGTTATGAGTATCATTGGTTTTACCGAGTTCTTTGCTATTCACAAGAGCGTGGCCGGTACGACCTACCAGTATTTCCCCTCCGCAGCCATTGAAATGGTGGGCTACCTGACAATGACCCTGATCGCATCTTTCCTGCTGCGTATGTGGGAGAAGAAAATGGACGGCGCAGGCAGTTACAAACTGGTAGAGGTGGACAGTCTGACGATGTCTGCCGGTACTTATTCCCATCCGGACAAGGATACACCCTTTGAGGAGAAAAGCCGGGAATTTGCTACGGCAAGAGAACTGGAAAGGGAAAGCCGCGAGAGAAAAATACAGGAACTGCGTTACGGCAGAACGAAAGGAGACCGCTGATATGGAACAGATTCTAGAAATCAAGCATCTTAGCAAATCCTTTGGCAGTAATGTAGTTCTGCGGGATATTGATTTTTCCGTTTCCAAGGGCGATGTGATCTCCATTATCGGCGCATCCGGTTCCGGTAAATCCACCCTGTTGCGGTGCATTAACCTGCTGGAAACCCCCACCCACGGTGAGATTTGGTATAACGGTGAAAATGTGGCAGACCGGAAGGTCAAGCCCCACGAATACCGCAGCCATGTGGGTATGGTGTTCCAGTCCTTTAACCTGTTCAATAATATGTCTGTGCTGAAAAACTGTATGGTGGGCCAGATGAAGGTGCTGGGCCGCAGCAAGGAAGAGGCACGAAAGACAGCCCTTTACTATCTGCAAAAGGTAGGTATGGCCCCCTATATCAACGCCAAACCCCGGCAGATCTCCGGCGGTCAGAAGCAGCGGGTTGCCATTGCCAGAGCCTTGGCAATGAACCCGGAGGTGCTGTTGTTTGATGAACCCACCTCTGCCCTTGACCCGGAAATGGTGGGCGAGGTGCTGACCGTTATGCAGCAACTAGCCCAGGAGGGTATGACCATGCTGGTGGTAACCCACGAGATGGCATTTGCCCGGGATGTAAGTAACCGGGTGGTGTATATGAACGAGGGCGTCATCTGCGAACAGGGAACGCCGGAAGAAGTTTTCGGCAATCCTCAGCGGCAGGAGACCAAGGATTTCCTGGCCCGTTTCAGAAATACATAAATAAATATCGCAAGACCCTTGCAATTCCAAGAAAACGGAGTTATGATAACCGCGACCAAGGAACGACTGACTTTGCTGCGAGGTGGAAGTTATGTTTCAGAAAAATGTAAATATGCTTTCCGGTCCGATTGTAAAGGGTCTTTTGACCATCGCGTTTCCTATTATGATCATGAATGTGCTGCAATCGTTGTTCAACATCGTGGATATGACGGTGTTGAAACAATACGACACCGACGGTATGTCGGTAGGCGCGGTAGGCGCTTGCGGCACGCTGATTAC
>JAZSRS010000096.1:0-23097 GCA_045538595.1 Faecousia sp. | reverse complement strand
CCCAAGACCGCTCCCGGGTCTGCCGGCGGCGTGAAACTGTACAATGTTGAGCCCAAAACCGCCGCTATGCTCATGGCCATCGTGGCGGATAAAATGCAAAAACCCATTAATGAACTGAGATTTATTTCTATTAAGGAGGTAGAGGAATGAATATAGGACAAACCCTCCTGAAACTGTGGAATGACTCCGGTTTTTCCAAACTGATTGCCGGCTTTTTGTCCGACGGCGGCTGGCAGAACTTGGTGATGATCCTCATCGGCTGCGTGCTGCTGTACTTAGCAATCGTAAAGAAGTTTGAGCCGCTGCTGCTGTGCGGCATCGCATTTGGCTGTATCCTTTCCAACCTGCCCGGTGCAGGATTGTACAATCAGGAACTGTGGGACAACTTTATGAACGCCGACCACGCCGCTTACCACTCCTACGACACTATTTTGAAGGAAGGCGGTCTGCTGGATTTCTTCTACATCGGTGTCAAGACCAGTATTTACCCCTGCCTGATCTTCTTGGGCGTAGGCGCGATGACCGACTTTGGCCCGCTGCTTTCTAACCCCAAGAGTTTGCTGCTGGGCGCTGCTGCGCAGTTAGGCGTATTTGCCGCATTTATCGGCGCAATTTTGCTGAAGTTTACCCCCGAGGAAGCCGCTTCCATCGGTACCATCGGCGGCGCTGACGGCCCTACCGCTATTTTCGTCGCCACTAAACTGGCACCCCCTCTGCTGGGCGCCATCGCCGTGGCCGCTTACTCCTATATGGCGCTGATCCCCCTGATCCAGCCGCCCTTTATGAAATTGCTGACCACCCCCGAGATGCGGAAGGTGAAGATGGAGCAGACCCGGAATGTTTCCAAGGCGGAGAAGATCGTATTCCCCATTGCGGTTACACTGTTTGTGGCGCTGCTGCTGCCGTCTACCGCACCCCTGATCGGTTGCCTGATGCTGGGTAACCTGTTAAAGGAGACCGGCGTTACCGATCGGCTTAGCGATACCGCGCAAAACGCCCTAATGAACATTATCACCATTCTGCTGTCTACTTCCGTGGGCGCAACCATGGTGGGCTCTACCTTCCTCACCTTTAAGACGCTGTCTATTGTGGTGCTGGGTGTGGCTGCCTTTATTCTGTCCACCTGCGGTGGCCTGGTTGGCGGTGTGATTATGTACAAACTGACCAAGGGTAAGGTCAACCCCCTCATCGGCTCGGCAGGTGTCAGCGCCGTGCCTATGGCTGCCCGTGTGGCCAACAAGGAAGGCCAAAAGGCCAACCCCAGCAACTTCTTGTTGATGCACGCTATGGGCCCCAACGTGGCCGGTGTCATCGGCTCTGCCATCGCCGCAGGCTTCCTGCTGAGCGTATTTGGTTGAGAATTGCCAATCCCCTCACCCGCAAGGGTGGGAGGGATTATGCACTTTTTCAGTCACAGCGTGGCATGGAGACTGCGCAAGCAGGCTTCCTGTTGAAAGTTTCGGTTAATGTGTAAGATAAAATCTCCCCCGGAAAATTCCGGGGGAGATTTTATATAAATTCGTCCATTGCAGTTTTTGCGCTTTTTATAATCTGACTAATCACTCCTAATTGAGACTGTGTGCAAGTTTTTAACAACTCTTCTACACTTTTAATTGCTGCTGTTTTTTGTTTGCTGGCCGGTGTTTCCAGAATTTCGTCCACACCTACCTCTAGAACATTTGCAATATCCACCAACACAGGCAAACATAGTTTTGTTGACCCTGTCTCGATGTGGCTCATATGAGTAGTAGATATCCATATTTGTTCCGCAAGTTGTTCTTGTGAGAGATTTTTCTGCTTTCTAAAATTCCGTATTCTCGTTCCTATTTCTTCATAATTTAGCACATAATCACCTACTAAGTTAAATTATACTTGAATTATATAGGCGCATATGTTATTATTACATAAATCGTATGGGCAATTCTTGCCTATATGGTTTATATTTCAAAGGAGAGATAACTATGGAATGCAAAAACTGTGGGGCAAGTTATGACGGTACATCTTGTCCCAACTGCGGCACTATGTCTGCACCTAACAAAAAAAGAAAACCATTATATAAGAGATGGTGGTTTTGGGTGATTGCCGGTGTTCTCACCATTGCTGTAATGGGAAGTCTCGGTGAAGATAGCGACCCGGCATTAGATAATAACCAAAACACCACCCCTACTATCTCTGGAAATACAGACAATCAGACACAAACAACCACCTCAACAACACCAGTTTCTAAGGATAACAAATACCATGTGGGCGATATAATTGACGCAAACGGACTAAATATCGCCTATGTCAGCGCAGAAAAATGGGAATCGAACAATATGTTTCTACAGCCTGAAGATGGCTATATATACATCCGATTAAAATTTTCTGCCGAGAACAAATCCACAGTTGACCGCTATATTTCCTCTTATGAATTTGAATGTTACGCTGACGGCAAAAAAGAATCTTCTATTTTTATCGGCGATAACACATTAGAGGGCGGATATGTATCCGCCGGAAGACACACCGAAGGATTTATCTACTTTACTGTACCGGCAGATGCTACATCTATTGAAGTAGAATATGAAACCAGTTACTGGACAGACAAAAAAGCCATCTTTGTTGTAGATCTTGCTGATTGATATTTTTCCAATCCCCTCACCCGCAAGGGTGGGGGGATTTTTCTGTCTTTTTATGAAACGGTCGATTCCATTTCTTTTGTATCTGTCCACAGAAAATTTATGTAAGAGACATTACCCGAAATCGTGTCTGCCGCCGCAATTGTCCCCAATTTCTTCAAAAGCAGAGATAATTTCTTCTATTTTCATAAAACATTCCTTATCATCCAGGCTATCATCCGCAATGATAGCCTTTATTTTTTTAAGTGTTTGATAACAAGTTCCCTGGATCATCTCAGAAACCGTTTGATCCATATCCTGAAATTTCATTTGAATATCCCCATTTATGATGGCTTGAATAAAAATATTCTGAAATAACTCCATAATAGTACCTCCTTTTTTGTAGGGGGGTTATATCCCCTTAATTATGGGGATTATAAACCCCATAATAACAAATGTCAAGAATGGAGGGGCAAAAATGATAAAATTTGACAGACTTTGGAAAACGATGGAAAAGAAAGGCGTTTCAACCTACTGGTTGCGGGAGAAATGCGGCATTGACAGAAAAACCATCCGCCGCCTCCATGGGAACGAAAATATCGAAACCAAAACCTTAAATAAACTCTGTGCCGCCCTGAATTGCTCGCTGGAAGATATTGCAGAGTATGTCCCCGATCACGATTCGTAACCAATCCCCCGCGGGAGGCGAAACGCCTCCCCTACAAGGAAAACCATACATTTATTTTTCTTGACAAAAGCAGGAAAATCGGGGTATAATACCCCAAGATATGTAAAAGACTGGGAACAGAAGAGTAGGCAGGAATATCTGTTCAGAGAGCCTCGAAAAGGTGGAAAGAGGTACAGGGAAAACTGCCGAACATGGTCTGGGAGTCGGGGTGTCGATAGGTAGGCACCCACGGGTACGCCCGTTATCGCGTTTTGAGGCAGTTCTATCCTTGTCATTGCGAGCCTGCAAATGCAGGCGTGGCAATCTTCTCGCCGTTGTACTGGAGATTCCCACGTCGCTTCGCTCCTCGGAATAACAATGAGGTTTCTGCGAATCAAGGTGGTACCGCGGCTTATGCTCGCCCTTGCATTGTCAGGGGCGGTTTTTTTCTCGTTTTTTGTCATTGCGAGACCAGTTCGTAAACTGGTCGTGGCAATCTAAACACACATTCCCCTTGAGATTCCCACGCCAGTGCTCGCACTGGCGTGGGAATGACACGAGGGTTTGAATTTTCAATTCTTTCAGGAGGAATTTTTATGTGTAAGGGTAACTTTTATATCACTATTCCCATCTACTACCCCTCGGCCAAACTTCACATCGGCCACACCTACTGCACCGTAGCCACCGACGCTATGGCTCGTTACAAGCGGCTGCAGGGTTACAATGTGTGTTTCCTCACCGGCACTGACGAACACGGTCAGAAAATCGAGGACAAGGCCAAGGAAGCCGGCTGCACCCCCCAGCAGTATGTGGATAACATCGTGCTGGGCGAGGGCGGTGTGCTGGATCTGTGGAAACTGATGAACATTTCCAACGACCGGTTCATCCGCACCACCGACGACTATCATATGGCCGCCATTCAAAAAATCTTTAAGAAAATGTACGAAAACGGGGATATTTACAAGGGTAAATACTCCGGAAAGTACTGCAAACCCTGTGAATCTTTCTGGACGGAGAGTCAGTTAGTGGACGGCAAATGCCCCGACTGCGGCCGGGAAGTGCAGGACGCAGAGGAAGAAGCATATTTCTTCCGTCTTTCTAAGTATGCCGACCGGGTGCAGGACCTGCTGGAAAACACCGATTTTCTTGAGCCAAGATCCCGTGTTCACGAGATGGTGAACAACTTCATTAAGCCGGGTTTGGAAGACCTGTGCGTTTCCCGTACCAGTTTCTCTTGGGGCGTGCCGGTGGACTTTGACCCGGGCCATGTGGTCTATGTTTGGATCGACGCCCTGTTTAACTATATGACCGCCCTTGGCTTCTGCAACGACCAAAAGGACGGTCTGGAGGAATTTTGGCCTGCGGATGTCCACTATGTGGGCAAGGAGATCGTCCGTTTCCACTCCATTATTTGGCCGGCTATGCTGATGAGCCTGGATTTGCCCCTGCCCAAAAAGGTCTACGGCCACGGCTGGCTTCTCTTAGACGGCGGCAAAATGAGTAAATCCAAGGGCAATGTGGTTGATCCCTACATTTTGGCCCAGCGGTTTGGCGTGGACGCCCTGCGGTTCTTCCTGCTTCGCTCCTTCCCCTTTGGCAGCGACGGCAACTTCTCCAACGAACTGCTGATCTCCACCATTAACACGGATTTAGCAAACGATTTGGGCAACCTGGTCTCCCGGACGGTTGCCATGGCGCAAAAATATTTTGGTGAGAAACTCCCGGAAAATCAGGTTTCCGACCCTGAGAAGGACACAGAACTGGTAGAAATGGTGTCCTCCCTCCGGGCAAAATATCAGGAGCAGATGGACAAACACGCCTTCCAGAATGCCCTTTCCGAGATATTCAAGGTCATTTCCCGGGCCAACAAGTATATCGACGAGAACACCCCCTGGGTACTGGCAAAGGACGAGGCAACTCACCCCCGGCTGGCCAAGGTGCTGTATAACCTGTTGGAAACCGTGCGTATTTGCGCCGGTCTGCTGACGCCCTTTATGCCTGCCACCAGCGAGGAAATTGCCAAACGGCTGGGCGGCGCGGCAATGGACTGGGATTCCTTAAATGTCTACGGCACTCTGCCTGCAGATGTGGCAACCCTCAACGGCCCGGCTCTGTTCCCCAGAATCGATATGGAGAAGGAACTGGCCGCTTTGGAGGAACTTTCCAAGCCGGTTTCTGACATCGAAATTGAGCCTTTTGCCACTGAAAGCGTGGATTTTGACACCTTCTGTAAGAGCGATTTCCGGGCAGTGAAGGTGAAAGACTGCCAGCCGGTGAAAAAGAGCGACAAACTGCTGCAGTTTACCTTGGACGACGGCACCGGCACAGACCGGCAGATCCTCTCCGGCATTGCCAAGTTCTACAAGCCGGAAGATTTGATTGGCAAGACCTTGGTGGCCATCGTGAACTTGCCCCCCAGAAAGATGATGGGCAAGGAGTCCTGCGGTATGCTGATCTCCGCCGTGCACACCGAGAAGGGTGAGGAGAAACTGAACCTTTTGATGGTAGATGACGCCATTCCCGCCGGCGCAAAATTGGGTTAATCTGCAAAATGTTTCCCCGGTTGCAAATCAGCAACCGGGGGCTTTTTTATCATTTTTAATTTATAATTTTTAATTTTTAATTTTCCGCAACGCAGTTGCGGTTCTGGGGGGCAGGTACAGTTGAATGCCCCAAACGCCGTCTTTTTGGAAGGCAGAATACCTTTGGTGGTACACCCGACCAAATCCGCCGAAGCAGAAATCATCAGTTGACATAACAACATCGTATTCTCCCGGTTCATTCAGGGGAATAAACACATCTTGGTAGGCATTTTCCGGGTGGAAATTAAAGGCGAAAATGGCGTCTTTCTTCCCGTATGCCAACAGTTTTCTGCCATTATCCAGCAGCAGTTGATAATCGGGACTGCCCAAGACGCGGGCAGATTTACATAATTTTACGGCTGCCTGTTCAAAATCCTGCAGATAGTGATACCGCAACTGCTTGTCGTCTGCCAAATTCCACTGCCGCCGGCAGTAGTGATAACTCCAGCCGTTGCCCTCCCGGGGGAAGTCGATCCACTCCGGGTGACCGAACTCGTTGCCCATAAAGGTCAGGTATCCATCGCCGCCCAGGGTCATGGTCAGCAGGCGGAGCATTTTGTGCAGCGCCATACCCCGGTCAATTACAAGACTGGGGGTATTTTTCGCCATGGCGGTGTACATTTCCTTGTCGCACAGGCGGAACATCAAAGTCTTGTCCCCCACCAGCGCCTGGTCGTGGGACTCGCAGTAGCCGATGACCTTTTCTTTCGGGCGGCGGCTCGTCAGTTCGTAGTAAATGTGGTTGAGATCCCAGTGTTCGTCCGGCACTTCTTTGAGAAGTTTGATCAATAAGTCCGGCTCGCCCATGGCAAGGCGGTAGTCAAATCCCACGCCGCCGTCGGCGATGGGCAGACACAGTCCCGGCAGGGCCGACATATCTTCCGCAATGAGAATCACATTGGGATTCAGTTCCCGGCACAATGTGGTGGCTAGTTGCAAGTAGGCCACCGCGTCCACATCGGTGTTCATAGAGAAGTATTTACTGTAATCGGTAAAGGCCGTACCAAGGCCGTGGTCTAAATACAGCATTGAGGTGATGCCGTCAAACCGGAATCCATCAAAATGGAATTCTTCCAGATAGTATTTCAGGTTGGACAGGAGAAAATGAATCACTTCGTTCTTGCCGTAATGGAAACATTTTGTGTTCCACGCCGGGTGGTGGCCCCGGGGGCCTTGGTGGAAGAACTGATACTCCGTACCGTCAAATTCGTTGATACCCTCCCGGGTGTTCAAACAGGCGTGGGAGTGTACCACATCCAGCAGTACGGCGATGCCCATTTTATGCGCGGTATCAATGAGATTTCGCAATTCGTCCGGCGTGCCGAACCGGGAAGACGGGGCAAAAAAGTTGGTGACCTGATAGCCGAAACTGGCGTAGTAGGGATGCTCCATAATGGCCATAATTTGGATGGTATTATAGCCGAGTTTTTTAATTTTGGGGAGAATGTTCTCCGTAAATTCCCGGTAAGAACCCACTTTCCCCTCCTGCTGGGCCATACCGATGTGGCACTCGTAGATGAAGAGTTTCTTCTGGGGTTTGAAACCGGCATCTGTCCACCCAAAGGGTGTGCGGTCATAGATTTTGGCGTTCCAACTGTGGTCAACCGGGTCTTGCACCACGAAATTTGCATACAGGGGAATCCGTTCCAGTTCTTGATCCCCCCGGACCACCACCGTTAGCACCGTTTGGCCGTCTTTTAAGGCGTCTGCGCCGGGGAGGAACAGTTCCCATACCCCGTGTTCTTTCTTCTCCATAGGGCAGGCGTACCGCTCCCAAGCGCAAAAATCGCCGGTAAGGTACATTTTATCTGCGCCGGGCGCCCATTCCCGGTAGTACCAGCCGGTTTCCGTCCGGTGGAAGCCGAAATAGGCGTGGCCGTTGGCAAACTCCCGAAGGTTGCCCAATTGGCGCAATTTTTCCCGGTATAATTTCATTCTGAGGTCAAAATCTGCCTTGTAGGGCGTCAGATAGCCGTCATATTTCAGAATTTTATGCTGCATTCCCGGACACACCTTCCTTTCTTCTTTCATAGTATCGGGAAATTTTGTCGGTGTCAAGAAAAAACGGACGCACACTGCGTCCATTTTTAGAGAAATTTTACCGTGTCATGCGAACCAGTTTGCAAACTGGTGTGGCAATCTATACTGCTTACTTTAGATTGCCACGTCGCCTATGGCTCCTCGCAATGACAAAAACTTACGTTTTTTTAATAAATTTTTCCTTGCATTTGGGGCAGGTGATGGAGATTTTTCCCTTTCCCCGGGGGACACGCACCGGCTGGCGGCAGCGGGGGCAGTCGAAATACTTATGCTCCCGGTCTTTCAACCGTTCCAGCAGCCGCAGATACCGTTTATTTTCCTGGTAACGCTTATAGGTATTCCGGGAGAGCATACGAAAAATTGCTATGATCATCAGGCCGTAGGCCGTCACTGTGAGGATCAGGGAGAGCAGCGGCCACCGCAGCAGCAGGGTCAGCGCTGAACAGACTACGCCGGCGCAGAGAATTGCCATATTCAATTTGTCTGTGCCGTAGCGACCCAGCATAAAATGCCGTAGAAAATTGCGAATCCGCTCCATAATGACCACCTTTGCAAATGATTATCTCCATTATAGTTGGGTCAATCCGGTTTTGCAAGCGGTGATACGCAGAATTTACGAAAAGTTAATTTCCGATCCGTTCCTGCTTTTGCGGTGCGGAAAGTTTTCCACAGGGGGGTTGTGGAAAATGAAAAGTCTGATTTTTCCTTATGTTTTCCGTTCTCACACCACCGAAAAAGGGGTCAAAAGGTTGGTAAAATGTTGGGAAGATTTTTTTATTCTTCTATGCTATCATAATAGCAGGAATAAGAAAAAGCCTGCCTGCAGAAAAACACTATTTTTTAAGATATCCGTCTTTCTTTGTCATTGCGAGCGTCGAAGACCCGTGGCAATCTATCCGTCAGATTCCCACGGCTTGCAAAGCAAGCCTCGGAATGACAATATAGGTGTCGTGTGATCGATCAATCGCAATGACAGGGGAAGATGGTAAAAATTGCTCCATTGCCCTGCTTTTGACCGGTGAAAGATTGGGCAAAAAAAGTATTTCTTTATTTATATTGTATCTGTGGAAAAAATCCTTGTTTTTTCCGTATTTTTATGGTAAAATGCAAGGTGAGAAAATAGGCTTTCTTTTTTCCGGAAACGGAATTGTTTTTTGATAGAGAAAGGAGAAATTTATGGTCGCAGCAGCCTTTGTATGGGCAAAAATTATTCACTATCTGGAAGATAAAATCTCCTCCAGTTTGGTCTCTTCCTGGTTTGACGAAGCGGAAGTGGTGGAACTGACGGAGAAGCATCTCATTATATACGCCCCCGACGAATTTCGCAGAGATCTGATCCAGCGCCGCTGCTCGGAATATGTGAAAGACGGTCTGAAAGAACTGTTTGATATGAACGCGGAATTAAAAGTTCTGGGTAAAGAGGAATACGAATTCTACAAAACCAAGGGGGAATCTAACTCCATTGACCTAAATCCCCAGTTCACCTTTGACACCTTCATCGTAGGCCCTTCCAATCGAATGGCCCACAGCGCCGCCCACGCGGTTTCTCAGACCCCCGGTCAGGTGTACAACCCTCTGTTTCTGTACGGCCCTCCCGGCGTGGGTAAGACCCACCTGCTGTACGCCATTGCCAACGAGATCCGGAAAGCCAATCCCCAGACCAATGTGGTGTACATCAAGGGCGACCAGTTTACCAATGAACTGATCGACGCCATCCGTACCGGTAAGAATATTGAATTCCGCAGTAAATATCGGGAAGCGGATCTGTTCCTGATCGACGATATTCAGTTTATTTCCGGTAAGGACGCCACCCAGGAGGAGTTCTTCCACACCTTTAACAAACTCTTCGAGGCCCACAAGCAGATCGTTATGACCTCCGACCGGAAGCCCGGCGATATGCCCACCTTGGAAGAGCGTCTCCGTACCCGGTTTGAATGGGGTCTAATTATGGACATTCAGCCGCCGGACTACGAGACCCGTATGGCCATCATTAACACCAAGGCCGCGTCTTTGGGTCTGGAACTGTCGGAGGAAGTTTGCAACTTCATTGCTGTAAATGTTACAAACAATGTGCGGCAGATTGAAGGCACAGTGAAGAAAATCAAAGCCTATCACGATTTGGACGGTATGGCTCTGACCTTAGATAACATCTCCAATGTGATCCGGGATATGTTTAAGAATGAAAACAACTCCCTGCCCACCCCCAATCTGATCATCTCTCAGGTGTGCAAGTTCTACAATCTGGACGAAAGCACTCTGCGGGGCGCCCAGCGTACCAAGGAGATCGCCGAGGCACGGCACGCAGCCATCTACCTGATCCGGAAACTGACCAATCTGTCCACCCCGGACATCGGCAAGGAATTCGGCGGCCGGGATCACACCACGGTGCTCAACTCCATTACCAAGATCGAGACGGAACTGAAGTCCGGCAACACCACCTTGCAAAATCACCTGCGGGACATCACCGCCAACATCAATTCCTGCCTGTAAACCCCTTTAAACCTTTTCCACAAAGCCTGTGGAATGTGGATAAGTTTTTGTGGGAAACTTTTGTTTTCCGTCGTAAAAAAATGTCCTGTGGGTATTTTTGGGATTGTGTTGGTTTCTATGTGGAAAAAAAGTGGTTGGGGCTCTAAGAAAAATGCCACTTTTCTACTTTCCACAGCCCCTACGGCTGTTATTACTACCTATTTTTATTTATTTATATATATTTCTTTATATTTCAGGAAAGAAGGTTTTGGATATGCGTTTTACCTGTGAAAAAAGTATGCTGGTTCTGGGCCTGAATATTACCGGCCGGACGGTTGCCCAAAAAAGCGCCCTGTCTGCCATTGAAGGCATCCTCTGCCGGGCGGGAGACGGCTTAAGTCTCACGGGCTACAATATGGAGACTGCCATCTGCTATCAGATCGAAGCAGAGGTCAGTGAGACCGGCGAGTGCGTTCTGCCTGCCCGTCTGTTTGGAGATATTATCCGCCGTCTGCCGGAAGGCTTGGTGACGGTGGTGGTGGACGACAACTACAAAGTGTCCATCCGCTCCGGCTATGCCTCCTTTACCATCTCGGCTGAGTCCGCGGAAGATTATCCCGACTTGCCGGATGTGGGAGACGGCAAGAGCATCCGGATCCCCCAGCAGGCTATGAAGGAACTGATCACCAGCACCATTTTCTCCGTGTCGGAAAATCAGGGTCGGCCTATCCATACCGGCGTAAAATTTGAAATTGAAGAAGATAAAGTTTCTGCCATTGCGGTGGACGGCTTCCGTCTTGCCCGCCGCACCTATCATTGTGAGAACACCACCGGCAGAACTATCTCCTTTGTTGTTCCCGCCAACGGACTGAAGGAAGTGGAAAAGATTCTGCAGGACACAGAAGAGCAGGTGGCCTTCACTTTGGGCAGCAAGCACATTCTGTTCCAGATCGGTACCGCCATCGTGATCTGCCGTCTGCTGGAAGGTGAATTTTTGGATTGGCGGAAGGTAGTTCCCACCAACTGCCCCATAAAACTCATTGCCAATGTGGGAGATTTGGCATCTTCCATCGAGCGTGTGGGTTTGATCGTTTCTGAAAAATATAAGAGCCCTGTGCGGTGCTTATTCTCCAATCAGGAACTGCAGATGCGTACCAACACCACCATCGGCGTGGCTGAGGACCGGTGCAACATCGCCGGCGACGGCAAGGAACTGGAGATCGGTTTCAATGTCCGGTATTTGGCTGATGCTCTGCGGGCCATTCCCGCTGAGGAAGTGTGCCTGGAACTGATCAACGGCCTCAGCCCCATCGTGCTGACCCCCGTGGACGACAAGCAGGACTTTGCCTATATGGTCCTGCCGGTGAGAATTAATAAATAAGAATGTAAAGTGCAAAGTGTAAAATGCAAAGTGATTGTGTCGGTTTTTCCGACGAATTGAAATATATTTTACATTTATAGTAATGATTTAATTGAAGGGTTTTTATGAAAGTAACTGTGAAGAAAAAGCAGTCCAATACTGTGGATTTGACTATTCACACCGAATTTATCAAGTTGCAGGACGCTATGAAGTACGCCAATGTGGTCTACTCCGGCGGCGAAGCCAAGCAACTGATTTTGGAGGGTCAGGTGAAGGTCAACGGCGAAGTTTGCGCCATGCGGGGAAAGAAACTCTATCCCGGAGATACCTTTTCCTTTATGGGCGGCAACTATTTGATTTGCGCCAATGATTCTTAAAAATATCAAACTGGAAAATTACCGCAATTACCCTGCTGCCGCGGCGGAATTTGACCCCGGGGTGAATTTACTGGTAGGGGACAATGCCCAGGGCAAGACCAACCTGCTGGAGGCCATCGCGTACCTTGGCTCAGGCAAGGCGTTCCGCACCCAAAAAACCGGGGAACTGGTGCATTTTGGAGCAGAGTTTGCCCAAATTCAGGGAGATATCTTCTCTCAGGAGCGAGAGCAGAGTTTGCGGTGGGTATTGTTTCCCGGCAGCCGTCCAAGGCAGATTTACCGCAACGGGGTAAAAAAGAAAACTGCCGGAGACATTGCCGGCGTATTGCAGACGGTACTGTTCTGCCCGGAAGATTTGGGCATTCTGAAAGGCGGCGCAACCGGCCGTCGCCGTTTGGCGGACAGCGCGATCTGCCAACTCCGACCCAACTACGACGGGGTGCTAACGGAATACAACCGGATTTTGGAGCAGAAAAACAGAATTCTCAAAGACCGGTTTGACAACCCAGCCTTGCTGGAAATTCTGCCGGAGTACAACGCCCGGCTGTGTCAGGTTGGGGCGCTGCTGATTTCTTACAGAGCAAGGTTTTTGGAAGGCCTTGCCCGGGAGGCGCAGGAATACCACAATCGGTTTTCCGGGGGAAAAGAGGAATTTTCTCTTGTTTACCACACCGTTTCCACGGTGAAAGACCCCTTTGCCCCGGTGGTCGTCTTAGAAGAAAATCTGAAAGACCACCTGCAGAGCCATTACCGGGCAGAACTGGAAAGCAGTTCCTGCCTGACCGGCCCTCACAAGGACGATTTTGAAGTGGCCTTGACCGGCCTGCCCATTAAGTCCTTTGGCTCACAGGGGCAGGTGCGGACAGCCACCATCAGCCTGAAACTGGCGCAAAAGGCCCTGATGGAGAAAGAATCGGGAGAATCTCCCTTACTGCTATTAGACGATGTTCTGTCGGAACTGGATCCTGCCCGGCAGGATTTTGTCTTAAATCAAATCACCGGTGGGCAGGTGTTCATTACCTGCTGCGAACCGGGACGATTTACCAAACTGGGTAAAACCATTGAAATACAACAAGGAAGTGTAATTGAAAATGGAAAATGGAGAATGGAAAATTGAGGTATTGCCTGCGGCAATGATTTCAATTTGTCGCTTTGCGACACCATAATTTTCAACTTTCAATTTTTAATTTTCAATTTGAAAAAGTCAGGAGGACTTTTTATGTCTGAGGAAACCAAAGTAACACAGGAATACGGTGGCGAGCAGATACAGGTCTTGGAAGGACTGGAAGCCGTACGGAAGCGTCCGGGTATGTATATCGGCTCTACCTCTTCCAGCGGTTTGCACCACCTGGTGTATGAAATTGTGGACAACTCCATTGACGAGGCGTTGGCCGGTTACTGCGATCATATCAATGTTACCATCAACCCCGGCAACTCTATCACCGTTACCGACAACGGCCGTGGTATCCCTGTGGATATCCAGCCCCAGACCGGCAAACCGGCGCTGGAGGTTGTATTCACTGTGCTGCATGCCGGCGGTAAGTTCGGCGGTGGCGGTTATAAGGTATCCGGCGGCTTGCACGGCGTGGGCGCATCTGTTGTCAACGCCCTGAGTGAGAGTCTCACTGCCCGGGTATACAAAAACGGCAACATCTACGAAATGAAATTCGCCCGGGGACACATCACCCAGGAAATGAAAATTGTGGGAACGACCGACAAGACCGGCACGGAAGTTACCTTCCAGCCCGACCCGGAGATGTTCGACGATGTGATATACAGTTATCAAATCTTGCATGAGCGTATGCGGGAGGAGGCATTCCTGAACGCAGGTCTGTCCATCACCATTACCGACCACCGGGGCGACGAGCCGGTAGGGGAAACCATGTGTTACGAGGGTGGTATCCGGGAATTCGTTACCTTTACCAACCAGCGGAAAACCGTGATCCACAATGATGTGATCTATATGTCCGGCGCTAAGGACGATGCATCTGCGGAAATTGCCGTGCAGTACAACGATGGCTACAACGAGACCATTCAGTCCTTTGCCAACGATGTCCGTACCCCCGAGGGCGGTATGCACGAGACCGGTTTCAAGACGGCGCTCACCCGTGTGCTGAATGCCTACGGTATGAAGGCCGGTATTATCAAGGGCGATGACAAGGTCAGCGGTGAGGACTGCCGGGAGGGCATTTCCGCCATTATTTCTGTGAAACTGACCGACGCCCAGTTTGAAGGTCAGACCAAGGCGAAATTGGGCAACGCCTATATCCGTACCCTGGTGGAGCAGATCGTGGGCGACCAACTGGCCACCTATTTTGAAGAACACCCTGCCACCGCCAAGATTATCTTGGAAAAGGCAATGATGGCCAACCGGGCAAGAGAAGCCGCCCGGAAAGCAAGAGAAAACGCCCGGCGCAAGACCGGTTTGGAGTCCGGTGGTATGCCGGATAAACTCCAGGACTGCAACGAAAAAGACCCCAGCCTGTGCGAACTGTACATCGTCGAGGGCGACTCCGTTGCCGGCTCTGCCATTCAGGGCAGAGACTCCAGATTCCAGGCGATTTTGGCTATGTGGGGTAAGATGCTGAATGTGGAAAAGGCGCGGGCCGATAAAATCTACGGCAACGATAAACTCTCTCCCCTGATCATCGCCCTGGGCGGCGGTATCGGCGAGGACTTTGACATTGAGCGGCTGCGGTATCACAAGATCATCATTATGTCCGATGCTGACGTGGACGGCGCCCATATCCGTACGCTGCTGCTGACTTTCTTCTTCCGGTATATGCGTCCCCTGATCGAAAATGGATTTGTGTACTCCGCCGTACCCCCTCTGTACAAATTAAAGCGGGGCAAGACCGAGCGGGTGGCCTATTCCGACGAGCAGAGAGATCAGGTCTCCGCGGAACTCCGTGGAGAAAGCGGTGCGAAAGTGGAAATTTCCCGGTTTAAGGGCTTAGGCGAAATGGACCCCCACGAACTGTGGGAGACCACCATGGACCCCACCACCCGGACGCTGCGTCGTATCACCCTGGAAGACGCCCGGCGGGCTGACGAGATCTTCACCGTGCTGATGGGCGAACAGGTTGAGCCCCGAAAAGAATGGATCGAACGCAACGCAAAATACGCGATCAATATTGATATTTAACCTTTCCCTGTGAACTGTCGATAGAAAATGTAGGGGCGGTCATTGCCCGCCCGCGGGCGAACACTGTTCGCCCCTACATGCTTTCCTGTAGGGGTGATTATCAATCGCCCGCTGCCACCTTCCCCCCGGGGGAAGGTATACTTGGAGGTGTTTTTTTGGCAAAACATAATCGAGATTACAAGCCGGAGGATATTTTATTCCCGGAGCAAATGATCACAGAATCCAACTTGGTGGAGGAAATGGAAAAGTCCTACATCGAGTATGCTATGTCGGTCATCGTAGGCCGTGCCCTGCCGGATGTGCGGGACGGCTTGAAGCCTGTTCACCGGCGTATTCTGTATACCATGTACGAGTCGGGTCTGACTTCCGACAAGCCTTTTAAGAAATCCGCTACCTGCGTGGGTGATGTGCTGGGTAAGTACCACCCCCACGGTGACACGTCTGTGTACGACGCCATGGTGCGTCTGGCGCAAAACTTCTCTATGCGCTATATGCTGGTGGACGGCCACGGTAACTTCGGTTCTGTGGATGGCGATCCCCCTGCTGCTTACCGTTATACGGAAGCCAGAATGAGCAAACTCTCCAATGAGATGCTCCGGGACATCGACAAGGACACCGTCAACTGGGATCCCAACTTCGACGAATCCCGGAAAGAGCCCCGGGTTCTCCCCAGCCGTTTCCCCAACTTGCTGGTAAACGGTTCTTCCGGTATTGCCGTTGGTATGGCCACCAATATTCCGCCCCACAACCTGACGGAAGTCATCAACGCCTGTGTGGCAGTGCTGGACGATGAGGAGATCTCCGCCATCGACCTGATGGAGCATATCACCGGACCTGACTTCCCCACCGGCGGTATCATTATGGGTAGATCCGGTATCCGTGCTGCCTACGCCACCGGCCGCGGCAAGGTGGTTGTCCGGGCAAGGACGGAATTTGAGACCTTTGCCGGCGACCGTACCCGGATCATTGTGACCGAACTGCCCTATCAGGTAAATAAACGTCAACTGATCAAGACCATCGCCGATCAGGTGAAGGACAAGCGGCTGGAAGGCGTGTCTGACCTGCGGGACGAGACCGACCGCAACGGTATGCGGATCGTCATTGAACTGAAAAAGGACAGTAACCCCCAAGTGGTGCTGAATACCCTGTTCAAGCAGACCGCTTTGCAGTCTAGTTTCGGCATCATTATGCTGGCGCTGGTGGATGATCAGAAGCAGCCGAGAATCCTGAGCCTGCGGCAGATCATCGACGAGTACCTCACCTTCCAAATGGAAGTGCTGACCCGTCGTACCCAGTACGACCTGCGGAAAGCAAGAGAGAGGGCTCACTTACTGGAAGGTCTGCTGTTCGCCCAGGACAACATCGACGAAGTGATTCGCATTATCCGTTCCGCATACGACGACGCCAAAGAGCGTCTGTGTCAGCGTTTCGGTTTGGACGATGTGCAGGCGCAGGCGATTTTGGATATGCGTCTGAAAGCCCTGCAGGGTTTGGACAGAGAAAAATTGCAGGCAGAATACGACGAACTGCAGGAAAAAATCGCTTACTACGAAGACCTGCTGGCCAACAGAGAAAAGTTGCAGGCGGTGCTTCGTGAGGAACTGATCACCATTCGGGACAAGTTTGGCGACGAGCGGAAGACCGAAATTCAGGAGATCGAGGACGAGATCGACATCGAAGATCTGATCGAGGAGGAGACCTGCGCCTTCACCATTTCCAAGGACGGTTATGTGAAGCGTATGCCCGTGGATATTTACCGCACCCAGAGCCGTGGCGGCCGTGGCGTCAATGCCCAAAACCTGAAGGAAGCAGACTATGTCAAGAGCCTGTATGTGGCATCTACCCACGATTATCTGCTGTTCTTCACCGACAAGGGCCGTGTCCACCACCGGAAGGGTTATCAGATTCCCGAGGCCGGTCGGACTGCCCGTGGCACGGCTATGGTGAACATTCTGCCCTTGGAGCAGGGGGAAAGCGTAACTGCCACCGTGGTTACCCGGGAGTTCCACGAAAATGAATTCCTGATGATGGTTACCCAGCGGGGTACTGTGAAACGGATTCCCTTCGTTGCGCTGAACACCCGTCGCAAGACCGGTATCCGCGCCATTACGCTGGACGAGGGCGACCAACTGATCAATGTGATCCGCACCACCGGCGATGACAATATCATTCTTGCCACCCGGGAGGGTATGGCCATCTGCTTCAACGAAAAAGATGTCCGACCCATGGGCAGAGATGCCGCCGGTGTTCGTGGTATTATGTTAACCGGCGGCGACTATGTGATCGGCGCGGAAAAGTACGAGCCGGGTAAGACCCTGCTCACCGTTACCGAAAACGGTTTCGGCAAGCGGACAGAACTTTCTGAGTACCTGCGTACCGGCCCTGACGGGGAGAAGATTCCCCAGAGTAGAGGCGGTAAGGGTCTGAAGAACTACAACATCACACCCAAGACCGGCCGCGTTGCCGGCTGCTGCACCGTGGCAGAAGAGGACGATGTGATGTTGATTGAAAACGGCGGTGTCATTATCCGTGTGAAGGCATCCGGTATCAATATCTACAAGCGAGATGTTCAGGGCGTTATCGTCATGCGCATCGAGGACGGCAACCGATTGGTGGCCATCCAGCGGGTAGAAGCGGAAGAGGAAGCAGCGGAATGAAGACCGTAACCTTGTATACCGATGGCGCTTGCTCCGGCAACCCCGGCCCCGGCGGCTGGGGTGCCATCTTGGAGTACCAAGGCACAGAAAAGGAACTCTCCGGCGGGGAAAGCAGCACCACCAACAACCGTATGGAACTGACTGCGGTGATCGCAGGTCTGTCTGCCCTGAAAGAGCCTTGCGTGGTGGAACTGTATTCTGACTCTAAGTATGTGATCGACGGACTATCCAAAGGCTGGGCAGAAAGTTGGCGGAAAAACGGCTGGCGCAAGGCAGACAAAAAACCCGCCCTAAACCCCGACCTGTGGGAAACATTGTTGGAATTAACAGAAAAACATACCCTCCACTACCACTGGGTCAAAGGCCACGCCGAAAACGAGAAAAACAACCGCTGCGACCAGATGGCAGTCGCCGCCGCCAAAATGCAAAATGCAAAATGATAAATGCAAAATGAATGTGTCGGCAAAGCCGACAAATAAAAATAAATCGCCATTGGCAATACCATCACTTCGCACTTTTCATTTTCAACTTTGCACTTAAAAAACGGAGGTTTTTATGTATCTTTCCATTGGTAACGATATGGCGGTGCGGGATACCTCTATCGTAGGCATTTTCGATATGGATAACACCTCCACTTCCAAACGCACCCGAGAATTTTTGGAACGGGCGGAGAAGGAGGGCGAAGTGATCCCCTGCGATGACCTGCCGAAAGCCTATATTGTAACGGCAGAATACGGCTTCCGCCGGGTGCATTTATCCGCGTTGAACACCGCAACCTTAGAAAAACGGTTAAAATAAAAAAGCAGGAGAGTAATCTCCTGCTTTTTTATTTTATCTATTATATATTCTCGTAGGGGAGGGGTTTCCCCTCCCGCGGGCGATTCGTGAATCGTCCCGATATTTACACCTTTTCGATGGCCTGTTTCAGGTCGGCGATCAGGTCTTCGCAGTTTTCCAGGCCGCAGGAAAGGCGAATCAGGTCGGGGCTGACGCCGGCGGCAAGGAGTTGCTCGTCGGTCATCTGCCGGTGGGTGGCAGAGGCGGGGTGGAGGCAGCAGGTGCGGGAGTCTGCCACATGGGTCTCGATAGAGCCCAGGCGCATATGCTTCATAAAGGTCTCCGCAGCAGTTCTGCCGCCCTTGAGACCGAATGCAATCACACCGCAAGAGCCGTTCGGCATATACTTTTGGGTGCGTTCGTAATACTTATCTCCCTTTAGGCCGCCGTACCGTACCCACGCAACTTTCTCGTTTTCGCTGAGGAACTTTGCAATGGCCTCTGCGTTGGCGCAGTGCTGGCGCATACGGAAAGGCAGGCTTTCCAGTCCCAAATTCAGGTAGAATGCGCTTTGGGGAGACTGGATAGAGCCCAAATCCCGCATCAGTTGGGCGGTACACTTGGTGATGAATGCACCGGTCAAGCCGAAACGCTCCGTATAGGTAACCCCGTGGTAACTGTCATCGGGGGTACACAGGCCGGGGAAACGGTCGGGGTACTTGGTCCAGTCGAACTTGCCGCTGTCCACGATGCAGCCGCCCACCGCAACGCCGTGGCCGTCCATATACTTGGTGGTGGAGTGGGTAACGATGTCTGCGCCCCACTCGATGGGCCGGCAGTTCACAGGAGTGGCAAAGGTGTTGTCAATGATAAAGGGCAGGCCGTTGTCGTGCGCCGCCTTGGCGAACAGTTCGATGTCCAGCACATTCAGGGCGGGGTTGGCGATGGTCTCGCCGAAAATCAGTTTGGTGTTAGGCTGAATGGCGGCGCAGATCTCCTCGTAGGTGGCGTCGGGACTGACGAAAGTAGCGTCGATGCCCATCCGTTTCATAGTAACGGAGATCAGGTTGAATGTGCCGCCGTAGATGGCGGAGGAAGATACGATATGATCGCCGCAGGAGGCAATATTGAACATGGCGTAGAAGTTGGCCGCCTGACCGGAGCCGGTGAGCATAGCCGCCGTGCCGCCTTCCAAAGCCGCGATCTTGGCCGCTACCATATCGCAGGTGGGATTCTGCAGACGGGAGTAGAAATAACCGGATGCTTCCAAGTCAAAGAGTTTTGCCATATGCTCGGAAGTGGCGTACTTGAAAGTGGTACTCTGAATAATGGGAATCTGCCGGGGTTCGCCGCTTTCGGGGCTGTAACCGGCCTGAATGCACAAGGTCTCGGTGCGCAGTTTCTGTTCCATAAAATCACCTCAAAAATAAGTTAAAATCAAAGCGTTTCCAAAAGGGAGAGCAATCCGTCCACATCTTCCTGAGAGGTAGCCCAGGAGGTGGCGAAGCGGATGACCGTGTGGTCGTCGTCCGGTTTTTCCCAGAAGCCTACGATCACATTTTCTTCGATTTTGGCACGGATTGCGTCGGGGACTTTCACGAATACCTGATTGGTGGGCGAGCCGTAGCACAGGGGCAGTCCCTTTTCCGTCAGTTTTTCCCGAATGGCATCGGCGTATGCAACCGCAGATGCGCCTACCTTTTCGTACAGACCGTCGGTGAACAATGTTTCAAACTGGATACCCAGCACTCGGCCTTTGGCCATCAGCGCGCCATGCTGCTTGATGAGGGTGAAGAAATGGGGAATCAGGCTGGGGTCAGGCATGACCACCGCTTCCCCCAGCAGAGCGCCGCACTTGGTACCGCCGATGTAGAAAATATCGCACAGCCGGGCCAAATCCGGCAGAGTTACATCGTTGCTGGGGCAAGCCAGGGCGTATGCCAGCCGCGCGCCGTCCAAAAACAGGTACAGGTTATTTTCTTTGCACACTTTGGAGATCTCTTCCAGTTCGGAAAGGGAGTACAGCGTGCCGCTTTCCGTAGGTTGGGAGATGTACACCATACCCGGCATCACCATGTGGTCTTTATTGTCGTCGTTTTGGTAGGTTTTCACCAGTTTTTCCACATCGGAAGATTTCAGTTTGCCGTTATATTCCGGCACGCAAAGCACCTTATGGCCGCCGTGCTCAATAGCACCGGCTTCGTGGCCGGCGATGTGGCCGGTGGTGGCGGCAATGACGCCCTGATAAGGTTTCAGCAGGTACTTGATTACCAACGCGTTGGCCTGTGTGCCACCCGAAATGAAGTGGACTTCCGCGTTGGGGGCGTCGCAAGCTACGCGAATCTTCTCCCGGGCAGAAATGCAGAATTCGTCGTTGCCGTAGCCGATGCATTTTTGCATATTGGTCTCCAGCATCCGCTGCAAAATAGCGGGATGCGCGCCTTCCATATAGTCAGAGGCGAAAGAATATTTAGCCATAAGTGTTCTCCTTACATTTTTATGGGGAAATTGTACCATAACGCCCGGGAAAATGCAACTGTCCACACCCGTACCCCTTGTAAATGGGGAAATTTTGTGGTAAACTAAGAAAAATTATAATGGATGCTATGGCCTTTGGAGGAAATTATGGGATTTTCATTTCCACCCTAAACCCCTCTTGGAAAATCAAATGACCATATTTGGAGGGAAATTATGTCAACTTTAAGAGAAGAAATCAGCCGCCGTCGGACATTTGCCATCATCTCTCACCCCGACGCCGGTAAAACCACTTTAACAGAAAAATTCCTGCTGTACGGCGGCGCTATTGCCCAGGCCGGCGCGGTGAAGGGCAAGAAAAACTCCCGGGCCGCCACCTCCGACTGGATGGAGATCGAAAAGCAGAGAGGTATCTCCGTTACATCGTCAGTTATGCAGTTCCAGTACGGCGGATTCTGCATCAACATCTTGGACACCCCCGGCCACCAGGACTTTTCCGAGGACACCTACCGCACCCTGATGGCGGCGGACTCGGCGGTGATGGTGATCGACGGCGCCAAGGGCGTAGAGCCCCAGACCCGGAAACTGTTTAAGGTCTGCGCTATGCGGCACATTCCCATTTTCACCTTTATCAACAAGATGGACCGGGAGACCCAAGACCCCTTCGACCTGCTGGACGAAGTGGAGCGGGAACTGGGCATCGAGACCTACGCCATGAACTGGCCCATCGGCTGCGGCAAGGATTTTCAGGGCGTGTACGACCGGGAAAAGAGCCAACTGCTGTTCTTCTCCGGTGTCAGCGGCAAGGCAAAAGCGGACAAAATGGCGGTGGATCTCTACGACCCGCAAGTGGCAGTATTGCTGGACAGCGAGACCAAACATCAGCAACTGATCGACGATGTGGAACTGCTGTCCGCTGGTCGGGAAATGGATATGGAAGCAGTACGAAACGGCCAACTGTCTCCCGTGTTCTTCGGCTCGGCCCTGACCAACTTCGGCATTGAGCCGTTTTTGGAGAACTTCCTGAAACTGACACCGCCCCCTCTGTCCCGCGTGGCAGACTGCGGCGAAATTGACACTTTTTCCCCGGATTTTTCCGCATTTGTGTTCAAAATTCAGGCAAATATGAACAAAGCCCACCGAGACCGCTTGGCATTTATGCGGATCTGTTCCGGCAAATTCCAGCGGGATACGGAGTATTTCCATATGCAGGGCGGCCGGAAAATGCGTCTGTCCCAGCCCCAGCAACTGATGGCGGCAGAGCGGGAGATCGTGGACGAAGCCTACGCCGGCGACGTGATCGGCGTGTTCGACCCGGGCATCTTCTCTATCGGTGATACCATCACCGTACCGGGGAAGAAATTCCTCTATTCCGGCATTCCCACCTTTGCCCCGGAGCATTTCTGCCGGGTGTCTGCCAAGGATTCCATGAAGCGGAAGCAGTTCGTCAAAGGCACGGAGCAGATTGCCCAGGAGGGTGCGATCCAGATCTTCAAAGTACCCAATTCCGGTATGGAAGAAGTGATCGTGGGCGTGGTTGGCACGCTGCAGTTTGAAGTGTTCCAGTACCGGATGAAGAACGAGTACGGCGTGGACTTGCGGATGGATATGCTGCCCTACGAGGAGATCCGGCTGATCGACAGTTATCCCGGCGACCTGTCCGACCTGAATTTGGGCAGCGATGCGGAACTGTTGGAAGATTACCGTGGACGGAATTTACTGGTGTTCAGCAGTTTCTGGGCCATCGACTTCACCTGCAAGCGAAATCCCGGCCTGAAAGTGAAGGAAATCGTAGTACAAGAAGGATAAAAAATCCCGGCGGAGTCCTCCGCCGGGATTCAGTCTGTCGAAAAAGTCCAGCGAAAGCTGGGCTTTTTCTGCATTTTATGATATAATGGTTCCGGGTGATGAAAAATGTAAGTCGGATCGTAGCCATGTCGTTCTGTGAGCCAAG
>JAZSRS010000003.1:0-3045 GCA_045538595.1 Faecousia sp. | reverse complement strand
AGTATGGAAACAGGCACTTTTGGGCCAGAGGTTATTATGTGGATACAGTAGGCAGAAATAAAAAGCAAGTACAGGAGTATATCAAAAACCAACTCCAAGAAGATCAGATAGCCGACCAAATGAGTATCAAGGAGTATGTGGGCCCGTTTACGGGTCGCGAGAACAAGTAGGCATAGAAAAAGCCCCTTAAGGGGCGGCCCGTGAACGAAATGCGGTCGGCAAACCATTCGGGGCCCCTTTAGGGGCAATAGTCTGTAAAATGCCCTTCTAGGGCTTAATCAAGCCTCCGGCTTAGCCGGAGGTTTTGACTTCAATATCCATTTGAGAGATGACGCTGGCGCAGCGGGGACACAGACCGTTTTCGTCGGGTGTTTCGCTGTGCATCCAGCACCGGGGACACTTCTCGCCCCGTGCCTCAGTAACACCAACAGTGAGGCTGGGCAGATTAGTGCCGTTACCGGCGGTAGCACCTTCGGGAATGGCTTCCCAATCGCAGGAAGACACAATGAAGATCTCAGCCAGATTCAGGCCTTCACAGGCGGCCTTCAGGGTTTCGTCATCGGTGTGCAGACTGACATGGGCCTCCAAAGCCTTGCCGATCCGCTTGTCAGCCCGGGCAATTTCCAGCACGCCGTTTACATCCTGACGGAGTTTCATCACGGTGTCCCACTTGCCCATCACAGTGTCGTCCAGAGTGTAAGCGCCGAAGTCAACGGGCATCTGGTTCAACAGCACATTCCGGGCATCGTCCTCATTCCGGTGGGGCATTGCCTGCCAGATTTCGTCGCAGGTAAAGGCCAGAATGGGAGCAAACAACTTGGTCAGCGCATCCAGAATCAGGAACAGAGCAGACTGGGCAGAGCGACGGCGGAAACCGTCAGCCAGTTCACAGTACAGACGGTCCTTGATGATGTCCAAATAGAAGGAGGACAGTTCCACCACGCAGAAATCGTTGATAGCATGGGAAACAACATGGAATTCGTAATTCTCGTAGGCCTTGCGGCATTCCTTCACCAAATCGTTCAGTTTGGTCAGCGCCCAGCGATCCAGTTCTTCCATATCCTCAGGTGCAACCAGATTGTTGGGGTCAAATTCGTTCAGGTTACCAAGGCAGTACCGAGCAGTGTTACGGAACTTCAGATAGTTCTGAGCGATCTGCTTGAAGATCTCCTTGGAGCAACGCACATCCACATGGTAGTCAGTGGAAGCAGACCAAAGCCGGACGATATCCGCGCCGAAGTCCTTGATCAGGTCAGCGGGGTCAACACCGTTGCCCAAACTCTTGTGCATCGCACGACCCTGACCGTCAACCACCCAGCCGTGGGTCAGTACTTGCTTAAAGGGAGCGCCCTTGTCCAATGCGCCTACAGAGGTCAGCAAACTGGACTGGAACCAACCGCGGTACTGGTCAGCGCCTTCCAAGTAAACATCAGCAGGCCACAGTTCCGGGGTGTCGTGATACAAGGATGCAAAATGGGTAGAGCCGGAGTCAAACCAGCAGTCCAAGGTGTCAGTCTCTTTGTCAAATGCCTTGCCGCCGCAGTGGGGGCAGGTGAAGTCTGCGGGAACTAACTCCATGGCGTCCTTTTCAAACCACACATTAGAGCCAAATTCGTCAAACAGACCGGAGATCTTTTCAATGGATGCGGGGGTAGATACAGGCTTGCCGCAGTCTTTGCAGTAGAATACAGGAATGGGAAGACCCCATCGGCGCTGACGGGAGATACACCAGTCGGCCCGCTCCCGGATCATGCTGACCATACGCTCGCCGCCCCAGCCGGGGAACCACTGCACATTTTCAATGGCCTCCACTGCCTGATCCTTAAAGGATTCCACAGAGCAGAACCACTGAGTTGTTGCCCGGAAGATCACCGGCTTCTTGCACCGGTCGTGGTGGGGGTAGGAGTGAACGATCTGCTGGGAAGCGAACAGCATGCCACTTTCCTTCATATCTGCCAAGATCACAGGATTGGACTCTTCGGTCTTCAGACCGGCGTACTTGCCTGCGTAATCGGTGTGGCGGCCATAGTCATCCACAGGAACGATCAGTTCCATGCCGTAACGCATACAGGTCTGATAGTCGTCTGCGCCGAAGCCGGGGGCAGTGTGGACACAGCCTGTACCGGAATCCATGGTAACATACTCAGCATTCACCAGCCGGCTGGTCTTGGGGAGGAAGGGATGGTTTGCCAGCATATTCTCGAAGAACTGACCGGGATAGCGCGCCAGAATCTGATAACTGGTATAGCCGCCAATGCCCATAACCTGCTCACACAGAGCCTCTGCAACAATGAAAATTTCATCGCTGTAGTCAGGTTTCACCAGCACATAGGTCTCTCTGGGGTGGAGGCAGATAGCCATATTGCCGGGGAGGGTCCAAATGGTGGTGGTCCAAATCACAAAGTAGGCCTTACTTAAATCAAACTGGGAGAGTTTGCCCAGATCGTCGGCAACGGGGAACTTAACGAATACAGAGGTACAGGGATCGTCCTGATACTCAATATCGGCCTCAGCCACAGCGGTGGCGCAGAAGGGACACCAGGTAACGGGCTTCAGACCCTTGTAAATGTAGCCCTTGTCAAACATTCTGCCAAAGACCTTTACTTCCTGTGCCTCGAAATGCTTGTCCATGGTGCGGTAGGGATTTGCCCAGTCGCCAACAACGCCCAGGCGACGGAAACCGGCCATCTGCTTCTGAATGAAATCCTCAGCAAATTCCTCACAAGCCTTCCGGAACTCGGGAACGGACATATCCTTGTTCAGTTTCTTCTTGGAATTCTCAATGGCACGCTCGATGGGCAGACCGTGGTTATCCCAGCCGGGAACATAGGGGGTGTAGAAGCCCATCATGGCATGGCTGCGGACAATGAAGTCCTTCAGTGTCTTGTTCAGTGCATGGCCCATGTGGATGTAGCCGTTAGAGAAGGGAGGGCCGTCGTGGAGAATGAAGGGGGGCAGATCCTTATTCTTTTCCAGCATAAGACCGTACAGGTTTTGCTCCTGCCAGCGCTCCAGCATAGCCGGCTCTCTTGCGGGCAGCCCGGC
>JAZSRS010000174.1:0-2701 GCA_045538595.1 Faecousia sp. | reverse complement strand
GGTGCCTGGGTCTGTACCGGGGCAGCAGGCTGTGCTTCATACACAGGTGCCGCACCTGCGGCTGCGTAGGCGGGCTGAGGAGACTCTGCCTTGCCCTTGTTCCACAGCTCCTTGAACTTGCCGGAGATGCCGCACAACTTCTGATACAGATCGAAGGTGATCTGGGTGGTGGGTGCCACTTCCATGTAACCTGCCATAGTCTGGCAAAGGATGAAGCTGTCCAGGAACGCGAATTTCACGACCCAGGCAATGAGACATGCCAGCAGGAATGCCAGGAAACCACTCCAGTTGAGAACCTTGAACAGCAGTCCTACGGGAATGAACACTACCAGTACGACCACGACCACGCCAATGATGACCTTCAGCATGGTCTTGGCTGCGTTTTTCAGCAGGTGCTTGATGTTCTGCGCGTAGATCACAACACCGTCGCAGGCACTCTGGAATGCACCCTGCTCCGCTTTGTAGAAGGTATAGCCCAGGCAGCACTCGTCAATATAACCCAAAGACAGTTCCACAAAGAAGTTGGCGGCTTTGGTCACATGCTCCATACCGGGGATAAAGCTCATGGCGTTGCCAAGCTTTTCAATGCCCCGCTGGATCTGCTTGACTGCACCGGATACCAGCTTGTCCACCGCAAAGTAGATGTTGGCAGTAGCGAAACGCTGCTTTACCTTGTCCATACCGTACTTGACCTGATTTGCGGGCACTTTTCCGGTAGTGGTGGCTTCGGCTATGACCGCAATATGTCCGGCCTTTACCAGATAGCCAAAGTAATGCATGATTGCAAAACGAATGACACCGGTGGCACCGATCCAGATGAAGATACAGATCACCATGCCGTTTTCGCCAAACAGCCAGCCCAGACCCATAAGGATTGCCAGCAGAATGGCAGAGATCAGGACGGTAGCACCGCCCAGCAGCAGCTTTGCCCAACAGAAGGGCATCGTTTTACGGAATACTTGACCAGCTTTCATAATACACTCTCCTTAAATATGTTTTATCTACAAAAGTTTGCTTTCTTATGATGTTTCCAATTTGGTTCCGCACTGGGGACAGTAATCGCTGTCGCTTGCCACCACCGTATCACATACGGGGCAAACGGTGTGTCTTTCCTTATATATATCGTAAAGGGTTTTGTCGGGGAGCTTGCTTCCGCATTCTCTGCAGTAGGCTTCCGATACGGGTGAAGGATTGCCGCATTTCTCGCAGACCTTTACCTCCTTCATGGCCTCGACGCCAAAGCCGCACTGCTTCATATTTTCCAAACGGATCTGTTCCAATTTCTCTGTCACTAAGCCCACACCTCCCCGTATCTTGCCCGGTTGCCGCATTTGGTGCAGAAGAAATTACCCTTTGGGATCTCTGCACCGCATTTCTTGCAGAACTTGGGTTTATTCTCCCAGGGTGCACAGTCCACGCATTCACACACATCGGCGTTGTACATGGTATCACAGACAAGGCGGCCGCACCGAGGGCAGCGGTTGAAGAGTTCTTTTCCCTCGCTCTCCCAGGCAAGGAGAAGTTCTTTCTCAGGAGTATCGGCACGAATCGGTCCGGTAGTACAGACCGCAGCGCCCGATGCTTCACAGTAGAAACGGTATCGGTTTCCGCCTGAGTCGGCAATGATCTTGTACCTCGCAATCTTGTTTTCACGAATCACCATATAACACCTCCCGGTCATGAATTCTAAATCTACGTGGCTTCTATCGGAAAACCATTGAAAAATTCAACGGTTTATGTTATAATGTAGAAAATTCAATCTTCTTTCCTCATTCTTTACAAGCCCAATTATACGGATTTTCACGGTTAATGCCCCACACCAAACCGCCAAAATGGGTGGGAAGACGAAAAAAATCCATGATTTTTCTGTAAAATTTCAAAAACAGGATGGGGACGAAGAAAAAATAAGGATCAGGAGGCCGTTTTTATGAAAAAGCTATTGGCATTGCTTCTTTGCTTAGCTCTGTCATTGGGAACACTGGTGGGATGCGCGTCTTCGCCGCTGGATCCCAAAGAGCCGGTCACGCTGACTATGTGGCATAACTACGGCGGCGATATGCAAGCAACGATGGACTACCTTATCGACCAGTTTAATTCCACGGTGGGCAATGAAAAAGGGATCATCATCAACGTGGAAGCCATCTCCTCCAGCTCAGAGCTGAACAAGAGTCTTTCCATGATCGTGAATGACGATCCCGGTGCGCCCGATATGCCCGATATCTTTACGGGCTATCCCAAGGTAGCTATTCAGTTTCAGGAAAAAGGAATGCTCGCAGATCTGAACAATTACTTTACAGAAGACGAGCTGGACAAATATGTGGATGCTTTCGTAGAAGAAGGGCGTTTGTCCGATGGCGGCCTCTATGTATTCCCCATTGCAAAGTCCACGGAAGTGCTTTACGTCAATATTACGCTGTTCAACAAATTTGCTGATGCTACCGGAGCCAAGAAAGAAGACCTTTCCACCTTTGAAGGAATTGCCAGACTTTCTTCCCAGTATTACGAATGGTGCGGCAAGCAGTTCTTTGCGGCTGACTCCTGGTTTAACTTCTTTGAAGTGGGAATGAGCCAGAAGGGTGACAGTATCTTTGAGGGCGAGGGCTTGTCCCTTGACGGAGATACCTTCCGGTACATCTTCGATACCGTTTATACTCCTTCTGTTGAAGGCGGCATTGCCGTTTACGACGGCTATTCCTCCGAC
>JAZSRS010000179.1:0-12832 GCA_045538595.1 Faecousia sp. | reverse complement strand
TTGCTGAAGATTCTGGAAGGCACTGTTGCAAATGTTCCGCCTCAGGGAGGTAGAAAACACCCCCAGCAGGAGACGATCCCTGTGGATACCTCTAAGATCCTCTTTATCTGTGGTGGTGCATTTGATGGTTTGGAAAAGATCATTGAAAGCAGAACTGACAAATCCGCGATTGGCTTTGATGCTCCCATTCAAAGTAAAAATCAGCGGGATGTAGGTAAGATTCTGGCACAGGTAGAGCCTCACGATCTGATTAAATTCGGCATTATTCCCGAACTGGTCGGTCGTATGCCTGTTATTTCCAGTTTGCAGAATCTTAATGAGGCTGATCTGGTTAAGATTTTGACAGAACCGAAGAACGCCCTTACAAAGCAGTACAAAGCCTTGCTTGCTATGGACAATGTAGAACTGGAATTCCAGCCTAAGGCATTGGAAATGATCGCAAAGAAGGCTGTAGAGCGTCAAATTGGCGCCCGGGGATTGCGGGCAGTTATGGAAAGTGTAATGACAAAAATCATGTATGTCATTCCTTCCGACTTGACCATTACAAAAGTTGTAATCACGCCTGAATCTGTAGAAGGCAAACAACCTAAAATCATACGGGATAAAACCGTAAAAAGAGAAAAAATATCAACAAACATATAGCAATATAAAGGGGGAGCATTTTCGTTCCCCCTTGATTTATTCTCAGGAAGGAGGATAAATATGACTGAACAAATTTATTCCGGAAGAATGCCTGTATTGGCACTGCGTGGCCTGGCTGTGTTTCCAGAGCAGACGGTCCATTTTGATGTTGGCCGCGTAAAATCCGCTATGGCATTGGAATATGCCATGAAGCACAATCAAACCCTTATTCTGGTGCCCCAGAAAAACATTTTAGAAGACGATCCAGGTTTGAACGGGCTATATCCCATTGGTACCGTTGTGCGTGTCAAGCAGGTATTAAAGGCTCAAAACGAAAATATCCGTGTTCTTGTGGAGGGTATTCATCGAGCAAGAATTCATGAAATTTATCAGACCGAGCCCTTTCTTGCGGGCGTCGTAGAGGCAGTAGCCGATACCGAGGTAAAAAATCCGTTACGCAGCCGGGCTTTGTGTCGGGAGGCAACTATGTTGTACACCAGTTACAGTGACTTGGTGGAACATCCTGCACAGTCCGTTCAACTAAAGATCTTTGCTTCCGAGGACTGTGGTTATGTTGCAGATGCGATTGCGCAGAATTCTGGCATGGATTACAAGGATAAGGCAAAATTGCTTTGTCAATTAAACCCTGTTCGCAGAATGGAAAATGTGTTGAAACTGCTGCAGCAAGAAATCCAGATGCTTTATATCGAAGCAGATATTCAGAAAAAGACCCGCGCCAGTATGGATCAGGAGCAGAGGGACTATTATTTACGGGAGCAGATGAAGGTCATTCGGGAAGAATTGGGTGAAGAGGACGAGTATGCCGAGTTCGCCGAATATGAAAAGAAGATTCTACTTCTGAATTTGCCCGGGGAATCGGAAGAGAAGTTGCGCAAAGATGTACAACGGCTGAAAAAGCAGCCCTATGGCTCTGCAGAAGCGTCTGTACTGCGTAATTATCTGGATACTGTATTGGAACTACCTTGGAATAAAACCACTAAGGAACGAATCGATGTGGCTGCCGCCAAAAAAATCCTGGATAAAGATCATTTTGGCTTGGAGAAAGTAAAGACCCGTATCCTGGAGACCATTGCAGTTCGGCAGATCGCCCCGGAGATGCCGCCGCAGATCTTGTGCCTGGTTGGCCCTCCCGGTGTTGGTAAAACATCTATTGCATACTCTATTGCCAGAAGTTTAAATCGCAAATTGGCAAGAGTTGCTTTGGGCGGTGTGCACGACGAGGCGGATATTCGAGGACACCGGAAAACTTATGTAGGCGCTATGCCTGGCAGAATCATTTCGGCTATCATACAGGCCGGCAGTTCTAATGCCATTATTCTGCTGGACGAAGTGGATAAACTGGGTTCTGATTACCGTGGCGACCCTAGCGCGGCCCTTTTGGAGGTATTGGACAGTGAGCAGAATAAGACCTATCGGGATCACTATTTGGAGATCCCCTTTGATCTGAGCAATATTATGTTTATTACCACCGCTAACACATTGGATTCTGTTTCCAGACCTCTTTTGGACAGAATGGAGATCATCGAACTGGGATCTTATACTGACGAAGAAAAACTGAGTATTGCAAAGGATCACCTGATCCCTAAACAAATTGCTAAACACGGACTGAAGAAGGCGCAACTGAAGATCTCTGATGATGCCATCCGGGAAATCATCCGCTGCTATACACGGGAATCCGGCGTTCGCAGATTGGAGCGTTGTATTGCTGACATCTGCAGAAAAGTGGATATGCAATTACTGTCAGACGATATCCGTCGCGTCACGGTAACCGGCAACAATATTGATACCTATTTGGGTACAAGAAAGTATCTGTCGGACAGATTGCCTTGTAATGATCAGGTCGGTCTTGTGACCGGCCTTGCCTGGACCTCTGTAGGTGGCGAGACATTAGAAGTGGAAGTCAATGTGATGGAGGGTTCCGGTAAACTGGAACTGACCGGTAATTTGGGTGATGTAATGAAGGAATCAGCCCATGCTGCGCTGAGTTATATTCGTGCAAATTGTAATTCGCTGGGGATTGCACCCGATTTCTACAAAACAAAGGATATTCACGTCCATTTCCCGGAAGGCGCAGTGCCTAAAGACGGTCCTTCGGCCGGTATTGCGGTTTGTACCGCCATTGTATCGGCTTTGACCGGAAAAAGCGTACGCCGTGATGTTGCCATGACCGGTGAGATCTCCTTGCGAGGACGGGTGCTGCCCATCGGAGGACTGAAGGAAAAGACGATGGCTGCCCTTCGCCACGGTATTCGTACTGT
Organism: Faecousia sp.; assembly: GCA_045538595.1. Classification (GTDB taxonomy): domain Bacteria; phylum Bacillota; class Clostridia; order Oscillospirales; family Oscillospiraceae; genus Faecousia. The sequence continues at coordinate 9,932 of JAZSRS010000179.1, read as the reverse complement.
GATCATTCCCAAGGATAATGAACACGATTTGGCGGATATTGACACTGTGGTTCGCGCCGGTTTGAACTTTGTAACTGCGCAGACTGTGGATACCGTATTGGATGTTGCGCTGAACAAGGTTACGGAGGTTACACCTGCAATTCTCAAGGATATTCCTGAGGATGTAAAATCTCATTCCCGCAAACCTATGATTCAGCAGTGAGGAACAGATATGAATTTTAATAATGTAGAATTTATGATTTCTGCCGCAAATCCCAAGGATTTTCCTGAGAAAAAATTCCCGGAAATTGCTTTTGCAGGCAAATCCAATGTTGGTAAGTCCTCTGTCATTAACCGTCTGCTACAAAGAAAAAATTTTGCCCGTGTTGGTGAAAAACCGGGCAAAACCATCCATATCAATTACTTTGTCATTGACAGACAATGTTATTTCGTAGATTTGCCCGGTTATGGCTATGCTAAAGTTTCTCAAAAAGAAAAAGAGCGCTGGGGTAAATTGATGGAAAATTATTTTGCCGCAGATCGAATTGATCTGGGTGTTATGATCGTGGATGCCCGGCACGCACCCACACAAAACGATGTTACCATGGCCAATTGGTTTATCGAAATGGGCTGTCCTTTTGTGGTTGTTGCAAACAAACTGGATAAATTGAAGAAAAGCGAGATCCTTCCCAATATGCAGACCATTCGAGAGAACTTGTCCCTGCCGGATCACTGCGATATTATTCCTTTTTCTGCCGAAAAGGGAACTGGCCGCGATGATCTGATCAAAAAGATCTTAGAAACCGTTACACAATAAAAATATCCCACAGTATATAGCATAGCATACTGTGGGATATTTTTATAACTGTTTTTTCGCCTCAGCCAAAGCGGTAGCAAGTTGATCTGGGCAGGAGGTAGGTTTCATGCCGCAGTGGATTCCCTCGATCCGATCAATTACATCATCAACATCCATACCTTCCACCAATTTACCGATACCTTGCAGGTTGCCGTTGCAGCCGCCGATAAACTCTACATTGTGTACTTTACCGTCCTCAACCTCAAATAAAATCCGTTGAGAACAGGTTCCTTTTGTTTTATATTCGAATTTCATAGTTGTTTCCTTTCTCTATTGAATAATATCTGCAAGTACCCCGTCAACAAGGTTAACCAGTTCTATTGTGGGCAAGATCATCTGATGGCCCCGTTCTCCTGCAGAAACTGAAATTACATCATACAACTGGCAGGATTCTTCGAAATAAGTGGGATATTTCTTTTTCATACCAATAGGGGAGCAGCCGCCGCGGATATAACCGGTAAGATTCAAAAGGTCTTTAACAGGAACCATTGCAATGTCTTTGTCTCCCACGACCTTGGCTGCCTTCTTTAAATCCAATTCACAGCAGACCGGGATGCAGAAAACATGGATTCCCGTTCGGCAACCTTTGGCCACTAAAGTTTTATAAACCTGTTCGGGTGGAAAACCGATCGCTGCAGCAGCATGGTTGCCGTTTAGGTCTTTTTCGTCGTATTCGTAGATTTTCTCTTGGAATGAAATACCCGCCTGCTGCACTAGCCGAAGGGCATTCGTTTTAGATGCCATAAAAATCACCGTAGGTATTATACAATATATCAACAAAAACTGCAACAATGAATTGATTCACAAATTCAGGTTATTCTAATGCCGGAGGTAGTTGCTATGAACGATAATAACGCAGAAAAGAATAAGCGTCAGAATGATCTGATCGAACTTGGCGCTGAATTGAGCAAAACCAGCCGAAGTAACATCTATACCCTAACGATCATAGGGCAGATTGAAGGGCATCAGGTACTTCCGGAGAATGTAAAAACCACAAAATATGAGCATATTTTGCCGCTCCTTGCCGGTTTGGAAGAAAGCGAAGAAATCGACGGACTCTTGCTGCTTCTGAATACAGTGGGCGGTGATATTGAGGCAGGACTTGCCATTGCCGAGATGATCGCAGGTATGAATAAGCCGACCGTTTCCTTGGTTCTGGGCGGCGGCCATTCCATCGGAATTCCGTTGGCGGTCTGTACGAAGAAATCCTTTATTACAAGAACGGCTAGTATGACTGTTCACCCTGTTCGTATGACAGGATTAGTAGTTGGTGCGCCCCAGACGTTCCGTTATTTTCACCGCATCCAGGAACAGATTACGGATTTTGTCACAGAAAATTCTTCCATTTCAAAAGAAGTTTTTGAAGGTTATATGATGGCAACAGGTGAGATGGCCACCGATGTGGGTACCATTCTTTACGGTAAAGATGCTGTTGCCTCCGGATTGATTGATTCTCTGGGTGATCTCAATGATGCGCTTACGGAGTTGCATAATATGATTGACCAACAAAAACAATCGTAGAAATAATTTTATTACGGGGTGGAAATCCTCGACAAAATGTGTTATGATAAATTGAAATAAAAACAGAAAGGAGGAAAAGGCTTGTCAATTATCAAAAACATACTGTTCGGACTTGTTTCTGGTTTGACAGAATTCCTGCCTGTTTCCTCCCGGGGGCATCAGGCCATTATGCGATGCCTGTTTGGCCTTGAGACCAGAAATTCCTTGCAGGAACTTCTGGTACATATCGGTATTTTAATCTCTATTTTTATTGGGTGCAGGGACATAATTGCTCGTCTCCGCAGAGAGCAAAAGATGCTTTCCGGTTCACGCCGAAGCAGAAGCAAAGTAGCCGACTACAAAAGCGTATATGATCTTCGTTTGCTGAAAACCGCCACAGTACCCATGCTTTTGGTGTTACTACTAACGATCGTAACATATAGGATGGACGGTAATCTTTTATGGATTATGGCCTTCCTGCTCCTGAATGGCATTGTTTTATTATTAGCGGATTATACCCAACACGGAAACCGGGATTCCAGAACCATGACCGGTTTAGATGGATTTGTGATGGGTGTTTTAGGTGGCTTATCTGCATTCCCCGGCATTTCGAGAACTGGTATGATCTCCTCATATACTGCCGCCCGGGGAGCAGACGGTAAATGTATCTTCAACTGGTCCGTATTGCTGGGTATACCTGCAATTTTATTCTACATCTGTATGGATTTTGTTGGTGTCTTTAGTAGTGGAGTAGGCACATTGACCTTTTCCGCATTGATCGGATACATGATGTCCGGTATCGCCGGATTTTTAGGCGGATATCTGGGTATTTCTATTCTCGGTGTTGTGCTGAATCATTATAGTTTCTCCCGATTTGCTTACTATTCCATGGGCACATCGCTGTTTTCTTTTATACTCTATTTGATTTCTTAAAAGGAGGATCTTATGTCTGAAAAGAAATATGCATCTCAGGCAGATAAAGCCGCTGCCTCCAAGAAGAAAAACTCTAAGAGCACCTCTGCTAAAAAGACTGCTCCTAAACCCAAAGTTTCTGTAAACTCTGTTCCAAAAGAACGGAAAATTCCTGTTCGGGTGATTTCATCCACGGCTTTTCTTGGACTGTTTATATTATTCCTGATCATCTTCTTCCAGCCGGAGGGTGTTTTTGTTCGGTTTGTGGAACGGGTGATTCACGGTCTGATCGGTCGCGCTGGTTTCCTGGTTTCTATTCCGGGATTGTTGTACTTATTTATTATCCACGCCTTTAGTGGCAGTCGTCCGGTTAAAATGAGAACGATCTGTATCGTGTCGTTTATACTGGTTTGCGGCTGTATCGCCCATTTATCTCTGACCGCCCCTGATATGCCTTTAGGTTGGAATGCAATTAGAGGACTATATGCAGGTGGCACAGAGGGAACCACTGGCGGATTGATCTGCGGCAGTATTTCCATGCTGTTTTATTGGTTGTTCCGGGATATTTTAAGTTATATCATTTTTATTCTCATAGCCATTGTTACGCTTTTGGGCGGTATGCAGATTACCATTACCAGCATTATCCGCGCCATTCAGGACCGTCCCCGTCCCGACTGGAAAGATCCTGAGCCGGAGCGTCAGGAACCTGCTGCTGTTTTGGTAAATCATATTGCCAACAAGAGAATTGAACATCTAAAGCAGAAAAGGGAAGCGCCTGTTAGTCAAGTCCCCGTTCAGAAAGAGACTGCAAAATCTTCCTCCATCGTGATCCGGGAGGCACCCGTTTCCTCGAAAGAAAATTCTTCAAAAGTTGCCGATATGATCCGCCAAATCGACGGAGATATTGATACGCCGGTTTCTGCTGCTGCAGACTATGTGCCTGCACCTCCTGAAACAGAGCCTCCGTCTCAAATGCCCATCTTTGATAAAGAGACTGCACTGACAGAAAAGCCTGTTACACGGCAAGTAAAACCCCGCAAAGTGACACCGAAAGAGACAGAAGAATCTGCAAAGGAAGTTGCAAGGGAAATTGAGCAAGCAGATGCCGAGAAAAAGCCTTCCTATAATTTCCCGCCCATTGACCTACTCAAAATTCCTGACGGCGCTGTCGCAGATGGCACTATGGAGATGCGGGAGAATTCCCGTCGGCTGAATGATACATTGGCAAGTTTCAATATTGAGGCGCATATTATCAATGTTACCCGCGGTCCCAGTGTTACCCGGTATGAAGTAGAATTGGAAAAGGGTGTTCGGTTAAACAAACTGACTACCGCAGCCAATGATATTGCCCTGAGCCTGGGCGCAAGCAATGTGCGTATTGCAGCCATTCCCGGCAAGATCTCTGTGGTCGGTATTGAAGTTCCTAACAAAGCGGTTACCACTGTCTCCCTTAGAGAAGTGATTGACTCCAAGGATTTTGATGCCGCAAAATCGAAATCTTCCTTTGCTGTGGGTAAAGATATCGGCGGCAACTGTATTATTGGTAATATTTCAAGGCTTCCCCATATGCTGATCGCCGGCACTACCGGTTCCGGTAAATCCGTATGTATGAATTCCATTATCATATCCTTGCTTTATAAGGCAGGTCCTGATGATGTGAAACTGATTATGGTCGATCCCAAAATGGTGGAATTGGGCATTTACAACGGAATTCCTCATTTGCTGATCCCTGTTGTTACCGATCCCAAGAAGGCAGCCGGTTCTCTCCAGTGGGCGGTTACCGAAATGATGCGTCGCTATAAGACCATGTCTGATGTAGGCGTCAGAGATTTGGAATCCTACAACGGTATGATCGATAACAGACAGATAGACGCCAAGAAGATCCCGCAAGTTGTGGTTATCATCGACGAGTTGGCCGACCTGATGCTGGTTGCAGCCAAGGAAGTGGAAGAATCCATTTGCCGTATCGCCCAGATGGGCCGCGCAGCAGGTATTCACCTGGTGATCGCTACACAGCGTCCTTCTGCCAACGTGATCACCGGTCTGATGAAGGCCAATATCCCTTCCAGAATTGCGTTTGCCGTTGCGTCTGCAATGGAATCCCGCATTATTCTGGATACCCAAGGTGCCGAAAAACTGGTGGGCAAGGGCGATATGCTTTACGCGCCCATTGGCAGTGGCAAGCCTAAGCGCGTGCAGGGATGCTTTGTCAGCGATACTGAAGTGGAAGCCGTTGCTACATATGTAAAGAACAATTATTCTACCGACTACGATCAAAATGTTATGGAAGAAATCGAGCGGAAGGTTAGCCAGGCAGGCAATAAACCTGCTTCGCAGGAGGCTGAACCCAACGCCGATGAACTGGACGGTGACGAAATGTTGCCCGCTGCCGTAGATGTTATTTTGGAAACGGGTCAGGCGTCTGTTTCTATGCTCCAGCGTCGGTTAAAACTTGGCTACGCAAGAGCCGCCAGAATTGTAGACGAAATGGAAGAAAAAGGCATAGTTGGACCTTTCCAGGGCAGTAAACCCCGGGATATCCTTATTACCAAAGAGCAATGGGAATATATGCGTTCCGGCGGTACTGACCAGATGGGATTTGAAGATCTGGAAGGATATGATGCAGAGGACATTGATGCCTCATCGGATTACTAAATAAAATACTTGAAGTATTATATAATTTATCATTACGTTACACCTGTTAAGACAGGGCAATAGTAGGAGGTTAATTATGAAAAACAGCAAAATTTCCCGTATGGTAGGCATTGCCTTACTGATGGCACTGGTGGTTGTTATGCAATTTCTCACCGGCATCATTCCGCCTGTGGCAGGTTTCAGTATTTCTCTGGTACTGATTCCTATTGTCCTTGGCGCGGCATCTTATGGTCCCGGTGCCGGTGCACTCTTGGGCGCGACCTTTGGCACAGTGGTATATATCAACTGTGTTACCGGCGCAGACCCTGGCGGCGCAATGGTATTCCAGGCAGGATCTATTCTTTGCTTTCTTGTTGTAATGAGCAAAGGTATCCTGGCAGGTCTTGGATCCGGTTTTGTGTATAAGGCACTGAAGAACAAGAATGCTTATGTGGCAATGATTTGCGCTGCTATCGTTTGTCCGGTGATCAATACCGGTGTTTTTCTGGCTGCAATGTTTACATTCTTTATAGATGTATTAAGCGCTTGGGCCGGCGGCGGTGATGTCGTAGGTTATGTTCTGAGCGGATTAGTCCTTGCCAATTTCGTACCGGAACTGATCATTAATGTGGCATTCAGTCCCGCAGGCCAGCGTATTTTACATGTTATTGAAAAATAATACTTTTATGATTTTGCCGACAGCAAATGCTGTCGGCATTTTCTTTTCATATTACCGGTGTACAAGCATAGTCTTAAGCAGGAGTGATGCAAATGAGATGCGCTTGGGAGTACTATATCCAACTGTTACCCCATTGGATGCGGCAGGATGTGGACAACCTTGGAAGAGAACGCCTGCAGGAACTCAGGCTACGAGCCGGGAAGAAGCCGGAACTGATTTTACCTGACAAGAATCGTTGGCTTTCACGGGAAATATCGCAGGAAGATATTCGCTTTGTTATTAATAACGCCTCTAAATTCTCTCCGTGGGCAGCCGGTAGTATCTCCCAGGGTTACATCACGGCAAAAGGCGGCCATCGCATCGGAATATGTGGCATTGGCGTTTTATCTGAAGAGAAACTATGCAGGATCAAAGAGCCATGCGCCATATGTATGCGTGTTGCCCGTGATTTCGAGAACATATCAGCACCGGTCAGTAATTTATCTAACTCAATTTTGATTATTGGGCCGCCGGGAAGCGGGAAGACAACCCTTCTGCGAGATCTGATCCGACAAAAATCCAATATGGGGCCGGGGAGTATTTCCGTTGTGGATGAGCGTGAAGAAATCTTTCCACTATTTAACGGACAAGCCTGTTTTCCATCTGGAAACAGGACGGATATACTAAGCGGTTGTCCAAAATCCGTAGGCATTGAGGCCGTATTGCGATGTATGAATCCCCAGTGGATCGCCGTAGACGAAATTACGGCACAATCCGATTGTGAAGCGCTTTTACACGCAGGTTGGTGCGGCGTAAATCTTTTGGCCACCGCCCATGCCAGTTCTCTTACGGATCTGAAAACAAGGCCAGTTTACAGACTTCTTATGGACTACAAATTGTTTTCAACGGTTTTGATTTTACGCAGGGATAAATCCTGGACGATGGAAAGGATATAATTTATGAACTTTAAATTATTAGGTGTTATATCGGTGCTATGCGGGTGCGGGGGTGTTGGATTTCATATTGCCTATAATTACAGGCGCGAAATTAAAACATTGCGACAACTGATCGGTATTTTGGACTTTATGGAGTGTGAGTTACAGTATCGCCTAACACCGTTGCCAGAACTTTGCAGAATGGCTGCGCGGGAATTCAAGGATGATCCCGGACCTGTATTTCTCAATCTGGCGTTAGAAATGGAATCACAAATCTCCTCCGATGTAGAAAGATGTATGTGTGCTGCTTTAGAGAGCATAAAAAGAATCCCACCTATTACACAGTCTGGTTTGGAGATGTTGGGAAAAAACCTCGGTCGCTTTGATTTATCCGGACAACTCAAGGGAATTGATGCAGTCAGAAGTGATTGCAGAAGAAGATTAAAAACGCTGGAAGACAACCGAGATAACCGGGTACGAAGTTACCAGACACTGGGCCTATGCGCAGGTGCTGCGCTGGCGATCCTGTTGATATGATATGGAAATAGATTTAATTTTTAAAATAGCAGCCATTGGAATCATTGTTTCTATACTGAATCAGATCCTATCCCGATCCGGTAGGGAAGAGCAGGCGACAATGACCACATTGGCAGGGCTAATCGTCGTATTAATGATGGTTGCCAGAAAAATAGCAGACCTATTTGAACTTGTGAAGAAATTATTTGATTTGTAATGAATATATTCTTAAAAGCAGCGGCTGCAGTATTAACAACACTGTTTCTGTGGCTGTCACTCAATAAAAGTTCCAAGGATTTTTCTATGCTTCTGACACTGGCTATTTGCGCCATGGTCGTTACTGTATCTGCATCATTTTTAGATCCGGTAATCAATTTCTTGAGACGGTTGCAAAGTATCAGCAGCCTGAATCATGATTTATTTTCTGTCATATTAAAATCCGTTGGAATCTGTATCATTACAGAAATATGTACGCTTGTATGTAAAGACGCAGGGAACGAAACAATGGGAAAAGCGCTGCAGATCATTTCATCTGCCGTGATCTTGTGGCTTTCTGTTCCTGTGTTTGAAAAACTATTATCACTATTGGATAACATGCTGGGGTCATTATGAGAAAATGGATTGCAGCACTACTGCTGATTGTTTTTTTAGTTATGCCAGTATCCGCAATGGAGTTTACCGCTCCGGTCGCACCGGAATCAGCAATGCCCTATATGCCGGAGGAGCAAGAAACTTTTTTGCAGGGGCTCTTATACATCATAAAACAGGCAATATTTACTACAAAACCGGAAATAAAGCATGCATCCGGCATCTGCTTATCCATCGTAGCAATGGTACTCTTACTGGGCTTATCCGGGATCATGAGCAAATCAGCCGCGGAAAATATTCGGCTTACCGGAGCAGTAGCCATAGGGGTTCTTCTGTTGAGTCCGGCGAATGCAATGATCCAGTTGGGAGCGGAGACGGTAACAGATATCAGTGAATACGGAAAACTGCTGATCCCGGTTATGACTGCGGCCATCGCCGCACAGGGAGGGGCCACCTCTTCTACCGCTCTATATGCCGGTACAATATTCTTCAATTCATTATTATCCACTGTAATTGAAAAGTTGCTGATTCCGTCGCTTTATATTTACCTCTGCTTGTCGGTAGCCTGTTGTGCAATTGATCAGGAAATGCTGAAACAAATACGGGATTTCTTCAAAAACACAATGACCTGGATACTGAAAACTGTTCTATATGTATTTACGGGATATATGACCATCACAGGCGTTATCAGTGGAACTGTGGATTCTTCCGCGTTAAAGGCTGCAAAACTGGCAATCTCCGGATCTGTCCCTGTGGTGGGAGGGATACTGTCCGATGCATCAGAAACCATTTTAGTTAGCGCCGGCGTTATGAAAAATTCTGCAGGTATATACGGCATTTTTGCAACTTTAGCTATCTGCATCGGTCCGTTCCTGAATATCGGCGTGCAATACATACTGCTTAAACTAACAGCTGGTGTTTGCAATATATTTGACTACAAGCCTGCAGAAATGCTGATCAAGGACTTTTCTTCCGGAATGGGATTGGTCTTAGCCGCCACCGGAACAGTCTGCATTATGCTTCTGATCAGCCTTGTGTGCTTTATGAAAGGTATGAACATATGAAAGGTTATATAACAGGCATCATTGCTGTTGCAATCATATCTGCCGTGGCCATCAGTTTGGTGAACAAAGATACGGCAAACGGGAAACTCATAAAACTGCTCTGCGGTGTTTTAATGTGTATTACGGTAATATCTCCGGTGGTAAATGTATCCTTTTATCAGATTACCGGATATCTGCAAGATATCTCCATGGGCGCAGAGTCCTATTCCCAGGAAGGGGAACGAATGGCAAAAGATAGTATGACAGCAATCATAAAATCCAAAACAGAAGCATATATCTTGGACAAAGCC
>JAZSRS010000042.1:0-3951 GCA_045538595.1 Faecousia sp. | reverse complement strand
TTTGGGCTCACCATGGTCCAGTTTGAGGCCGCCGGCAGAGCCGGGAGCGGTCTTGGGGGGGGGGGCGGGGGTTTCCACCACCGGGGCAACGGGCGCAGCGACGCGTTTCTTTTCGGTGGCCACGAATGCCTTACCCAGCAGGATCACCACGATCATCAGCAGGATCAAGCCAAAGAAAACAACCCCGTAGCCAAGGAGCGCGGTAATACCGGCGTCTCCCAAATTCATAGTGTTTGTGTTCGTCAAAATCATATTTTTATCTCCTTGGGGTATAAAAAGGGGTTGGCTCGTTGTGAACCAACCCCGCAGTTACTTCGATCCGATATCAATCCTCGGATTTATCAGAAAATAACCAGTTAATCAGCAGGGTGGTGAGGATAATCAATCCGATGACCACGAAGATCACCAGCATACCAACACCCATGTGTTTCAAATTATCAAGAAAAGCCAAAGGCTTAAATTGGAAAGAGGGGGTCGTCAGAAAATTCAGCATACATTAACCTCCCATCAGCCGCGCGGCAATGTTCAGAATGATACCGCCGGCAATGACCGATGCGATCTGGCCGGAGACATTCACGCCGATGGAGTGCATCAGCAGGTGGTTTTGAGGATCTTCTGCCAATGCCATCTTATGGACGATACGGCCGGACATGGGGAATGCGGATATGCCTGCCGCACCGATCATAGGATTGATCTTCTTCTTGGAGAACACATTGATCAGTTTGGCAAACAGAACGCCGCCGGCGGTGTCTACGATAAAGGCCACCAGACCTAAGAACATGATCAGCAGAGTGTCCCACTTCAGGAATTTATCAGCCACCATATTGAAGGCAACGGAAATGCCCAGGAAAATGGTGATCAGATTTGCCAGCACATTCTGCGCGGTTTCGCTCAGGCTGTCCAGCACGCCGCACTCACGGAGCAGGTTACCGAACATCAGGAAACCGATCAGCGCAGTGGCGTCCGGCACGATGGCGGAAGCCACCACGGTGATGATAATGGGGAACATAATGCGGGTTGTCTTAGAAACAGACTTCTGCTCGTAAGGCATCCGGAACATACGCTCTTTCTTGGTAGTCAGCGCCTTGATCACAGGGGGCTGGATCACAGGTACCAGCGCCATATAGGAGTAAGCGGCAACAGTGATGGCACCTACATACTGGGAGCCCAGTTTGTTGGCCACCGCAATGGAGGTGGGGCCGTCCGCCGCGCCAATGATGGCAATGGAGAAGAAATCACGGAAATCCGGGAAGAAAATGCTGGCCAGACTCAGGGTGAAGAAGATACCGAACTGGGCAGCAGCGCCAAATAACATCAGTTTGGGGTTGGTCAGCAGCGGGCCAAAGTCGATCATCGCGCCGATGCCGATAAACAGCAGCAGGGGGAACAGTTCGTTGTCAATACCGGCGTTGTACAGTTCCTGAATGGGGCCAACCAGTGCGGTAGAGCCGGGGATGTTTACCAAAATGGTACCCAGACCCATGGGCAGCAGCAGGGAAGGCTCCATTTCTTTTTTGATTGCTAAGTAAATCAGCAGGCAGCCCAGTAGGATCATCACGATATCCTGCCAACCGAAATTCAGCAGGTTTTCGTATAAAATCTTCATAGTGCCTCCTTAGCCGATAACGACCAGAGGATCACCGGTGGATACGGAAGCGCCCTTAGAGGTTACGACCTGGGTAACAGTGCCGTCCTTGGGAGCGGTAATGTCATTTTCCATCTTCATGGCTTCCAGCACGCACAGCACTTCGCCGGCCTTCACAGCCTGACCCTGTGCTACATTCACCTTCAGGATGGTGCCGGGCATGGGGGCGTTGACAGGCTCGCCTGCGCCGGTAACTTGGGCAGCGGCGGGAGCGGCAGCGGGAGCAGCCACAGGAGCAGCAACGGCGGCAGCCACGGGAGCAGCCACAACGGGAGCAGCAGCCACAGGAGCAACGGCATCGTACTCAGAAAGCAGCATTGCCTTGCCTTCTTCCACTTCTACTTCGTAAACACGGTTGTTCAAAGTAATCTTATATTTCATATTACTCAATCTCCTTAATAGATGTAAAACGCAGTTCGTTCAGGGGTTTGCCGGTTTTGTCGGCCACGATGGCCATGAGCATCGCGGCGGTCTTGGGCTCTACACTGTGGAGTTTGACACCCCCGGCGGAGCCGGGTGCCTTGGGTGCTTCCACCACGGGAGCGGGAATTTCTTCCACCGCCACAGTAGCGGCCTTTTTATTGGATACAGCCTTGCGGATCACGGCGATGATGACCACCAGCCCAAGGGCAGCCACCAAAGCGATGGTGATGATATTGTGCTGTTGTTCGGTCAACTCCAAAAACATGGACAGACCCTCCTTAGCACTCCACGATGGAGTAAGTTACTTCATTCTCTTCCTTGGCCTTCCGCTCTTCGAAGAACTTCTCAGCCAGGTTGGGGAATGCGATGCAACTCAGCACGTCTTCGTCGCAGCGAGCCATATCGCCCAGTTTTTCACGGGTGGATTCCACAACGGGTGCCAAAGTGTCGGCAAAGCGGCCTTCCACTTCTTTCTCGTCGCCCAAAATCTTTGCCTTGATCTCGGCATTGATGGGGGCGGGGGTAGTGCCGTACTCGCCGCGGCAGTAAGCCTTGATTTCCTTGGAAACGGTCTTGTAGCGCTCGCCGTCCAGCACGTTCCGCACAGCCTGCACGCCAACCATCTGACTGGTGGGGGTAACCAGAGGAGGATAACCCAAATCAGCCCGGACCTTGGGCGTCTCGGCAAGGGCCTCTTCAAACTTGTCAAGTGCGTTCATCTGCTTTAACTGGCTCATCAGGTTAGATAGCATACCGCCGGGAACCTGATAGGTCAGACACTGGGTGTCGGTGGCCAGAGCCTTGGGCATCAAAGTGCCGTCAGCAATGAACTCGTCCCGGATGCCCTTGAAGTAGTCGCTCATCTTGGTGGTGCAAGTATCGTCCAGATCCACTTCGTAACCCAACTGACGCAGAGCGTAAGCCAAAGTCTCGGTGGCGGGCTGAGAAGTACCGCCGGAGAAGGGAGAAATGGCGGTGTCGATAATGTCACAACCGGCTTCCACTGCCTTCAGGTAGGTCATAAAGGCCAGACCGGTGGTGGAATGGGTGTGCAGATCGATGGGCAGATCCACAGCGTCCTTAATGGCAGATACCAGATCGTAAGCCTCCTGGGGACCCATAATACCGGCCATATCCTTAATACAGATGGTAGATGCGCCCATTTCCTTTAGTTCCTTCACCATTTCCACATACTTTGCGTGGGTGTGGACAGGAGAGGTGGTGTAGGAGATCGCGCCGGAAGCGATGGCGCCGGCGGCAGCGGTGGTCTCCATGGCCACCTTCATGTTCTTTACGTCGTTCAGCGCGTCGAAGATACGGATCACATCCATACCGTTTTCCACAGCCTTCTTCACGAACAGTTTTACAAAATCATCGGGGTAGTGGGAGTAACCCAGCACGTTCTGACCGCGAAGCAGCATCTGGAGTTTGGTGTTGGGCATAGCCTTGCGGATCTTCCGCAGACGTTCCCAGGGATCTTCGTTTAAGTAACGCAGGCAGACGTCAAAGGTAGCGCCGCCCCAGCATTCGGCGGCGTAGTAGCCAGCCTTGTCGATGGTAGAGAGCATAGGCTCAAATTTCTCAAAAGGAAGACGGGTAGCGATCAGGGACTGATTGGCATCCCGCAAAACAGTTTCCACAAACTGAACTTTTCTTGCCATGATTAAAATTTCCTCCAAATTTAGAATCAATTGCTTATGATAGAGTGCAAAATGCTAAATACAAAATGCAAAATGGACGTGTCGGCACAGCCGACGGATTTATACAAATCGCCTGCGGCGATACCTTCACTTTGCATTTTACACTTTACACTTTGCATTATATAAACAGCCGGGGGAATTTCCCCCGGCTGTTTTCACGGGGGCAGGGCAGTGAACCGTAAT
>JAZSRS010000002.1:0-5771 GCA_045538595.1 Faecousia sp. | reverse complement strand
CCGATTCCACCGCAGGGCGCAGCCCAAGTGGGGACATCTGGGTTTGGTGGGACGGAGTAGATTAAATGTGGTCTCCGCGCCGTTGCATAACAGTTGCTTATGCAGGATGCTGCGGGACGGAGAAAACAGGTCCGCATAGGGATTTCCCCTGTCCTGAATCAGGTCTGTCAGAATCATAGATGCCGCCATAGCGGTGCTCATTCCCCATTTTTGAAATCCGGTAGCCACATACAGGTTGGGTGTGACCCTACTGTATCTGCCGATATAGGGGATCCCGTCCAGTGTCATACAATCCTGTGTTGCCCAGCGGGCTACAATTTTTCCTTGGGGATAATACTTTTCCGCCACCGACTCCGGGAGTTTCCAGTTCAGTCCCTCTTTTCCCGTACGGTGACCGCCGCCACCCAGCAAAAGCCACTGCCCCGCATTTCGGATGGACAGACCATTCTCTGCGCAGTCCAGATACATCCCCTCTATCTGCTCTGCGTTCTCTAAGGCGATCACATAGGAGCGCTGCTGGTACAGTTTCAGGAAATAGGCGCCGTGTTTATTGAGCATAGGAAAGTGGGTGGCTACAATGATCTTCTCCGCTGTGATCTCCCCTCTTGGGGTCTGCACCCGGTTACCTATAAAAGACATTGCCTTGGTGTTCTCATAGATCCGCAGGTCTCTTGCCACATAGGCAGCCAGTTTTAGGGGATGGAACTGACCTTGGTCCGGGAAACACAGAGCGCCTGCCACCGGAAACGGCAGGGGTAGTGTATTTCCCCACTGGGCAGGGATCCCTAACTGCCGATACGCCGCCACTTCCCTGTCCAATTCTTCTGCCCTGTTTGTGGCGTAAATATAGTTGTTTTGGGGTTTGTAGTCGCAATCCGCTTTTTTCGCCAACGCCTTAAACTCCGCCATAGCATCCCGGTTGGCCTGATAATACAGTTTTGCTTTCTCCGGGCCGAATTTCTTCAGGAGTTTACTATAAACCAGACCGTGCTGGGCCGTGAGTTTGGCCGTTGTCCTGCCGCTGACGCCTTGCATCAGCCGATTTTCTTCGATCAGCGCACAGTCTACACCGGCGCGGGTCAAATTCCAGGCACACAAAAGTCCCGCCAGGCCGCCGCCAATCACCAGCACATCGGTGTGCAGGTCTTCCTTCAGTTGTGGGAAACGGGGCATTTGCACATCTGTGCCCCAAATAGAATCCATCATAATATCACCGAAGATAGTATGCGTCAGTGATGAAAATCTTATGATAGGATTTTTTAAATCAGGAGAGCATAATTTTGATGATCTCCGCGTCGGTCTTTCGCATACCTTCGCTGGCCACACGGCTCACATTGCCGATGGTATTTTCCACGCCCTTGCTGACAATGCCGTCGCCGCCGTAAAACTGGCTGCCCTGCCGGAACATCTGCATACCCAAAATACCCGCCTCTACTGCAGAGGCGATCTTTGCAGCGCAACTGGCTTTGGCACCGTCACAGATCACACCGGAGTTGATGGCAAGGGCGTTGACCACCGTATGGGCAACCTCCCGGAACTTACCGCCGTACAGATACGCGATACCGGCAGCCGCGCCACAGCCTGCGCTAATGGCGCCGCAGTACGCGCTGAGAGGACCAATTCCGGACTTCAGGTGCAGCGTTATCAAATTGGACACCGCTAACGCACGATACAGCATATCCTCCGTGACGCCCAGTTCCCGGGCATAAATCACCACCGGAACAGAGGCGGTAATGCCCTGATTACCGGAGCCGGAATTGATGATCACCGGTTTTTCACAGCCGCCCATCCGGGCATCCGAGGCTGCCGCCGCATAGGCCTTCGCCCGAGTGATCACATCGTTTTCCCTGCTCTTCAGCAGCACTTGGCCGATCCGGGCGCCGTAATTAGTCCGCAACCCCTCCTCCGCAATGTCCATATTACAGGTGATCTGCCGGTCAAAAATGTCTTTTACATCCCAGATGTTCAGTTCGTCGGCAAATTCCACGATGCGCTCCACTGTCAGCAGGTCTTTGTCTGACGAGGTTTCGGTGGCTTTATTTTCCGGATTATGACTGTAGACCGTTTCCCCATCCCGCTGAATCCAAACGATATTGGCGTGTTCCTCCGCAATGCGGCAAACCGCCTGATGTCCACCGCCGGTCAAAGTGATGCAAATATCAAACAGCGCACCGGATTCCGACTTCCGCACTGTAAAAGCAGCCTGCTGCAGATATTCTGCAATCTGCTTTTGCTGCCGGTGGGTCACCTGACTGATCACCAGCAGTTTCCGCTCCGGGGCACCGGCAACAATGCCTGCTGCCGCTGCCGCCTCCAAGCCGTGGAGACCGCCGGTATTGGGTACAATGACACCCTTGACATTTTTAATAATGTTCACACTGACGCAAATATCCACCGTTTCCGCCGGGACACCCAGTTCTCTGGCTGCTACTGCCGCCGCATAGGCAACGGCGATTGGCTCGGTACATCCCATTGCCGGCACCAGTTCCCGTTCCAGCAGTCGTACATAGGCATTGTAAATACTCTGTTCCATACATTCACCTCATATCAGTCCTTTGTCTGTGATTATAATAGAATTCGACGCTTTTTGCAAGAAAAAAGCCCGTAACGGGTTAATACCCGTTGCGGACTTTTGATCGATCAGTTGGAGAACTTAGGGGGATTGGTTGGATTTCCTGCAAAGGCATTGGGGCCAGGATTGGACATGGAAAAATACATTTTTGCCGCTTTGGTAGTGCCAAAATCCTGATTGGACCCGGAATTCTGCACTTCGTTAAAGGCATCCCGGAACATCTGATTGTGAGCCTCTTCCCTGTTCAGCAGGAAATCAATGGTTTCACGGACCTTCTTGTCGTTAATTTGCCGGTACAGGTATTCATAGACCACCTTCGCACGCTGTTCCGATGCGATGTTGCTTAGAAGATCAGCGCACAAATCACCTGTTACTGTTACATAATCTGCCGTCCAGGAGTAACCGGATGCGTTGATCAGCCCCGGATTCAATCCCAGAATCACATGGCTTTGTATCTCTCCGCAGGGCACCTGAGTGGCATTGACATCATGCCCGTTGAGTAAGTTGATGGTCTGGGCAACCATTTCCATATGACCCAGTTCCTCTGCCGCAATGTCAAGAAACAAATCCTTAATTTTGGGGTCTTTAATACGAAAACTCTGGGACATATACTGCATGGCCGCCTTCAATTCTCCGTTGCCGCCACCTAATTGCTCCTGCAGCAGCGCTGCGTACTGAGGATTGGGGCGCTCCACCGCCACCGGATGGAATAACTGTTTTTCGTGCTTGAACAAGCACATCACTCCCTTCACTGTATGTGCTTATTCTTCCTTTTTCTTCCGATAGTATACATTTTTGATGCCTAATTCGATGTCAGATCTTAAAAATCGCTCCTTTCGGAGACAACAGATCCTTCTCTTAAGGATAAAGCGCGTTTCTATGTTCTTGGCGTCAAAGTTATCTCTATTAAAGCGCCATTTCGCTTTTCCCAAGCACTCAGGGATATCTCTTCACTTCTTGTGGCATACATGAAAAACCGATTGAAAAACAGATCATATAACTCAGAATCCACAGGGCTTCTTACCCCAATCAAAGTAGTATCTTTACCTGCGTCCAGCCTGTCCTCTGCAAGTGCTGCTATTTTCTTTACCTCATTCCAATCAGTGAGGCTGCTGACCGTAATGTCCGCATAGGAAAAATCTCTAGAGGTGTCTGTGCATTTGGGGCGCATTTCTTCGTGATCCAACATATACATACTTACAAGATCATCCGAAAATCCGAAGTATTTCCGCTGGTCTGACGGCATATCGTTTGTGTCCTCAAATGTGGGGTCAAAATTGTAAAACTCTCCATTCAGTTTTGCAACTACCCAAGTGTGGCCAGTCTGCTCCTCATCATCATCAGTTCCCATCGCCTCACAGCATTCTACGCCGATCAAACGAAACAGTATGCTGAGCATATTGCTATAGCCATCGCAAAGAGTCTTGCCATTGCAGACCGCATCATAAAAATAACTCTCGTCTGCCATACTTTCATAGTTCACATATTCCACATTGTTACAGACATAGTCGTACAGATACTCCATTTTTGCCTGCTGTGTTTGATATTCCGGCGGTATGTTTTGCACGATCTGTCTACATTTTGCCAGAGCCTCCATTTTCATTTTCCAGCGGCTGTCCGTAAACTGCTCCATTCTGACACTGATGCGCTCACCAATATAATTGGTCGGCCACTTCCACACATTCTCATAATGGGTATAATTTTGCTCCAAAAAAGGAGAATCCAACGAAAGAAGTTCCCTAATATAGGAAAAATCCTTATCATTGTCCTCTACATACAGGGTGAAGTTGATGAACCGGTTCTCCAGGGCATACAGATAACTGTTGTAAATAATCAAGTCTTCCCCAGATAGTTGATCCCGGAACCATGTGCCGTTACAGTCAGGATACTGGGTTTCATACTCCAATAATTCTGAGATGGGAACATACCACTCACGTGGTTCTGTGCTGCGAGAAAACTCCACAAAATTGGCAGGGTCGCTTTTGTATGCCTCTTTCATTGGATCCTTTGTTGGCACAGGTACTTCCGGCACAGTAGGCACCGGGTACCGCACAGTGCAACCCACGGTGCCTATGAGAATAACCAACACCAACAGTAAGAGCAATCCCTTTTTCGACCATTTCATTTTACGGCACCTCCCGTTCTATATTTGATACCATCGAAATTGTCATCAATCTGCCTACAAAGGGCAAATACCTATGTAAGAGAGCGGATTATCTCTTGACTGTTTTCGATCCGCAAAACCCTCTTCTTAAATTCAGTATAATTCACGCCATTTCCTTTGTCAACAAAAAGTTATGTCAACTTAGAAGATTGCACGAAACAGCACCACCCTGCTAGGATGGTGCTGTTTACCTATTAGCGTCCTTTGTAAATCACACCGCAGGCGATCTTTTTCCCTGCGTTTCCGGCAGGCTGAGAGCGGAAGTCATCCGGATCACTGTGGATCACCACAGTCCGTCCGATAATATCCTTCACAGAAAAACGGTCGGTTCTTACGGACAAATATGCGTTTCCACCGCACTCCAATAATGGTGGCAGGTCGCCTGCGTGTTTCGGATGCGACTGGGCAGTCGGGTTATAATGACTTCCCGTTCCGGAAAAGTCAGTTCCGGCGCAACTTTCACCCTGATGAATATGAAAGCCAAAGAACCCTGTTTCACTTTTCTTTGGAAGACCAAAAATCCCCGCCACGATCAATACGCATCCGTTTTCTTGGTAAAACTGAACGCATCCAGTCAGTTGCGGCGCTCCCATATCACCGCAAATTTGTGCCACCGCATCCGGACATTTTCTGCAACATTGCATTCGATCACCTCATATCAGCCTATGACCGCAACCGTGTTTTGCAACAAAGATTTTCAAAATCCAGAGCCGATAAATGCTGTTTTATGATGCCTTGTCCACTGGGAACTAACCTATTATGGGTCTAAATATGAGTCAGGGAAAAGTGTGCACATTTAGGGATGATTATTCGGGCCTATAAACAAATAAAAGTTACGAAAACCACCCCGTTTTCGGAACTTTTATGGCTCGTAGCACCGAAAAAGATATCGGCGTAAATTAGTCGGGGAAAGCCATTTTATACGGAATATCTACATATTTTTTCTTCAGTTTTTCAAAGTTTTGAATATACTTTTCGATACGCTTTTCGTTGCTTTCAACAGGTAAATAGGGTTTGCGTTTTCCTACTATCAAC
>JAZSRS010000170.1:0-15279 GCA_045538595.1 Faecousia sp. | reverse complement strand
AGCCGCCGTTTTCCAGAGCCTTGCCTTCCACTTTGTAGCCGGAAGCCCGCTCGCAGGCCTCGGGAGACCAGTAAGTACGCACATCGGAGAACATCTGGGCGCGGTTGGTAAGTAACTTCATGAACAGCATACCCAGACCGTTCAGCACGTCGTTTTCGGTAGCCAGAATGTAGGGCTCACGGGCGCCGTTGTGGTCGAAGGTGGAGTTCAGCAGTGCTTCGGGGAAGTCGCAGTTGGGGTAGAAGTCCGTCCACTGACGCTGACCCTGGAAGCCACCGGCGATGGCATTGTGGCCAACCATTTCTTCTTCGCAGCCTGCGGGCAGGTTGGGGTTGCCGTTGAACATATCCTTGATGATGCAGTACATCTTAGCCAGGAAGTCCCACTGCTCGGCCTTCTTCTCGTCGGAAGTCTTTACGAAGTCGGGGTTCTTGTCCCAGCCTTCTTTGCAGTTGTCGCTGATCCAAGCCTTGGCTTTGGCAACTTCTTCTGCGTCGTAAATGCCCTCGGACATTCGACGGATGATTTCTACCTCGTCCACGGATTCTACACGCATACCCAGGTAGGACTCGATGAATGCGGGGTCAATGATAGAGCCGCCGATACCCATACAGATGGAGCCGATCTGCAGGTAGGACTTGCCACGCATAGTCGCAACAGCAACAGCGGCGCGGCCAAAGCGGAGGAGTTTTTCCTGCACGTCAGCGGGGATGTTGGTTACTTCGTCCAGGTTCTGCACATCGTGGCCGTAGATGCCGAATGCAGGCAGACCCTTCTGTGCGTGGGATGCCAAAACGGATGCTAAGTACACTGCGCCGGGACGCTCGGTGCCATTGAAGCCCCATACGCCCTTGATGGTCTGAGGATCCATGTCCATGGTCTCAGAGCCGTAGCACCAGCAGGGGGTAACGGTCAGGGTGATATCCACGCCGTTTCTCTTGAACTTTTCTGCGCAGGCAGCAGCCTCGGCAACACGGCCGATGGTGGTGTCAGCGATGATGACCTTCACCGGTTCGCCGTTGGAATACTGAATATTTTCTTCAAACAGTTTTTTGGCGGCCTGTGCCATAGCCATAGTCTGCTCTTCCAGACTCTCACGAACCTTCAGAGGTCCGCGGCGGCCGTCGATGGTGGGACGAATACCAATGACAGGATATTCGCCGATATATCTATTCTTTGCCATAATAGTTTCCTCCTAAATGCAATTTCTATAAATACGCGGTCTGCGTTTTATACATTAATATAATATATTACTTTTCCAGCGACAGTTTGCATTCCAGCCGGATGACCCGGGGTTCTCCGGTGTAACCCTCCAACCGGTCCAGCAGAAATTCTGCGGCGGTCTTGCCAATGAGTCTGTCCGGCTGTTGCACCACCGGTAGGGGCGGCCGCATCATGGAACAGATCTCTACGCTGTCGAATCCGAAGATATCCAAGTCCTCGGGGATATGTACCCCCCGTTCCCGGGCGGCAGTAACAAAGCCCATGGTGATGTCATAGTTGGTGGTGAACACCGCAGTGGGCGGGTTTTTTAAGTTCAGCAGGGTGTCGCAACTGCGGTAGCCGGTGGCAAAATCGTTCTCTCCGCTGACTACCAGATTGTCGTCGTACAGGATGCCTGCATCCGACAAAGCCCTTAGGTATCCCACCATACGCTCTTTGGCGGTGTAGACGGATTTGGGGCCGGTGATAATGGCGATCCGCTGATGGCCTTTTGCCAGCAGTTTGTTGACGGCTTGGTAAACCACATCGGCATTGTCCACCAGCACGGCGTCAATATTCACGCCCTGAATGATCCTGTCGATCAGCACAATGGGAATGCCGCAGTTGGCAGTCAATTCTTTATATTCTTCCGCGGACAGATCTTCCGGGGCATAAACCAGCCCGTCGATGCCGCAGGTGAGCATAAATTTTAAGTTGTCCCGCTCCAGACCGTGATTGGCACCGTAGGAGGAGATCAGGCAGTGGAAATCCTTTTCCCGCATGATCCGGGACATGGCGGTAACCACATTGCCATAAAAAGGGGCGGTCATATCCGGCAGCAACACGCCGATGCTACGGTTGCGGCCCATCTTTAAGCCCCGGGCGAAGGGGTCTGCCCGGTAGTCCAGATCGGCAATGGCTTTCCGAATGGCGTCCTCGTTTTCCGAACGCACTTTGCCGCCGTTTATGTACTTGGAAATGGTAGACGGCGCTACGCCGGCCGCCCGGGCGACATCTTTGATCGTGGCCATTGTTTCTCCTCTAAAATCCTACAAAACGCGAAACGATTCGCGCAAAAACGCCAAAGACTCCCTTGTGTTTTCTTTATAATATAAAAATATTTTTGTGCTGTCAATACAATTTCTAAAAAAATATGTTGATTTTTTTGGCAAAGTTTATTATAATACCTATGTACCCGCTAAAAGGGCAGTACTGCAAGAAATGTTGCACAAGCGAAACGATTCGCTTTTGTGCAACCTGCAAAAACCGCCTCTTTTTCGAGTAAAAATTCCTCTTTCGTCGGTGAAAGACCTTTGCATTTCTACAAGGCCCAGCCCGTACCTGAGGATAAAGTTTTTCTGTATTATTTATATTATAATGATATACATTATAAGAAAGGTGATGATGGAATGGGCGAAACGATTCTGAAAATGCAAGGCATTCAGAAGTACTTCTCCGGTGTCCATGCGCTGAAGGGCGTCGACTTTGAATTGAGAGCCGGCGAGGTTCACGCGCTGATGGGTGAGAACGGTGCGGGTAAGTCCACACTGATCAAAGTACTCTGCGGCATACATAAAAACGACGGCGGCTCCATTGAATACTTTGGTGAGAATGTGAGTTTTGCGAACATCGCAGAATCTCAAGCAGCCGGTATCAGCGTGATCCACCAGGAACTGAACATGATGAACCACCTGACTGTTGCCCAGAATATGTTCATTGGCCGGGAATTTATGAACGGCTCTTTTATCAATGATAAGAAGATGGAAGAAGAGGCCCAGCGCCTGTTCGATAAGATGGGCGTGAAGATCGACCCCTCCGTAAAGTTGGGCGATCTGACTGTGGGCAAGCAGCAGATGGTAGAAATTGCCAAGGCTGTCTCCCGGGACTGCAAACTGCTGGTGCTGGACGAGCCTACAGCGGCTCTGACTCTGCCGGAAGTAGAAGAACTGTTCAAGATCATGCGTGACCTGCAGAAGAAGGACATCGGTATGATCTACATCTCCCACCGTATGGATGAGATCAACCGGATCTCCGACCGGGTTACCGTTATGCGGGACGGCGAGTATGTTGGCACTGTTAACACCGCCGAGGTTACCAAGGACGACATCGTGAAGATGATGGTTGGCCGTGTGATCATGGGCGAGCAGAAAGAGAAGAGCGCCTGCCCTGCTGATGCTCCTGTTCTGCTGGAAGTAAAGAACTTAAATGCCGGCAGAGAGGTTAAGAATGTAAGTTTCACTCTGCGCAGAGGTGAGATCCTTGGTTTTGCAGGTCTGATGGGCGCCGGTCGTACCGAAGTTGCCCGTGCCTTGTACGGCGCAGACAAGAAGCAGACCGGTGAGATTTACCTGAACGGCAAGAAGATCAAGATCAGAACACCCGGTCAGGCTGTTAAGGCCGGTATCTGCTACCTCAGTGAGGACCGGAAACGCTACGGCCTGATGCTGGATAAGTCCGTTTCCGAGAACACCACCATTTCTTCTGTGGACGACTTCATCACCGCCGGTATCATCAGCGATGCCAAGATGAAGAAGGCCTCCGCAGAGTTCAACGCAAAACTCCGCACAAAGACACCTTCCATGGAGCAGTTGCTGAAGAACCTCTCCGGCGGTAACCAGCAGAAGGTCATCATCGCCCGTTGGCTGATGAAGAACGCGGACATCTTTATTTTTGACGAGCCTACCCGCGGCATTGACGTGGGCGCCAAGAGTGAGATCTACCACCTGATGGAAGAGTTGGTAGAACAGGGCAAATCCATTATCATGATCTCTTCCGAACTGCCTGAAGTTCTGCGTATGAGCGACAGAATCTTGGTTATGTGCGAAGGTCGCAAGACCGGTGAGTTGGACATCGCCGAGGCGACGCAGGAAAGAATCATGCAACTTGCTACTATGCGGGAGGAAAACTAATTATGAGCGACAAGAAAAATCCTTTGCTTGCTAAGAAAAAGGCAGCAACCAGCAGCAAGCAGAACATCGTAATCATCTTTGCTGCCATCGTTCTGTTTGCAATCTTTTATCTGATTAACCCCGGTTTCGCCAGTCAGGGTAACCTGCTGACCATGGCCAAGTCTTTTGTTCCCTACGCCATTTTGGCTCTGGGTGTTACCTTCGTCATTGCCACCGGCGGCATTGACCTGTCCATCGGCACTGTGTGTATCGGTTCTGCCGTTTTGGCCGGCGCTATCTGCAAGACCGGTGTTTCCATGGAAGACGGCATCCTGTGGCTGACCATTCCTATCATTGTGCTGACCGGTATGGCTTTCGGCCTGATCAACGGTCTGCTGGTTGCCAAGTGCAAACTGGCTCCCTTTATCGCCACCCTGGGTACTATGCTGGTATCCCGCGGTCTGACCGCTGTGATTTCCGAAGCAGTTCGCGAAACTTCTTCCGCTGTTAAGTACCCCACCACCGGTTGGTTCCAGAAGATCTTCACCAACCTGAACGGCTTCCCCATCGGTATTGTTTGGGTGCTGGGTCTGACCGTCATCTGCATGGTGGTTATGTACAAGACCAAAGTTGGCCGTTACATTCTGGCCATCGGCTCCAACGAAGAGGCTGCCCGCCTGTCCGGTATCAACACCGACAAGTACAAGATCATCGCTTACATGATCGGCGGCACTTTCGCAGGTATTGCTGCGCTGTTCTATGTGGCTTCCAACCCCTCTCTGACCATTGCAGCCGGTAACGGTATGGAATTGGATGCCATCGCCGGCGTTTACATCGGCGGTACTTCCACCACCGGCGGTGCTGCTTCTGTGGTTGGCACCATCCTGGGCTCCATGATCCTGGTCATTATCCGTCAGGGTCTGAACATCGCCCTCAGCAGCGGCAGCGTTGTGTCTGCTACCAACATCACCTACGCCGTTACCGGTGTGATCGTGGTTGGCGCTGTTATGCTGGACGTCCTGAAGAAGAAGTCCGCTGCCAAGGTTAAGATTCCTGTGGAAGAGAAGAAGCAGGAAACCCAGCCCAAGGCTTGATTCCCTTGTATAAGTGTGAGCCATTGGCCCACTTAGAATAAAAAGTCCAAAAATAAAAATTAAATTTTAGGAGGAAAACAATTATGAAGAAACTCATTGCTCTGCTTCTGGCTCTGGTAATGGTTCTGGGTCTGGCTGCTTGCACCAAGCCCTCCACCAACAACAACGAGACCACTCCCAGCGGCGACAACAATGCTACCGCTGGCAAGGGCACCATTGCTGTGATCGCAAAGGGCGAGACCCACGCTTTCTGGCAGGCTGTTAAGGCTGGCGCAACTGATGCCGGTAAGGCTGCTGGCTACGAAGTTACCTTCCGTGGCCCCACCGCAGAATCCGAAGAGTACGTAAACTCCCAGCGCGAAATGGTTCAGGCTGCTCTGAACAACAAGGACACCAAGGCAATCGTTCTGGCTACCATCGGCCTGGGCTTTGCTGACGAACTGACCTCTGCTTTCGACAAGAAGCTGCCCGTCGTTGAGTTCGACTCCGGTCTGTACGACGGTGGCGCTGACATCACCGAGGGCAAGGACCCCACCATCGGTGGTGTTGCAACTGACAACAAGGCCGCTGCTGGCGTTGTTGCTGAGAACTTCTACAAGTACCTGAAGGACAACAACCTGCTGGCTAACGGCTACAAGGTTGGTATCATTCAGCACGACTCCTCCTCCACCGGTATCGACCGCGCTGCCGGCTTCAAGGAAGGTATGGAAAAGTTGGCCGCTGCTGACAGCATCACTCTGGACATCAACGTTCAGGTTAAGGCTAACAACGCTGGCGAATACAAGTTGGGTCTGACCGCTCTGAAGGATTGGGGCGCACAGTCCATCTTCATGACCAACGAAGGCGTTGTGAACGAAGTATTCCCCGAAATCTCTGACAGCGCTGCTGCTTACAAGGACATTCTGTTCTGCGGCTTCGACGCTGGTACCAACCAGTACAACTGGATGAAGGACGCTGGCGCTACCTACGCTCTGTTGGTTGGCTCCGTCGCTCAGGACTCCTACAACATCGGCTACAAGGCAGTTCAGATGGCTATCGACAAACTGGACGGCAAGGAAGTTTCCGACGTTGGTATCGCCGGTGTATGGTACAACAAGGACAACATCGACGAGCAGAAGGATAAGAACATCTTCTACATGGGCTAATTCTCGGTAGTTGAATAGTTTTTAACGGCTCAAACCGACCGGCACCACTTCGGTGGTGCCGGTTTTTCTTAATTCACGGCTGAACGGTGAACAAAGAATTTTCCTTTGTTCAGTATTGAACTGTGTGTTCGAAAGGTGTATAATAGATAGGATAAAACATATTAGGAGCGTGGCTTATGAAGAAAGTGAGAAATCTCCTTGCCTTTGACTTGGGCGCCAGCAACGGCCGGGCCATTTTGGGCCGGTTCGACGGTGAGAAAATCACCATGCAGGAACTGCACCGCTTTGAGAACAACTACATAGAAATGAACGGCGTGTTCTACTGGGACACCCCCTACCTTTACAACCAACTGAAGCAGGGCCTGTTGGCATTCAAGCAGGGCAACTTCGGTGACTTGGACGCCTTCGGTATCGACACCTGGGGCGTGGACTACGGTCTGCTGGATAAAAACGGCCACTTGGCCGGCATTCCCCGCTCTTACCGGCTGGGCGTGCAGGCGGATATCGATGCGGTAAAGGAAAAAATCCCCACGGAAGTTCTTTACGGCCGCACCGGTATCGACACCACCTTGACATTCAACACCATTTACCAACTTTACCGCAGACTCCGGGAAGAAGACGCGGCGCTGGAAATGGCAGAGACTATGCTCCTGACCCCCGACCTGTTGGGCTACTTGCTCACAGGCAGCAAGGGCACAGAGTACACCATCGCCACCACCACCGGTCTATATAACCCCACTACCAAGGATTGGGACTGGCAGACCATTGAGGAACTGGGTCTTCCCAAGAAGATCTTCACCAAGATCGACAAGACCGGCACTATCCGCGGACATATTCGTCCTGAACTGTGTGAAGAGATCGGCATCAACGCCGCACCCTTCGTAGCCGTGGGCAGCCACGATACCGCATCTGCGGTGGCCGCCATTCCCGGCACCGGTAGTTTTGCCTTCTGCTCCTCCGGCACTTGGAGTCTATTCGGCGCGGAAATGGACAAGCCCGACCTGACCATGGAAGCACAAAACCGGGGCTTCTCCAACGAGGGAACGATTCAGGGTACATACCGTCCCTTGAATACCATCATCGGCATGTGGATCATTCAGGAATGCCGCCGGGATTGGATCAAGGCCGGCATCGAAATGAGTTGGGACGAGATCGTAGTAGCCGCCCGGGGCGCTGAGCCTCTGCGGAGCATCATCAACCCCGACGCACCCCAGTTCTACGCAGGCGGCAATATGGTGCAGAAGATCAAGGACTTCTGCCGGGATACCAACCAGCCTGTCCCCGAAACGGTTGGACAGATCGCCCGTTGCGTTTACGAATCTCTGGCGCTGAAATACCGCAGCGCGCTGGAGGGTCTGGAGAAGATGAAGGGCCAGCGAATTGATTCTCTGAACATCGTAGGCGGCCCGATCAACAACAAGTTCCTGAATCAGTTAATTGCCGACTCTTTGGATAGAATCGTGGTTACCGGTCCTGTGGAGGGCGCGGCTATCGGCAACCTGCTGACCCAGGCCATGGCCTTGGGCGATGTGAAGGACTTGGATCACCTGCGGCAGATCGTCCGCAATTCCGAATCTGTGGAAACTTGGCAACCCAACCACACCGATGCTTGGGAAGCCGCTTATGAAAAAATATGTACTTTTCTGAAATAAAAAAGGAGATGTTACTATGAGCGTTGATATGACAAAGTGGCAGGAGATTGCCAAGCAGAACATTCACAACCGTCCCACCGGCACAGGCCGTCTGGCAGGTAAGATCACCATCGTGACCGGCGCGGCACAGGGCTTTGGCAAGGGTATTGCCGAGGAACTGTATAAAGAAGGCGCAACCATTATCGTAGCCGATATGAACCTGCCTTTGGCAGAGTCCGTGGCAGCAGAACTGGGCGAAAACGCCTGGGCCGTTGCGGTCAACGTTTCCGACGAGGAAAGTTGCGCCGAAATGGTGGCAAAGGTAGTGGAAAAGTTCGGCGGTCTGGACATTATGGTTGCCAATGCCGGCGTGGTCCGTTCCGGCCCTATCGCCCAGTTGGAGAAGAAGGACTTTGACTTCGTTACCGCTGTCAACTACACCGGTCTGTTCCTGTCATGCAAGTACGCCGCCATTATTATGGAGGCTCAGCACGAAGCAGATCCCACCGCTATGTTCGACATTATCGCTATGTCCTCTAAGTCCGGTCTGGAAGGCTCCAACAAGAACTTTGCTTACGCAGGCTCTAAGTTTGGCGCTATCGGCTTGGTGCAGTCTTGGGCGCTGGAACTGGCTGCCTACAATATTAAGGTCAACGCCATCTGCCCCGGCAACTATCTGGACGGCCCTCTGTGGTCCGACCCGGAGAGAGGTCTGTTCGTTCAGTACCTGCAGGCCGGTAAAGTCCCCGGTGCTAAGACGGTGGACGACGTCCGCCGTTTCTACGAGGCAAAAGTGCCTATGAACCGGGGCTGCCTGCCCATCGATGTGGCCCGCGCTGTGATGTACTGCGTGGAGCAGAAGTACGAGACCGGTCAGGCTATCCCCGTAACCGGCGGTCAGGTTATGCTGAACTGATAAGGTGTTAATATGATTGCAATTGACATTTTAGAAAAATTAAATGCCCCCACCAAGGCGGAGCGGCTTGCCAATCTGCAGGAAGTGCTGAAAGATACCGTATTCCCGCCTATGGTGCCTCAGTACATTAACAACCACATTCACACCACCTATTCTTTCTCCCCCTACTCTCCCACCGCGGCAGTTTACGCCGCCCGCATGGAGGGGCTTTGCACCGCCGGTATCATCGACCACGATTCCATTTCCGGCGCAGAGGAATTTTTGGAGGCTGCAAAATTGGTGGATATGCCGGTGACCATCGGCATGGAGGCCAGAGTTTCTATGGATGGCACCCGGCTGGAAGACCACCATACCAACAATCCGGACCAAGTGGGCGTATCCTATATGACCATTCAGTCTGTGCCCCACCACAAGATTTCCGTGCTGACGGAGTTCTTCAAGCCCTATCAGGCTGCCCGCCACACCCGTAACCGGAAAATGGTGGAGAATATCAACGCCTTGGTTGGCGTGAGTTTGGATTACGACCGGGATGTACTGCCTCTGTCTATGGCACAGGAAAACGGCGGTGTTACCGAGCGGCATCTGATGTATGCTCTGGCCATCGAACTGGTGAAGCAGGTGGGCAAGGGTCAGCCCATGATCGACAAACTCACCGCATTGGGTATGAGTCTGTCCGAAAAGCAGAAAACTCTGCTGCTGGATACGGCGTATCCCTTCTATGAGTACGATGTGCTGGGTATGCTGAAAGGCACATTCGTTCCCAAGATCTTCGTGGACGCCACCGACGAATGTCCCAAACTCTGCGATATGGTGCGGCTTTGCAAGGATGTGGACGCCTACCTGTGCTATGCTTACCTGGGCGATGTGGGCGATTCCGTCACTGGCGACAAGAAGGCACAGAAATTTGAGGACGATTACTTAGACGATGTGTTCGAGTGCTTGAAGGAAGAGGGCGTTACCGCCGTCACCTATATGCCCACCCGGAACACCCCCGCGCAACTTGAGCGTCTCCGTGCCCTGTGCGACCAGTACGGCATGTTCCAGATCTCCGGCGAGGATATCAACACCCCCCGGCAGAGTTTCGTCATCAAGGCTATGGAAAACCCCATGTTCCAGAACTTGATCGACGCCACTTGGAAACTGATTGAACACGAAAACAATACCTAAACAGGAGGTTCTTATTATGAATACAAAGGCTGTTAGAATTTACGGCAAGAAAGATCTGCGTCTGGACGATGTCCAGTTGCCCGAAATTGGTCCCGATGATGTTCGCATCCGTGTCGTTTCCGACTCTCTGTGTATGTCTTCCTACAAGGCTGCCATCGAGGGTGGCGACCATAAGCGTATTCCCGATGACTGCGCTACCAACCCCACCATTCTGGGTCACGAATTCTGCGGTGATATCGTAGAAGTTGGTGCAAACTGGGCGCACAAGTACAAGGTTGGCGACAAGTTCGTTATCCAGCCCGCTCATTATCACAAGGGTTCTCAGATGGCTCCCGGTTACTCCTACAACTACTGCGGCGGTAACGCCCAGTATGGCAATGTTCCCATTGAAACACTGCTGGAAAACTGCCTGCTGCCCTACGAGTCCGACACCTACTACTTCGGCTCTCTGGCTGAGCCTCTGAGTTGTGTAATCGGGACTTTCCACGCAATGTACCACACCAAGGCCGGTTCTTATGTCCACGAAATGGGCATCAAGGAAGGCGGCAAGATGGCTCTGCTGGCATCCGTTGGCCCTATGGGTCTGGCTGCAATCGACTATGCAATCCACTGCGACCGCAAGCCCAGCCTGCTGGTAGTTACCGATATTGATGATGCCCGTCTGGAGCGTGCTGCATCTATCTACACCGTAGAGGACGCAAAGGCAAACGGCATTGAACTGCACTATGTGAACACCAAGATGGAAGGCGCTACCGAGTACCTGCGCAGCCTCACCGGCGGCACCGGCTACGATGATGTGGTTTGCTTCGCTCCCGTCAAACCTGTCATTGAGCAGGCTGACGATATTCTGGGCTTCGACGGCTGTCTGAACTTCTTCGCCGGCCCCACCGATTCCCAGTTCAAGGCCCCCTTCAACTGGTACAATGTCCACTACCTGTACACCCATGTAGTTGGCACTTCCGGTGGCAACACCAACGATATGCAGGAAGCAATCGCAATGATGAATGCTGGCAAGTTGAATCCCTCCGGTCTGGTTACCCATGTGGGTGGTCTGAATGCTGCCATTGAGACCACGCTGAACCTGCCCTCCATCCCCGGCGGTAAGAAACTGATCTACAACCACATTGAACTGCCCCTGACTGCCATTGCAGACTTCGAGGAGAAGGGCAAGACCGATCCTCTGTTTGCGGAACTGGACAAGATCTGCAAGGCACACAACAACCTGTGGTGCCCCGAGGCTGAAGCATACCTGCTGGCCAACGCCCCCAAGGGCTAAGAAACAAAAAAGAGAGGACTGCGAAAGCAGTCCTCTCTTTAATTAAGAATTGAAAATTAAAAGTTATTTTTGGCGCAGTATCCTCAGCCAACTCTGCGGGCAGATGAATTTACAGCCCAATTTTCCATTTTCAATTTTTAATTTTTAATTTTACAACAAGGGGATGCCGGCATTTTTGCAGGCTTCCACGGTGGCTTTGTCCCACACGCTGGATTGCACCTCGCCGATGTGGGCGCAGCCCAGCATCAGCATAGCCAGCCGGCTTTGACCGATACCGCCACCGATGGTGAGCGGCAGTTCGTCGTTCAGCAGCATTTTGTGGAAAGGCAGTTCCCGGCGGTCGTTGCAGCCGGAAACGGTTAATTGACGGTCTAAGGATTCTTTGTCTACCCGGATACCCATAGAGGAGATTTCCAAGGCTCTTTGCAGTTGCTCATCCCAGAAGAAAATATCGCAGTTTAAGTTCCAGTCGTCATAGTCCGGGGCTCTGCCACTGTGGGGTTTGCCGGAACGAAGAGCGCCGCCGATCTGCAGGATGCAGGCGGTGTGGTGATCCTTCACATAGGCGGTCTCCCGGGCGTTGCCGTCCAGGTCGGGGTACAGATCTTCCAGTTCCTGGGTGGTAACAAAACTGACTTCCCGGCTCAGTTCTGTGCGGATCTGGGGGAAGCGAACATGCAGCCGGTCGTTAGTGTCGCAAATGGCCTTGACGATGGCGTTTACGATCAGTTTCAGGTAGTCCAGATTCCGGTTCTGGGCGGTGATCACCTTCTCCCAGTCCCACTGGTCCACATAAATGGAGTGGATATTGTCCAATTCCTCGTCTCGGCGAATGGCGTTCATATCGGTGTACAGACCCTGACCGATGCCAAAACCGTACCGTTTCAGCGCCAGCCGCTTCCACTTGGCCAAGGAGTGGACCACTTCTGCATCCTCTCCCACAGCGGGAATGTCAAAACTCACCGGCCGCTCATAGCCGTTCAAATTATCGTTAAGACCTGAGGCATCGGTGACGAACAGAGGGGCGGAGACCCGCTTCAAATTCAGCGCGCCGGCAAACTCCTCCTGAAAAGCGTGTTTGATGTAGGCGATGGCCCGTTGGGTCTCGTAGGCGTCCAGCGGGGGCTTGTAGCCTTCGGGAATGTAAATTCGGTTCATAAGAGCATCTTCCTTTCCCGGAATAACATATATTCTCTATTTTATTCATTTTCTAAAGAAAATCAAGGGCAGATTTATAATTTTCTCCTTTTGCGCCATACTGAATATGAGGTGATTGGCGTGAAACGGATTTGGATACTTTTGGCAATTTGTTTACTGCTGGCCGGCTGCGGTGGGAAAACCCGAACATCCTACCGGGTGGTGACCGGTGTGGAGGTGGCATATTCCCGGGCCGGGGATACCATACACCGCACTTACACTAAACAGGGCAGTATGGGGTCGATCCTCACATACCTGCGGCTGCTGCGACCCTTTGGGCCTACAGTGCCTAAGGAATCCTTTGACACATCCTGCACCATAAAACTGCAATATTCCGACGGCACGGACAGTGTGTACCTGCAGCAGGGAAACCGATATCTGCGCCGGGATGGGGAAGATTGGCAGACCATCGACCGCTCTCGGGCAACACTTCTGTATCCGCTCCTACTGCTCCTGCCCTCGGACGCATAAAAAAACACCGCTGGCCGGGGAGGGTCAGCGGTGAATGATTACGGATTGCAGTTAAACTGTTGCTGGCAGTTGGCACAGTCGGCCCGGGTTTTCATCTGCAGCTCCTGATTCTTGATGGAAATGGTGGTGCAGGGAGCAACGGATTTGGTAATAAAGGCGTTGGAGCCAATGACCGAATCCCGGCCCACCACAGTCTCACCACCCAGCACGGACGCGCCGGCGTAGATGGTTACATTGTCCTCGATGGTGGGGTGGCGGCGCTTGCCCCGCAGGCTCTGCCCGCCCCGTGTGGACAGAGCGCCAAGGGTCACGCCTTGATAGAGTTTGACATTGTTGCCGATGACGGTGGTTTCGCCCACCACGATGCCTGTGCCGTGGTCAATGAAGAAGTACTCTCCCACGGTTGCACCGGGGTGAATGTCGATACCGGTGAGACTGTGGGCGTGTTCCGTCATCATTCTGGGGAGCATAGGCACTTCCAGCGTGTACAGAACGTGTGCCAGCCGATACACGGTGATGGCAAACAGGCCGGGGTAGGCGAAAATGATCTCCGCCATACCGGTGGCCGCCGGGTCGCCATCGTAGGCGGCTTGCAAGTCAGTCTGCACCAGTTCCCGGACGGCAGGAATCTGCCGGAAGAATTCCATACATACCCTTTCTGCGTGGGTCTGGGCGTCGCTTTCCGACTCCCCGGTGTTCTGGAACACCAGCGCCACCTGCCGGTTCAGGTTGAACATGACATCCTCGATGAGCATACTCAGGTTGTGCTTGGCGTTGTACAGACGGTAGTTTTTCTCCTTGAAATAGCCGGGGAACACGATCCGGCGGAGTTTGTCAATAATGTCGATGACCACATCTTTGTCCGGAATCCGGGACAGTTCCAGCCGGTCGATGTCCCGGTCGTTGCGGTAGTCCGCCAAAATGCTGTCCACCACGGATTCAATTTTTTCTTCAAAGGGTGTCATAGCATACCCTCCTGTCGCTTTTTTCTTTTTATATCATAGGTTGGAGGGGTTGTCAATGTTCCTATTGACAACAATTCTGCCCGGAGGGTATAATTTAGGCTGAGAGGATGTTTGCGTTCTCTCAGCCCATAGGAGGTAAGCGTATGGCTCTTTACAAATCCGCAAGTGAACTGATCGGCAACACCCCTCTGCTGGAACTGAATGCCATTGCAAAGGCAAAGGGACTCAGCGCCCGGGTGCTGGCGAAACTGGAATATAAAAACCCTGGCGGCTCGGTAAAAGACCGGGTGGCGCTGGCCATGATTGAGGACGGGGAAAGAAAAGGACTGCTGAAACCCGGCGCGGTGATCATTGAGCCCACCTCCGGCAATACCGGCATTGGCTTGGCGTCTGTGGCGGCCGCCCGGGGATACCGGACGGTGATCGTCATGCCGGATTCTATGAGCATAGAACGGCAGAAACTGATGAAAGCCTACGGCGCAGAATTGGTATTAACCCCCGGAAAATTGGGTATGCAGGGTGCGGTGGATAAGGCCGAGGAACTATCAAAAGAAATTCCCGGCAGTTTTATCCCCGGGCAATTTGTTAACCCTGCCAATCCGGCGGCCCACAGAGCCACCACCGGCCCGGAAATCTGGGCCGACACCCAAGGAGATGTGGATATTTTCGTGGCCGGTGTGGGTACCGGCGGCACCATTACCGGTGTGGGCGGATACCTGAAAGAACAAAATCCTGATATTCAGGTGGTGGCCATTGAGCCTGCCGGCTCACCCCTCCTTTCCGGCGGCAAGGCCGGTCCTCACGGCTTGCAGGGCATCGGTGCAAACTTTGTGCCGGAGGTACTGGACACCGGCGTGTATGACCGGGTGATGCCGGTTACCGAGGAACAGGCCTATGCCGCTGCCCGACTGATGGGCAGTACCGAGGGTATTTTGGTGGGTATCTCTGCCGGCGCGGCCCTCCACGGAGCGTTGCAGGTGGCGGAGGAGAATCCCGGCAAGACCATCGTGGTGCTGCTGCCGGATACCGGCGACCGGTATTTATCTACCGACCTATATAGATAAAAAAGGAGAACCTTCTATGGAGAAGATTCGTATTGGTATTTTGGGCTACGGCAATCTCGGTCGTGGCATTGAATGTGCGATAAAGCAAAATAAAGATACAGAGCTTGCGGCTGTATTTACCCGCCGTGATCCTGCATCGGTGAAAATTCTGAGTGAGGGTGTGCCGGTACTGCACGCAGACGAAGCAGTATCTATGCATGACAGAATTGATGTCATGATTCTGTGCGGCGGCAGGGCAACCGACCTGCCCGAGCAGACCCCG
>JAZSRS010000034.1:0-4148 GCA_045538595.1 Faecousia sp. | reverse complement strand
ACATTCCGCCGCCCTGGGCTGCAGCTGCCATAGCGGCAGCGTCTGCTGCGGGATCGGGCTTATCGGCCACCAAAGACTCGGTGGTCAGCACGCAAGCGGCGATAGATGCGGCATTTTCCAAAGAGGAACGGGTAACCTTGGTGGGATCCACAATGCCGTTTTCGATCATGTCCATATAGGTCTCGGTGTAGGCGTTGAAGCCGTAGCCGATTCGCTTGGAGTTTTTGATCTTCTCAAAGACCACGCTGCCGTCCACACCGGCGTTCTCCGCGATCTGGCGGATGGGAGCCTGCAGAGCGGTGGCGATGATCTTGGCGCCGGTCTTCTCGTCGCCGGAGAGTTTTGCGATGAGTTTTTCAACAGCGGCAATGGCATTGACCTGAGCAGTACCGCCGCCGGCTACGATGCCTTCTTCCACGGCAGCGCGGGTGGCGTTCAGGGCGTCTTCCACCCGGAGTTTCTTTTCCTTCATAGCCACTTCGGTCTGTGCGCCAACCTTAATGACGGCAACACCGCCGGAGAGTTTTGCCAAACGCTCCTGGAGTTTTTCCTTGTCGTACTCGGAAGTAGTGGTGGCGATGGCAGCGCGGATCTGCTGTGCGCGAGCGGCAATGGCCTCGGCAGTGCCGTCGCCGTCAACGATGGTGGTGTAGTCCTTGGTAACCACCAACTGACGGCAGTGGCCCAGATCGGACAGTTGCGCCTCGGTCAGTTCCATATTCAGTTGGCTGGAAATGACAGTACCACCAGTCAGGATAGCGATATCCTGCAGCATTTCCTTGCGGCGGTCGCCAAAGCCGGGAGCCTTGACGCAAACCACATTGAAGTTACCGCGGAGACGGTTCACCAGCAGTGTAGCCAGGGCGTCGCCTTCCACATCTTCAGCAATGATCATCAGTTTCTTGCCGGACTTAACAACCGGCTCCAGAATGGGCAGGATCTCCTGAATGGAGGCGATCTTCTTATCGGTGATCAAGATATAAGCGTCGTCCAGAACGGCTTCCATCTTGTCGGTATCGGTGACCATATAGGGGGAGATGTAACCCCGGTCGAACTGCATACCTTCCACCACATCCAGACCGGTCTCGGCGGTCTTGGACTCTTCGATGGTGATGACACCCTCGGTGCCAACCTTTTCCATAGCCTCAGCGATCAGCGCGCCGATGGACTCGTCGCCGGAGGAGACAGTTCCCACTCTTGCGATGTCGTCAGAGCCGTTGACAGGAACGGAATGCTCCTTGATGGCGGCAACAGCAACCTCAACGGCCTTCTCGATACCCTTGCGCACCACCATGGGGTTTGCGCCTGCGGACAGGTTCTTCAGACCTTCGCGGGTGATGGCCTGCGCCAAAACAGTAGCGGTGGTCGTACCGTCGCCGGCCACATCGTTGGTCTTGGTGGCTACCTCGCGGATCAACTGAGCGCCCATATTTTCAAAGGGGTCTTCCAGTTCCACTTCCTTGGCGATGGTAACGCCGTCGTTGGTAACCAGGGGAGCGCCGAACTTCTTGCCCAGCACCACGTTACGGCCCTTAGGGCCGATGGTAACCTTTACGGTGTCGGCCAACTGGTCGATGCCGCTTTGCAATTTCTTACGGGCGTCCTCGCCGTATACAATCATCTTTGCCATAGTATTTGCCTCCTAAAATCAGTCAGTTACGATTGCCAGAATGTCGTCCTGCTTGACGAACTTGTAATCTTCGCCATCCAACTTGATGTCGTTGCCAACGAAATTGCCAACAACAACCTTATCGCCGGCCTTGACGGTCATAGTAACGTCCTTAGTGCCGGGGCCAACGGAAACGACCTCAAAGAAGCCGGGCTTTTCCTTGTTGGTGGTAGCCAGAATAATGCCGGATGCAGTGGTCTCCTGAGCCTCTGCGGCTTTCAGCAGGATGTTGTCTGCCATGGGTTTCAGTTTCATAATCTTTGCCTCCATATTCTTGGGTGGTATTTAGATTGCGGAATCCCGCATTTATCTACATATTTAGAGGGTTAGCACTCAATCTCCCTGAGTGCTAAAATGTATTCTAGCAGAACAATCCTGAAAAAGCAAGAGGTATTTGCGGAAAATTTATGAAATTTTTGTAAAAGCCACCAAATGCCGAAAACGACCGTATTATATACAGTATAACATCCCCCTCTGTGGCGATGTCATTAAGGTAATTCCTGTTGTCATTCCCACGCCAGTGCACACACTGGCGTGGGAATCTTAAAATCCGATGGTGGATGTTAGATTGCCACACCAGCGACACGGTCGCTGATTCGCAATGACACTATCCCGTTTTCTCTTATCTTGATGAAAGAGTTAATTAATTTTTGCATCAAAAATAGTCCGTTAAATCAAACATCAAAGGGTGTTCAGGATGATTGTTATAATATTGTTGGCAAACTTTACAGCAAAACATTAGCAGATGAATCTGCATAAAACTAAAAGATGCTCTGCCGTAAAAAGCAGAGCATCTTCAATATTTTTGCTGTCATATTGCTGTCAATAGCAAAACGAGAACTGTAAAATCCCTTGAAATCAGGGTTTTTAGAGGTGTAGGATTATTCCCACTTGATGGCGGGATTTTGGCTTTGTAGATATGTGGTGGTAGCCATCATAACAGCCTTCGATATATAGTGCTATTATGTCAGTTATTCTCTTTTACTGAAACTTTGTTGGTTAAAAGTTGGTCACGGTTTCAGATGATTCTGCAGTTCGGATAGCCAATTAGGTATGTGATTACCGATGGTTCGCAATTCGCCATTGCAATATTCTGCTACCTTTACAAAACCGTTATCATTATCATAAAACTCTGCTTCGTCACAGTAAGGAAGGACTTTTGCAACAGCTTCCCAACGGCCGGAGAAACGGCGTTCCACATCTTCTTTAGGAATGTTGTGTCCACCGCGCTTGACCCGGTTGTCGATTCGCACAAGACTTTCAGACAGGGTGTCCAATCCTACATAGAACATTCTGATATGGTAACCCAGCTCTTTCACTTCCTTAGCCGTGGCCTCCGTCTTGTAACCGGAAAGGGTGGTCTCCTGCGTGAAGGATACATTGCGATCAATGCAATCACGGATCATGGTTAAAGCAGCCTTGCCACCGGCAAGGGGATTGCCGCCAAGTTCTGCTGT
Source organism: Faecousia sp. (assembly GCA_045538595.1). Lineage (GTDB taxonomy): Bacteria > Bacillota > Clostridia > Oscillospirales > Oscillospiraceae > Faecousia. The sequence continues at coordinate 1,022 of JAZSRS010000034.1, read as the reverse complement.
AATTTTGTCAACATCAATAATAACGCCCAGATCTGTTGTTCGCTCTTTCAGAACACCGGTGAAACTGGATTTGCCAACACCGTTGACGCCGCCGATGATTGTATATGTTTTCATGTGACCACCTCTTGCTCAAATTATACCCATTCTAATTACCAAAATCAACTGTTATTTAAAATTGGCAAATAGATTTTGCCATTGAAACATCTGTGACCTCTAGTTTGTTTGGAAATCAATATATTCAGTATAATATGGATATGAGCGTGATGGTTTGTATAATTATCACGCTCAAATAGCGTAGAAAATAAAATTCAGTTACTCCCACTCGATGGGGGATTTTTGGCTTTGCAGATATGTGGTGGTTGCTGGTATATTAGCATTCAAAATGTAGTGCTATTAGGCTTTCCATGCCTTAACATTGTGACAATGCAAATAATCACAAAACATGTACTAGCACACCAGTGACCTCTAATTCATATAATAGGACGATGCCGTTAAGGAGAGGGCAGAATAGCCATCGTCTGTCTGCCTGTGTCAAATTGCGTCGAAAACACGTATAATATGGTACAAACTGAATATGAGGAGGGGTTATATTGAACAGATACAATGGCTTCGATGACAGGAACTGTGACTTCCAATTCGATGATAATTCATGCAAACGTCACCAGCCAAAAGAGCATGGTTGCACGGATCGGGAGCAATGTTTCTGCTGTACAAATTGTCCGCCGGGGCCTGCAGGCCCGCAGGGGCCGGTTGGCCCGAGAGGACCAGCTGGTCCCCAAGGTGTTCCTGGGGTCAGAGGTCCCGTAGGTCCGCAAGGGCCGGAAGGTGTAGCCGGTCCAGTTGGTCCTCAGGGACCTGTTGGTGAAACCGGTGCAATCGGTCCTCAGGGACCAGCGGGTGTTGCTGGACCAGCCGGTCCCCAGGGTCCTGCCGGTGTAGCCGGTCCAGTTGGTCCACAAGGCCCAACGGGTGAAGCAGGTCCTGTAGGTCCTCGGGGTCCTGCCGGAGTCGCCGGACCTGCC
>JAZSRS010000178.1:0-1543 GCA_045538595.1 Faecousia sp. | reverse complement strand
GACATGGCTACGATCCGACTTAAGATTGCTTGTGGACATAATGCCATCAAGAATTGCGCCGTTCCTACGATTATTGGGGTTGCCTGCCTGGTCTTTTCCAACCAGCCAATCCTCATTGCTGAATGCGGTATAGGTCTTAGGACGGAAATCAGGTGTTCTGTTTGCACCCAGGGCGACACCGAAATACTCGATATTGCGCTTAATCACTTCGTCGCCGCCGAAGTCGCAGGTGTAGTACAAACCGGCGGAATTGGGCCGCAGGTTAATGAAACATGTTTGCAAAATCAGCCTATGGAAGGAAATACCAACGCTTTCCTCCGTGATCATGAGGTAACCGTCAGCAGCCTGCACATTGCTGAGGGACTCGGGCAGTTTTCCGTAGCCGTAGTTGTCCTCGACAGTCAGATCGTCGGTCTGGGAGTCCTTAACGGTCAGTTTGCCTTCGGCAACCACAGTGCCGGTTAAGGAACAGCCGTTCAGATCCAGGATCGTATCATTAGTAAAGGTCACATTTTCCTTGCTGTTCTGCAGCATGGTCAGCACAGCGTCTCCGCCGGGGTAATTGCTGATTGCATCTGCCAGAGAATCATATTTAGTGGTTACTTTGTTATGAGTGACGGAAGCGGCTGCCATAGGCTCGGTAATGACGATCTTGTCCCCATCAACTGCAATTTGGTAGTTGCTGTTGTTATCTAAATACAGATTGTCGGGGCGGAAGAATGCGTTATTGCTCTTGCCAATTGTCTGACCGTCCGTGGGTGTGCTGTAAATCACACCTGCATTGCCGGTAAAGTTACCACTGACCGTGAAGTTTTGGGGCATGTTGGCCTCGTTAGCAAAGTAGATATTTCTGGGCTTGTTGTTAATCTCAACAGTACCGCCAATTGTCAGTTTTCCGGTAGATGCGACCCAAATGCTGCCGCCCCATGTTGTTGCGCTGTTGGCACCTGTAAGTGTGCCGCCATACAGTTCTGCAGAACCGTTTACGAACATGACGCTACCAATGTTGGAAGTAGCACCCAACAGTTGACCGCCGTACATCTTAAATGCTGCAGTGGTGGTCTGGACGGACACACAGCCGCCGCCGCCGTTGGTGGCCAGGATACCGGACGCATCCAGAATGCCATCGTAGAGTACAGCAGAGGAATTCTGGTTCAACGAAAGGATCAGACCGTACTTGCTGGTTTCGGAGAGGGTGCTGGTAATGGTGCCGGGCTGCGCCGTAGAATCGGTAATGGACAGGTGAGCGTCATTGGAAAGAAGGAACACACGGGGGTTTTCGGTTTCAGACGCGGCAACATTATGGGTGATCGTTTTTCCGTTCAGATCAAGGGCCAGGAAACCGGTGAAATCAAACTGTTTACTCAGCGTCACATCGGTTGTCAGATAGTAGTTGCCGCCGGTAGGCAGGGATGTGCTGTCTGTCCAAGGCAGGAACTCAACATTGCTGCATTCATGGTCGGCTACATCCTTGGCCTTACCACCGCACTCGCACTGGATACGGGTGGTGCTGGAGGTGATGTCGGTCAGCATTTCTTTGTAG
>JAZSRS010000134.1:0-4465 GCA_045538595.1 Faecousia sp. | reverse complement strand
TCGCCGTTTTTGCCGCAGCTGAAGCAGTCGGCTTTGTGGGTGGACAGCATCAGATCCAGAACAGATCTTCTGGCGGCGATGACCTTCTCGGACTTGGTGAAGATCACGTTGCCCTCGGCCACAGGGGTGGAGCAGGCGGTGAACAGCTTGGGATTGCCCTCGATCTCCACAAGGCAGATCCGGCAGGATGCCTCGGGAGTCAGATCCTTCAGATAGCACAGGGTTGGAATCTCAATACCCACGCTCCGGGCAGCCTCCAGAATGGTGCTGCCCTCCTTGGCCCGCACTTTGATGCCGTCAATTGTTACGTTCAGCATAATTTCCTCCTAAATTGTATACATACATGAACCTTTTACGGAATATTGGTATCACACTATCAACGCATTATAATCGTTGCCTTTTGTAAAACCAATAAAGTTACAACATTTTATCTATAGAATAAAACTATGGGTCAACCTGACTTATCCATAGAATCAAACTATGAATAAAATACCAGAACTTTATTGGTTTTTGGGGCCGGCTGGTGTTATTATCTTCCTAACATAAAGACAAACAGGCGAATCGTGTTATTTTCGCAACCGTCGGTTTGAACCGGACAGCCCCGGAAGGATGGGTGTCCGGCACTTTTTTGTGACTAAAAGAATTTATAGGAGGTAAACTATGGCTCATATCAGCGAGGCAGGTGTCAAAAAGATCAACGAGATTTGCACGAGATACGCAAATGAAAAGACACCTCTGATGATGATCCTCAGCGACATCCAGAATGAATACGGTTATATTCCTCTGGATGTACAGAAAATCGTTTCCGAAAAGACCGGCATTCCCGTAGCAGAGATTTACGGTGTTGTCACATTCTATTCCTTCTTCTCTCTGGAACCCAAGGGCAAGTACATCATCGGCTGCTGCCTGGGTACCGCCTGCTATGTCAAGGGTGCACAGCAGATCATCGACAAATTCTCTGAGATTCTGGGAATCAAAGCAGGCGAGACCACTACCGACGGCCTGTTCACCATCGATGCTCTGCGCTGCATCGGCGCCTGCGGCATTGCTCCCGCTGTTTCCATCAATGGCAAGGTCTACCCCAAGATGACCGTGGACAAGGTGGCCTCTGTTGTGGAAGAATACCGGGCCAAGGAGGTTTGAGTTATGAAAAATTTTGCTGAGCTGGATGCGAAAATCTGCAGCTGTACTGCTGCTCTGAATGCCAAGCTGGAAGGCACCAATGGCAAGCGTGCCATTCTTCTGTGCGGCGGTACCGGCTGCCTGTCCTCCAATTCTTTGGATATCAAGGGCAAGTTTGACACATTGGTGGCCGAAAATCATATGGAAGACAAGGTAACCGTCAACACCGTTGGCTGTTTCGGTTTCTGCTCCCAGGGACCCTTCGTCAAGATCCTGCCCGAGGACACCCTGTACCGTCTGGTCAAGGTCGAGGATGTGGAGGAGATTTTCAACACCGATATCCTGGGCGGTGAAATTGTGGAGCGTCTGCTGTACATCGAGCCCAATACCGGCGAGAAGGTTGCCAAGCAGGATGACATCAACTTCTATAAGAAGCAGAAGCGAGTTGCCCTCCACGGCGGTGGTGTTATCAATCCCGAAGACATCAATGAAGCCATGGGTTACGGCGCATTCCAGGGCTTGAAGCGGGCACTGGGTATAGATCGCAAGGCCGTTATTGACGAGGTTCTGGCCTCCGGCCTGCGCGGCCGCGGCGGCGGCGGTTTCCCCACCGGCAGAAAGTGGATGTTCGCCTACGGTTCCCAGAGCGACCAGAAATATGTGGTCTGTAACGGCGACGAGGGCGATCCCGGCGCATTCATGGACCGCTCCATTCTGGAAGGTAATCCCTATGCCGTTATCGAAGGTATGATGATCGCGGGCTATGCCATTGGTGCATCCGAGGGTTATTTCTACGTTCGTGCTGAGTATCCCATCGCCGTTAACCGTCTGCGCAATGCCATCAAGCAGATGAACGAAGCCGGCATCCTGGGTAAGAATATCATGGGCACTGACTTCAGCTTCCAGGCCCACATCCGTCTGGGTGCAGGCGCTTTCGTCTGCGGTGAGGAGACTGCACTGCTGAACTCCATTGAGGGTAAGCGCGGTATGCCCCGTCCCCGTCCTCCCTTCCCCGCTGTGAAGGGTCTGTGGGCAGAACCCACCATCGTCAACAACGTGGAAACCCTGGCCTGCGTTCCCTACATCCTCCGGGAGGGTGCTGCTGAGTTCGCCTCCTGCGGCACCGAGCGTTCCAAGGGCACCAAGGTCTTCGCCCTGGGCGGCAAGGTTAACAACGTTGGTCTGGTGGAAATCCCCATGGGTACCACTCTGCGGGAACTGATCTACGACATCGGTGGCGGCATTCCCGATGGCAAGCAGTTTAAGGCTATCCAGACCGGTGGTCCCTCCGGCGGCTGGCTCACCGCAGGAGGACTGGGTGAGCCCATTGACTTTGACAATCTGGTTGCCAAGGGCTCCATGATGGGTTCCGGCGGTGCCATCGTCATGGACGAGGACAACTGCATGGTGGACGTTGCCAAGTTCTACATGGAGTTCATCTGCGACGAATCCTGTGGTAAGTGTACCCCCTGCCGGATCGGCACCCGCCGTATGCTGGAGATCCTGACCAAGATCACCGAAGGCAAGGGAACTCTGGAGGATTTGGATAAGCTGGAGGAGATCAGCAACCTGATCAAGACCGGTTCTCTGTGTGCTCTGGGCCAGACTGCTTCCAACCCTGTCATGTCTACCATGAAGCACTTCCGCGACGAATACATTGCTCACGTTGTGGACAAGAAGTGCCCTGCCAAGGTCTGCAAGAATCTGATGAGCTATGTCATTACCAAGGACAAGTGCATTGGCTGCGGTATGTGTGCAAAGGCCTGCCCCGCTGATGCCATCTCCAAGACCGACTACATTGCCCCCGGCAAGAAGAAGCCCGCGCTGGCCATCGATCCTATGAAGTGTGTCAAATGCGGCGCCTGTATCGCCACCTGTAAGTTTGGCGCCATCTCCAAGCAGTAATTTGTATTCGTATTCCGGGCCGCACTGTATGATCTCTGCGGCCCGGATTATCATTCCGGCAAACAAAATGGATGGTAGCCCATGTTCAGGACCACCATCCATATCATCCTAATGTATCTTGATTCTTCAGCCGCATACGAAGTGATGCGATGGAAATTGCCAGGTCCTCACTTTGAACCATGACATGATCCGGCGCTTTCAGATAAACCGGAGCAAAATTCCAAATGGCCTTGATGCCGCAGGCAACCATGCAGTCACAGACATCCTGCGCACTTTCTGCCGGAACCGCAACAATGCCAATGTGCACATCATAGTACTTGCAGAAAGACTCCATTCGGCTTAAGGGATAAATCGGTTTGCCGCTGCTTGTCTGAGTGTCAATCGGACAGATATCAAACCCAGCCATCAAATTGATTCCGGATTCCGCAAATCCCGGATAATCCAGAAGTGCTCGTCCCAGTTTTCCTGCCCCTACAAGGATCGCTCCGGTTTCTGTGACAAAATCCAGATACTTTTCGATATCGCGAATCAACAATTCCCGGGAACGTCCGACTCTTCTGCGACCTGTGTCGGAGATTTTAGCCAGATCCTTGCGCACCTGCACATCACCCAATCCCAAACCTTTGGCTATGGTGGTGGCAGACACATTTTCAACGGAATCCCCCAATGATTTCAGATAATTCAGATAGGCCGGAAGTCGTTTCAACAGTTTTTTTGAGACCTTGTTCGTCTCCATCAAATCCCCCCGTTTACAGAAAACCAACAGTAACTCTGTGAATTATAATATTGGAAATTGCAATAACCAATATTTTTATGATATTTTATTTATAGGAGCAATCTATGGGTCCCGGAGGTAACCATATATGAACTACAACGTGTTGCGATATTTCTCTGTCCTGGCTCAGGTGGAGCACTATACTGTTGCGGCTGCCCGGCTGGGAATCTCGCAGCCGTCCTTGAGCAGCGCGATCCATAACCTGGAAACCGAGCTGGGCGGCGTAAAGCTCTTTGAAAAAGCTGGAAGAAACATCCGACTGACAGAAGAAGGTAAGTTCTATCGGGAGAAAGTTGACGCTGCACTGAACGAACTGCATACCGCCTCTCTGATGCTTCGTGACAGCAAAATCAGCGCGCCGATCGTCATTCGTATGGGCCTTGTTTCCGGCACATTAGACGGTCTTGTGGCAAGAGAAATTTCCAATTATGCCCAAAAGAACAAGCGCATCCGATTCCACCTGACAGAGAGTTCCGCCGAAAACCTCATGGATTTAGTGAGGCAGGAAAAACTGGATATGGCTATTGTGGACTCTACAGACCGGGACAGAAGTCTTCACTTCCGGAAGCTGAATCAGCGGGATTTTTATGTGGCATTACCGGAAGGCCACCCGTTGTCAGGTTTTGAATCCCTTGAACCTCAGGATGTGGTTCATGAACCCCA
>JAZSRS010000064.1:0-1536 GCA_045538595.1 Faecousia sp. | reverse complement strand
ACCGGAAAGAGCCGGTAGATATGACTGACTACGATTTATACGAGGACTTCGACGAGTTCGATTTTTACATCAAGAATCAGGAAAAATATCAGTTCCTAAAAAATAACGGGATTGCATACAAAACCTACAATGCCAGCGAGGAGAGCCGTGAGGCTTACAACTGGGCGTATCAGAATCCGGAGAAGTATCAGGTATCTTTGGCAGTAACGGATGATACCGTGGCGTACAAGGGGTACACAAGGGATTTGAGCGCAATCAAGGCTGACAAGGACGGCAAGGGTAATTCCGTAAGCGGCAGCCGAAAAAAGAAGGTCGTGCAGTACATTAACGGGCTGGATGCGGAGTATGGCGCAAAGTTGATCCTTTATAAAATGGAATATCCCAGCGACGATACCTATAATGGGAAAATCGTTGAGTATGTGAACAGCATAGAGGGATTCTCCTACGAGCAGAAGGCAACGGTACTGAAAGAACTGGGCTTTACAATTTCGTCGGATGGCAGGGTAACGTGGAATTAAAAAATAGAGGACTGGAGACAGTCCTCTATTTTATGTGGAGGAAGTGATAACTTTGAGCGAAAAGCAAGACAGACAAGGTGTACGCAAAGCGTCGGAACTGGAGCAGAAGTACAACTTTGGGCGAAATTTCGATAACCTTAACGGTGCGGTTGTGGCTGCTACAAGGGCGGCAACCGATGCAAATGCAGCAGCAAGCAGCGCAAACGCAGCGGCGGAAGAGGCTCGGCAGTTTGCATTACAGGCAGATTTTGTGATTACAGGCACGATAACTGAGGATGGATCTTCTGTGGAGATGGACAAGTCCTTTGCTGAGATCCAGGAGGCGGTGGAACAAAGGAGAAGATGTACGGTTGTGATTGGAGGTGATAGTCTAAATGTTTTTGAGTTGGTTTTTGCCAATGCCGAACGAATCAGATTCCACCGGCTCACGCAGGAGGGGGTGTTGATAAGTTTGGAAGTCTCTGCGAAAGAAACACTGGAATAATTTGTATTTAGAAAGGAAATGTGAGTATGACAAAGAAAATCTATATCAATCCCGGACACTCTGACAAAGACCCCGGGGCGGTAGGTTACGAAACCGAGCGTAAATTGAATGTGGCGGTCTCCAAGCACATGAATGACTATCTGCTGGCCAACTATGTGTGTGAAACCAAAATCACTCCCGGCACGATGGACAGTCTGACTGCTATCTGCAACGATGCCAACAGTTGGGGTGCTGACCTGTTTGTGTCCAACCATTTTAATGCCGGTGGCGGTGATGGCTATGAGGCGTTGGTTTACAGCCAGAAGCGGGTAGCGCTGGGTGAGGTCTTTGCAAAGTATGTTAAGGAGGCTGGTCAGAACCTGCGGCTTTACGGCGTGGTTCCCGGCGTGAAGATCAGAACAGACCTTTCTGTGCTGGCCAATACCAATATGGCTGCAATCGCTAATGAGGGTGCATTCGTGGACAACCTGAAGGATATTCAGGATTGGAATGACGATGCTGAACTGAAGAAACTGGGCGAAGCCTACGCCAAGG
>JAZSRS010000079.1:0-20525 GCA_045538595.1 Faecousia sp. | reverse complement strand
GATATCCTCTTTATTTTGACGCCACCAACGAGTATGGATTAAGTATGGCCGGGCTCTATTTCCCTGGAAATGCAGTTTATTACCCTCAAAGTGATACCCTGGATAACATTACACCATTTGAGTTTATTCCTTGGATACTGGGTCAGTGTAAAAACACAGATGAAGCACTGGAGAAAGTCAAAAAAATTAACCTAGTAAATATTGCCTATAGCGCGTCGTACCCCCTCAGTCCACTCCATTGGATCATAGATGACAAAACAAAGTCTATTACCGTAGAACCAACCAAAAACGGTCTGCAGATTTACGACAATCCTTATGGTGTCTTAACCAACAATCCACCCTTTGATTATCATATTCATAACATCGCAAATTATATGAATGTGACCCGGGAAGAACCGGAGAATCGTTTTGAACCAAACTTACCGATCAAATCTTATAGCCGCGGAATGGGTGGAATCGGAATGCCTGGTGATCTGTCCTCTTCTTCCCGTTTTGTTAGGGCGGTATTCACAAAATGGAACTCGGTGTGCGATGAGACCGATACGGCATGCATCACACAATTCTTTCACATATTAGGGTCTGTCTACCAGCAGGAAGGATGCGTAAGAGTGGGAGACAGTTTTGAAAAAACACTTTACTCCAGTTGCTGCAATACCGATCAGGGCGTCTATTATTACACCACCTATGAGAACTCGCAAATCAACGGTATTCATATGCATAATGCCGATCTCGACAGCAGCAGTCTGACAACATTCACACTTATAAAGAGACAACAAATCCGATTTGAAAACTAAATAGTGGCTCTGAAAAACATACAGAGCCGCTACATAAGATGTCAAGCATACAAACACAATAAATAAAAGTAAAAAATTGATAAAATAACTCTTTATTTACCGGTGCAGTCGTTATATAATGGAACAAATAGATACTTGGAGGGTTATCCATGAGAATTGTTATCAAGATAGGTACCAGCACCCTTGCATACCCCACCGGCCATTTAAATATTCGCCGTGTGGAAGAACTTTGTAAAGTAATCAGCGATATCAAAAACGCCGGCAACCAAGTGATTGTCGTCTCCTCCGGCGCAATCGCAATGGGGGTAGGGAAATTGGGATTGCAGGAGCGTCCTAAGGATATTCCCACCAAACAGGCGGCTGCAGCCGTAGGTCAGTGCGAACTGATGTACATATACGATAAATTATTCAGCGAATTTAATCACACCGTTGCCCAACTTTTGATCACCGGTGAAGATGTGGAAAACGATGTTCGGCACACCAATTTCAGTAATACCCTGGCGCGGCTCATGGATTTGGATGCCATCCCTATTATCAACGAAAACGACACGGTTGCTACCAAAGAAATTGTGATCGGCGATAATGACACCTTGGCCGCTATCGTCGCACAGAGTGTAAAGGCAGATAAATTGATTCTCCTGTCGGATATTGACGGCCTGTATTCCGCTGATCCTCATAAAGATCCCAACGCCAAGTTGATACAAGTCGCCCACCGGATCGATGAGGAGATCCTCTCCCTCGCCGGCGGCAGTGGAAGCAATTTAGGCACCGGCGGTATGGTTACCAAATTGGAAGCCGCTAAGATTTGCCTGGGTTGCGGCTGCGATATGATCATTACCAACGGCAACAATCCCGCAAATCTATACGATATCGTTGACGGCAAATCCGTTGGCACCACATTTACAGGTAAAGTATATGCTTAATATGTTACAGGCTGCAAAAGCAGCAAAAGTAAAAGTGAGTTTGCTTTCTTCAGAGCAAAAAAACAATGCATTAAACGCAATGGCAGATGCTTTGATCCATCAAATGGATACTATTCTTTCTGCCAATCAGAAAGATCTTGACGATGCAACCGGATCTATCTCCACCGTTATGCTGGACAGACTTCGTCTGACTCCAGAGCGGATCGAAGGTATGGCACAAGGTATCCGGGATGTCGCTGCACTGCCGGATCCCGTAGGGTTGGAGTTGGATGAGTACACAAGAAATGACGGTTTGGTCATCCGGAAGGTGTCCTGCCCTATCGGTGTTGTGGCGATCATCTATGAAAGCCGACCAAATGTTACAAGTGATGCTGCCGCATTGGCGTTAAAGAGCGGAAATGTATGTATTTTGCGTGGCGGTAAGGATGCATTTCGTTCTGCCAGTGCCATTGTAGATGCACTTCGGGCCGGATTACGCGCCGCAAAAATTACAGAAGACGCAATTAACCTTGTAACGGACACAACCCGAGAAAGCGCTACCAAGTTAATGAAGGCGCAGGGATATGTGGATCTCCTGATCCCTCGCGGCGGGGCTGGGCTTATCAATGCTTGTGTACAACAGGCCACCGTACCCTGCATTGCGACAGGCACCGGTATCTGCCATATTTATGTAGAAAAGACCGCAGATTTCGATATGGCGCTAAACATTATTGAAAATGCTAAAACAAGTCGTCCCAGCGTCTGCAATGCAGAGGAAGTACTCTTGGTTGACAAAGAAATTGCTGCTGATTTCCTTCCTATGGTTCACGAAAGACTGGTATCCAAACGGCTTGCCGCAGGTCAAACACCTGTAGAGTTGCGGCTTGATGCCTTTGCCGCCAATGTCATTCCCGGAACACCTGCATCCGCTGAGGACTTTGACACAGAATTTTTGGATTATATTCTTGCGGTAAAATGTGTAACTAATGTAGAAGAGGCCGTTGCTCACATCAGCGCTCATTCCACGGGCCACAGCGAAGCCATTATAACTGGCAGCAATTTTGCCAGAACCGTGTTTACAGTCAGTATTGACAGCGCGGCGGTATATGTAAATGCATCTACCCGTTTTACAGACGGCGGAGAATTCGGACTTGGTTGCGAGATGGGTATCTCCACACAGAAACTACACGCCAGAGGCCCTATGGGGCTACGGGAACTTACCAGTTACAAATACATCATAGATGGCAATGGTCACATCAGATAGGGGTATACTATGAAATACGGATTTATTGGCTGCGGCAATATGGGTGGATCCATTGCCAAAGCATTATCAAACAGTACAAAAGATATTATTTTAGCCGATCCCACAGAGAAGGCTGCTATTCTTGCCCAACAACTGGGTTGCTGCACTGAAGATAACGAAACAGTTGTCAGCACCTGCGACTGCGTTTTTCTTGCCGTAAAACCTCAGGTTATGGCCGACGTTTTATCCCCTTTGCAGCCGCTTTTTGCAAAACATAAACCGCTGGTTGTTTCCATGGCAGCAGGCATTACAGTTGAGAAAATCGAAAATCTGATCGGCACCTCCCTGCCCGTTATTCGGATCATGCCTAACACCCCTGTGGCCGTTGGCTCTGGAATGATCTTATACTGCCATAATTCCCTTGTGGATGACGCAACCCTTTCCGTCTTTCTGAAAGACACCATGCCTTGCGGACAGTGGGATCTTTTGGACGAGGAATTGATCGATTCCGCTGGTGTTGTCTCCGGATGCGGACCGGCTTACATGTATATGTTTATGGACGCTTTGGCAGAAGGCGCTGTGGCCTGCGGTGTGCCAAAAGAAAAGGCTCTTACTTACGCAGCAGCTACTATGATCGGTGCCGCAAGAATGGTTCAGCAAGACGGCAGGACGCCTGTAGAACTTAAGAACGCCGTCTGTTCTCCCGGCGGCAGCACACTTGCCGGTGTGAAGGTCTTGGATGATAACACCTTCAGTAAAACGGTGATGGCTTGTGTCTATGCGGCCTATAAACGCAACCAGGAGTTAGGTAAATAACAAAAATCCACCGATATAATCGGTGGATTTTTATTTATCTATCAATCTCTCTGACGCGGATAACGCCGTTGATCTGCTTCAATTTTTCAATTGCCGTTGCAGAAGGAACACTATCCAAATCCAACATTGTGTAGGCATACTCACCTTTACTGCGGTTCATCAAGTCAGAAATATTAATATCCTCATTTGCTAAAACAGTTGTAAACTGACTAATGGTATTGGGAACATTCATGTGCAAGACTGTAATTCTGGCCGCCTTTGTACACACGCCCATATCGCAGGCAGGGAAATTCACAGAATTGGTAATATTACCGTTTTTCAGGTAATTCATCACTTGCTTAACTGCCATTCTTGCGCAGTTATCTTCGGATTCCTCTGTAGATGCTCCCAAGTGCGGGATCGCTACAACGCCCTCCATGCCGGCTGTCTTGTCGTTGGGGAAGTCGGTGATATAGCGAGAAACCTTGCCGGATTTCAATGCTTCTTCCAAAGCATCGTCATCAACCAAAAGATCACGGGCAAAGTTCAAGATCACAACGCCATCCTTCATTTTGGAAATGGCTTCTGCGTTGATCATCTTCTTGGTATCTTCCAAAAGCGGAACGTGTAGAGTAATGATATCGCAGTTGGCATAGATGTCGTCCCGGGTCTTTACGGGGATAATATTGCTGTCCAAATGCCAAGCGGCATCAATGGAGATATAGGGATCGCAGCCGTAAACATTCATACCCAGTTTGCAGGCAGCATTTGCCAAAGGACCGCCGATAGCACCAAGGCCAATAACACCCAGGTTTTTGCCCATAATCTCATGTCCGGCAAATTTGGATTTACCCTTTTCCACCTGCTTTGCCACATCAGCAGTATCCTTAATGGTCTGCACCCAATTAATACCGCCAATTACATCACGGCTGCCAAGTAACATACCGCAGATAGCCAATTCCACAACGCCGTTGGCATTCGCACCGGGAGTATTGAACACGACGATACCTTCCTGGGCGCAACGGTCCAAAGGAATGTTATTCACGCCGGCACCGGCCCTTGCGATGGCAAGCAGTTCCGGAGAGAATTCCATATCGTGCATAGCAGCACTGCGAACAACGATGGCCTGCGCACCCGCAACATCTTCGGTTTTTTGATACTCCTCCGTCCAAAGGGCAGAGCCCTTATCGGAAATTTTATTCAGATAGTGATACTGAAACATATATTTCTCATCTCCCTGTTATGTATGGCTTTCTTCAAATGCCTTCATAAATTCAACCAATTTCTCCACGCCTTCAAGGGGCATTGCATTATAAATACTGGCCCGCATACCGCCTACTGTACGGTGGCCCTTCAGATTTACAAAACCTGCAGCAGTTGCAGCCTTTACAAACTCTGCATCCAGTTCCTCATTACCGGTCACAAAAGGCACATTCATAAGCGAACGGTCCTCCTTACGGACAGTACCCTTAAACAGTTTGCTACTGTCAAGGAAATCATACAGAACCTTTGCCTTTTGGATGTTACGCGCCTGCATAACCTCCAAACCACCCATTTTCTTGAGCCACTTAAAGACCTTGCCGCAGATATAAATGCCGTAGGCGGGAGGTGTATTGTACATAGAGCCGTTATCTGCATGAATCTTGTACTGCAGCATTGTAGGCGTGCCGGGATATACATCCTCGGAAATCAAATCTTCTCGGATAATGGCGATCACCACACCGGCAGGACCAATATTCTTCTGAACACCGCCGTAAACAAGGCCATACTTGGTGACATCTACCGGTTCAGACAGGAAGCAGGAAGACACATCAGAAACCAGCAATTTACCCTTGGTATTGGGCAGTGTATGGTACTTTGTGCCATAGATCGTATTGTTTTCGCAGATATAAACATAATCTGCATCCTCGCTGATAGGCAGGTCGGAACAGTCAGGGATATAAGAGAAGGTCTTGTCTGCAGAGGAAGCAATGGCGTTGGCTTTACCATATTTCTGCGCTTCCTGATAGGCCTTCTTGGCCCACTGACCGGTGATAATATAATCAGCAACACCATTCTTCATCAAGTTCATAGGGATCATAGCAAACTGCTGGGATGCGCCACCCTGTAGGAACAGGACTTTATAGTTATCGGGAATGTTCATAAGATCCCGCAGATCGGCTTCTGCTTCATCAATGATCTGCTGATAAGCCTTCGAACGGTGGCTCATCTCCATTACAGACATACCTGTGCCGTTATAATCAAACATTTCCGCTGCTGCCTCTTGCAGAACTTCTTCCGGTAATACTGCAGGACCTGCAGAAAAATTATATACTCTAGCCATTTACTTTTCCTCCTGATTAATGAGTAAATCTATAAGGCGATAACCGTCTTCCACAAAAACACCTGTATCAGACGCCGCTTTTTCAGAAAATACCCGCGTGTGATTTTCCACTTTACTACTGTCGTAGATTACAAACGGAACGGGATCTGCCGTGTGGGTACGCTTGCAGATGGGAGTGGGGTGGTCCGGAAGCACCAAAATACGGTAGTCCTCTTTGGCGTTATCCAGCGCTTCTTTCACAGGGCCAATCACATGTTTATCAATCTCTTCGATGGACTGCACCTTATGATCTGCCTTCCCCTGATGTCCCATTTCATCAGGCGCTTCAATATGTATGTAGACAAAATCCTGCCCGCCTTCCAGCAGTGCATTCACGGCGGCCTGCGCTTTTCCAATGTAATTGGTGTCCAGCGAACCTGTAGCGCCTTCTACTTCCACTATTTCCATACCGGCGCCGACAGCAATGCCCTTCAGCAAATCCACGGCGGATATCATCGTACCTTTTAATCCGGTCTTTTCCCGGAAGTTCTGCAGAGACGGCTTTGTGCCTGCGCCCCAAAACCAAAGGGAATTTGCCTTGTTGTGTCCCTCTGCAGCCCGTTTCACATTGAGAGGATGGGAGTTAAGAACTTCAAAACTCTTCTCCATCATTTCACGGAAATGAGGATTTTCCGGCAGGAACGGCCCGATTACCTGACCAAGATGGTCGTGGGGCGGCTCCATATCTAACACTTCACCATTGTCCCAAATAGTAATATGCCGATAACTGGTGCCTGTGTAGAACTGAAACGTCTCATTTTGGAACACATCCCGAATCGAATCCATCAAGATATCTGCATCCTGTGTAGAGATCTCACCGGAACTGTGGTCCAGAATCGTCTTGCTTTCGTATGGCTCTTCCTCGGAAAGGGTTACAATGTTACACCGGAAAACCACATCTGTATCCTTCATAGCAACGCCAACGCTTAGTGCTTCCAGAGGAGACCGTCCGGAATAGCAGGCTTCCGGGTTATAACCCATAACTGCCAAGTTAGCCACGTCGCTGCCGGGTTTCATCCCCTGAGGCACTGTTTTCACCATACCAACTGTTCCGCCGGATGCCAGCAAGTCCATATTGGGTGTTTTTGCATATTCCATAGGTGTCAATCCACCCAATTCTTCAATCGGCAGATCTGCCATACCATCTGACAGTACTACAACATATTTCAAGCAGATTCCCTCCTCGTGTGTCCTCGGCCGGTGTACAAATGTTTCTATCAATAATAACACTTCTGTTTCCAAATTACAATAGCAAAATCAAAATTTCTCGCATTTTTCAACGACTTTTTTACATTCAGCGGACAAAAGAAAAAGCCCATAGCATGAATTTCTTCAAACCAGGGGCTATTTCTAAGTTATACAATGCAAATTTTGTAATGTTCCAGCCAAAAATTTATCTGCAGCATATAGGCAATCGTCTGTGGCAACTTCATCAGTTGTCCGTACCACGGCCAGGTAAAGTCCATATCCAGTAGGTTCTGCAAGGCCTTGCGGTTTATGATTCCGTTTATCGGTGCGTCATTTCGCTCCAGTAGTCGTTTCATCAAATCCATTACCATCTCTAGATATTTAGGATCGTATGTTTTGGGATAAGGACTCTTTTTCCTCCACAGAACTTCTTCAGGAAGGACGCCGTCCATAGCGCAACGGAGCAACCCCTTCTCCTTGTTTTTATAGTCCTTAAACTCCCAAGGCACACCATACAGATATTCCGCAATTCTATAATCGCAGAACGGAACACGCACCTCAAGGCCGCAGGCCATACTCATACGGTCTTTTCTATCAAGGAGTGTTTGCATAAACCAGGCATAATTTAAGTTTACCATTTCCTTCATGCGTCTCTCCTGCTGAGAAACGCCGGGAAGAATATCACATTGTGACAGTGTGGCAAGGTAATGATCGTTTACAAATGCATCCGGATCAATTGTTATATCTCCATTTATGAACGACGCCCTTTGCAAGGTGTTCTGCGCCCAAGGAAAACCGTTAAACGACCGCACCTCCGGGTCTCTGTACCACGGGTAACCCCCAAAAATCTCATCGGCACACTCCCCTGACAACGCCATCTTCACTTCTTTTCTGATATTTCGGCAAAATGCCAAAAGAGAAAAATCTACATCTGCCATACCGGGAAGATCCCGCGCTACGGTGGCATTTTTCAGTTCGCCCAGCAATTCTTCAGGGTTTAGAACAGTCCAGTGATGATTGCACCGGAGCGTTTCCTGCATCAGCGCAATATACGCACTATCGGAATTGGGCTGAAATTTTCCTGACACGAAGTATTTCTGATTGTCTTTATAATCCACAGAAAATGTATTTAATTGCTCTCCCCTGCCCTCCATTTCCCGCGCGCATATAGAAGAGATCAAACTGGAGTCTAATCCCCCGGACAAGAATGTTCCCAAGGGAACATCAGACACCATCTGTCTTTGGATGGCATCTGTCACAAGGTACCGCACTTTCTCAGCGGTTTCGTTAAAATCATCTGTGTGTTCTCTGTCTTTTAGTTTCCAATATCGCCACCAATTCAAGTTTTCTAAGTCATAATATCCGCAGCAACCCGGCATCAATTCGTAGACATTTCGAAATACGCCGCTGCCGGGGACTCTACCCGGGCCTAGCAAAACGACCTGCGCGATTCCTTCCTGATCCAATTCTCTTGGCACACCGGGATAGGAAAGCAGTGTCTTTATTTCGGAGGAAAACAGGAAACCACCGGAAAACATAATATAAAAAAACGGTTTAACGCCCATTCTGTCTCTGGCAACGAACAGTCTTTTGTTTCTTTTTTCCCATACTGCAAAGGCAAATATGCCATTAAATTTTTGCACGCATTCCTCTTTCCATTCTGCATAGGCGTGGAGAACTACTTCTGTATCACTACTGGTGATAAATTCGTGTCCTAGTGCCTGTAGCCCACTACGCAATTCTTGGGTATTATACAATTCACCATTATATGTGATAACATATTCATTCCCTGCCCAATGCAGGCTCATCGGTTGTGCGCCACCTGCCGGATCAATGATCGCAAGCCTGGTATGTAATAAGCAGCAGTATCGTTCCATGTAACTGCCTGAGCCATCAGGGCCTCTGTGCGCCATAGTGGAAAGCAACGAATCTAAAATCTTTGAATCATACGGCAAACCGAGAATGCCTGCAATCGCACACATACATTTCCGCTCCTTTCTATCTCTACATTCTATGCAAACGCTTGCATTATGTGCATAGAAATCGCCGTATCTGGACATACTGCTCCCGGTGATGTAAATGAAAGGCAGTAAAGATGTACTCTCTTCAATATTAAAAACCACGCAAATGGGGCAGATCGGTATTCGAAGCATCTTAAAAACGCCCCTGCACACAAAACTCCGGTCGGAACTGAATTCCCAGTTACGGGAATACGATGCCATTGAACAGGAAGCGCACGGAATTGCCCTGTCCAGAGGTTGGCATCTGGAAGAATTGGACCCCGCTATCAAAGGTATGACCAATTTGATGACCCGTTCCAGACTATCCTTCGGAAATGCCGATTCTAAAGCAGCAAAAATGATGATACAAGGTAACACCAGAGGTATTATCAAGGGTTTTAAAAATTTGAATCAGTTCCCGCCAACCGATCAACGAGTTGCTGATCTTACACACAAACTTATAGATTTTGAAGAAACCAACAACCGGCAGCTCCAAGGGTTTTTATAATCCTTGGAACTTTTTTCTTTCTTTTGACATAGGATAATAGGAATGATGAAAGGAGGCGGTAATATTTCTGCTATAGGATATATACAAGTACACGCATACACCAGTAATGCCCTGATCCCTCTAAGGGATGTTGCCGTATCTATTACAGATACATCCGGTGGGGCAATTGCACTGCGATTAACCAATCGAAGCGGATTCTTAGATATTCCGGTAGAAATAGAAGTTCCGGATCTTGCCAACAGCCAAACCCCAAACACAGGTGTTATTCCATTTGCAACTGTAAATCTGTATGCACGTCTAAATGACTACGAGGCCATTGAGATTGAAAATCTGCAGGTATTTCCCAATACAACCACACTGCAAAACTTAGAAATGATCCCATTGGCAGAGTTCCCAAAGTCTTGGAACAAACAAGAAATCTTTAACACTCCACCACAAAATTTATAAGGAGGGTACATATGGCGCCGGTTGTAACACCCTTTGTACCCCAGCAAATCACAGTCCATTTGGGATCTCCCTCATCTAATGCGGAAAATGTAACTGTTTCATTTTCTGATTATGTCAAAAATGTTGCATCCAGTGAGATATATCCCACATGGGACGAAAGTGCGCTTAGGGCAAATATTTTAGCCATCGTATCTTTTTCGTTAAACCGTGTATATACAGAGTTTTATCGCAGCCGTGGGTACGATTTTGATATCACAAGTTCCACGGCCTTTGATCAGTTTTTTGTAAAAGGACGCAGTTATTTTGAAAACATATCCCGATTGGTAGACGAATTATTCAACGATTATCTGCGAAGGCCGGGATTTGTAGAGCCCCTTGCAGCAAAGTTCTGTAACGGAACAACTGTGACCTGCGAAGGATTAAGTCAATGGGGCAGCCAAAATTTAGCTAGACAAGGCTATAATTCAACACAAATTCTTCGCAGTTATTACGGAAATGTGGAAACTGTACTAAACGCCTCCATACGAGGTAATACACAATCATATCCCGGAACACCCCTTCGTGTGGGAAGCACAGGGCCCAACGTGGTTATCGTGCAAGCATCTCTCAACAGAATCGCCCAAAACTATCCTGCAATTCCAAAAATCCCTTCCGTTGATGGAATATACGGTCCGCGAACAGAAGCATCTGTACGAAAATTTCAGCAAATATTCGGACTCACACCGGATGGAATCGTCGGACCGGCAACATGGTATGAATTGGTGCGTTTGTATGCAGGCGTCAATTCCCTATCGGAACTGCGTAGCCAGGGGCAGCAGTTTTATGCAATCAACTGGTCTCCACCCAACGCATTACAGGCAGGTGACACAGGAGAAAAGGTACGCTTGCTTCAGTATATGCTATCGGTGCTTTCCTCTTATATTCAGGAGATACCCCCTGTAACTGTGGATGGAATATTTGGTCCGGCAACGAGATCGGCGGTGCTGGCGGCTCAGAGGCGTTTCCGGTTGCCGGAAACAGGAACCGTTGATCCGGGTACATGGGATGAAATATATGATCAATACAGTGGTATTGAAAATACTACCCTAAGAAGCGGAGAGACATTCCCCGGTGCGTCCGAGACATCTGTTCCTGTTGGTTCCTTCCGTCCCACCGGAAACGCACGTAGAACACCTCCGGTGCAAAATACACCCCAACCGAATTATGCCCGTACAACAACCATAACACAGTTTCCGGGAAGAGATTTAAGTATTGGCGGGCAGGATATTGTAAGACAGGAGGTGGTCAGATGAGGCCCGGTGAATCCTTTGTTGAACAACCTATTCGCAGCCTACAAACCATGCTCAGAGTGATTGCGGAAGACGATCCTACCCTACCCACTGTCGTACCGGACGGTATATACGGTCCAACCACCATGACCGCCGTGACCGCTTTTCAGCGGCAATATGGATTACCTATAACAGGGATAACCGATCAGGAAACATGGGAAAAGATTGTAGAAATATACGACATCGCCTCTATTAGAGTAAATAAAGCAGAACCTATTGAAATCGTTATGGATCCGGGTGAGGTATTCCGTCTTGGTGAGAGTAATGCATATATTTATCTGTTACAGAGCATACTTACTCAGTTATCCAACGATAATCCCACAATATCCCGCCCTGTCCATAACGGCGTGTTGGACAACGCTACTAGTGATGCCCTCGCTGCATTTCAGTTTCTGACCGGATTACCGCCAACCGGAGAATTGGATAAAATCACATGGAAATATCTCGTAAAGCAGTTTACCCTCAGCGCAAATAGGGAGGCAAATAGATAATCAGTAAATATCTACATGTATTTTGCACTTGATTCGTAACAAAATTTGGATTATAATAACTGAAATGTGGTATGTTTTTTCGGAGGAATGCACACATGTTTATCAAAGACTGGAAAAAAGAGATTTTTACAATTCCGAATTTATTAAGCCTGTTTCGGTTGCTTTTAATCCCCGCCTATGTGGTTATTTACTTAAACGCAAAAGACGCTGCGGATTACTATCTGGCCGCTGGTATTTTAGCGGTTTCTTGTTTGACTGATCTGATCGACGGAAAAATCGCCCGGCATTTTAATATGATTTCATCACTGGGCAAACTGTTAGATCCTGTAGCCGATAAAGCAACACAATTTACACTGATCATCTGTCTTGCCATGAAGTATACAGTTCTGTGGTATCTAGTAGGACTTTTTGTGCTGAAAGAAAGTTTCCAACTGATTGCAGGCGGTATTAACTACCGCAAAGGCAGAATGCTGAAAGGCGCATTGATCAGCGGAAAAATCTGCACTACTGTTCTGTTTATCAGCCTGATTGTTATGGTGATGCTTCCGGAACTGCCAGAACACGCCGTCAATATGCTTGCTCTGTTTGACGGAATATTTATGTTGGTTGCCTTTGCAGAATATATCCTTACCTATTTATTTATGGATTACAAATTTGACATTCTGGATGAGAAGTAATTGCACAGAAAAAGCCCCTGCCGACGGCAGGGGCTTAAATTATTAATTAGAAAATACCTTGCTCCATCATAGCGGTTGCAACCTTCTTGAAACCGGCCAGGTTTGCACCGGCTACCAGATTGTAACCCAGACCGTACTCCTCAGCAGCCTCCACAGACATTGCATGGATGCCCTTCATGATGCCCTTGAGTTTCTCGTCAACTTCTTCAGCAGTCCACACAAGTCGCTCGGAGTTCTGGCTCATTTCCAAACCGGAAACAGCAACACCGCCGGCGTTGACTGCCTTAGAGGGCGCAACGATCATACCGGGTTGCTCCATCAGGAAGTTCAGAGCGTCATTGGTAGTAGGCATATTGGCAACTTCAATATAGTACTTGATATTGTTGGCAGCGATCCGTTTTGCCTGCTCCAAGTTCACATCGTTCTGCATAGCTGCAGGCATAATGATATCAGCCTTAACGCCCCAAGGCTTTTCGCCGGGGAAGAACTGTACACCGAACTTATCTGCGTAGTCCTTTACGCAATTACGGCCGGAAGCGCGCATTTCCAGCATATAATTAACCTTTTCCTCGCTGGAGGATACACCCTCAGGATCATAAATGTAGCCATCAGGGCCGGACAAAGTAACAACTTTAGCACCTAAATGCAGAGCCTTCTTACAGATACCCCAGGCAACATTACCGAAGCCGGAAATTGCAATGGTCTTGCCCTCAATGGACTCGCCTTCGTGCTTCAGAACTTCCTGCAGATAGTATACTGCACCGTAGCCGGTGGCTTCCGGTCTGGTGAGAGAGCCACCGTAACTAAAGCCCTTACCGGTAAGAACGCCGTTCTCCCAAACACCCTTCAGGCGACGGTATTGGCCAAACAGGTAGCCGATTTCTCTGTCGCCAACGCCCATATCACCGGCAGGAACGCCAACATCGGGCCCAATGTAACGGTACAGAGCGGTCATAAAACTCTGGCAGAAACGCATAATTTCGGCATCAGACTTGCCGGCGGGATCAAAGTCAGAACCGCCCTTGCCGCCGCCCATGGGCAGACCGGTGAGGCTGTTCTTAAAGGTCTGTTCAAAACCGAGGAATTTAATAACGCTGGGATTAACATTTGCCTGGAAACGCAGGCCGCCCTTGTAGGGGCCAATGGCACCGTTAAACTGGCAACGATAGCCAATATTGGTGTGGGTCTGGCCATTGTCGTCTACCCACACGACGCGGAAAGTAAACATACGCTCAGGCTCTACCATACGGTTAAGTAGATCTGCCTTCTCATACTCCGGATGTTTGTCGATCATAGGAGAAATAGAAGAAAATACTTCTTCGACCGTCTGAACAAACTCAGGTTCATTGCCATGTTTTAGCTTTACTTTTTCAATAACACTTTCTACATACTTATTCATAACGCATCTCCCTTATATAGATATGATTTCATAACATACCACATTATGGAATTAATATCAATAGGATTTCGAAATTTTTTTACAATCCTATCTGAAATTGACAAGAATATGTTTGCGTCAGCAGTGGAAATATGATATAGTATACACGAAATCATCGATGTATCTTCTGGAGGTCCTTCTATGAAGAAATTATTATGTTTCATAATGGCGGTCGTTCTTTTGGTTTCCTTTGCCGGTTGCAGAAGATCTAAAAACCAGTCCACAGAGCCGAGTGAAAATGCAGGCAGCAACAATGTTCAGAATCAAACAGAACCAAAGGATGAGATGATCAACCTTTCTGTTGCTGTATCTGTGCCTACCACCACGGAAGAAACACTTCACGAGGACGATACTGTTCTCTGTCGGTACACCTATCAGAATATTTCCCTTGTGCTTCACAAACCGGATGTGGCTGATAAGGTGATCCTGAACTTTTTGAACCGTGTGGATAGCACACGGGAGTTGGCAGAGTCAACTGCTGAACTGGCAAGGGCAAATTACAAGCCCGAAAACTGGGTCCCCTATCTTTACCATATTGCCTACAGCCCCACAAGAGTTGACGAAAAGGTATTGAGTTTCTTTGGCAACAATGTGGTCTTCAGTGGCGCTGGCCACCCGGAACGCACTTGCGTTTCCGCAAGTTATGATTTAACGACCGGTGATGTGCTGACCCTTGCAAGCATTATGCAAAAAGATGCCACTACTGAGCAGTTCTGCAATCTTGTATTAAATGGTCTCGCCGAAATGGCCCAGGGAAATTATCTCTACGATAATTACAAGCAGACCGTCACACAGCGCTTCACACAAGATCCTGCTCACGACGAAGCCTGGTATTTCACACAAACTGGCATGTGTTTCTATTTTGCGCCCTATGAAATCGCTCCGTATTCTTCCGGTGTAATCACCGTGGAAATTCCTTACGAAAACCTCAGAAGTCTATTGCACGAAGATTATCTTCCCCTGATACGCAGTACGCCTTCCGGTGAAGCCAAGGTGACGCCTTTTACGGATATAACAATGGACAATTTCTCTGACATTGCCGAAATCGTGTTGGATAAGGAAGGCAAAATGTATATGATCCACACAGTTGGCAACTTGCAAGACATGCGTCTCCAATTCCTGGATGCTAATAACAATTACACAGTTTTTGCCGCCGATGCCCTTTCCTCCGGTGATGGCATCATGATCCAAGCAAACGACGCCCAATTCAAAAATCTCAAATTGTCCTACAGATCTGGAAAAGAAATTATCAGCATCCCTTTGAATAAATAACAACAAATCGCCGATCCGCAAGATTACGGATCGGCGACTATTTTTATTGGATTCCCATTTTTTCTTTACGATAGCGGGCAATCCCGAGGCCCAAAATCTCAATTGCGCGCTCCAGTTTATTTTCTTCCAGCACATAGGCAATGCGAACTTCATCCACACCGCTACCGGGGGTTTCATAGAACGGTGCGCCGGGAGCGTACATCACAGTATCGCCGTGATCATCAAACTCCGTCAATAACCACTCCTGGAAAGTATCTGTATCATCTACAGGAAGTTTCACCATAACATAGAAAGCGCCCATAGGCTCTTCCACCATAACGCCGGGAATACTTCTTAGACCGGCTATACACACATCTCTGCGGTGTCTATACTCTCGGACGGATTCTTTTATGTATTCCTCATCTACGCCGTATAGAGCCGCTGCGCCGATCTGATCCAAGGTGGCAACAGACAGTCTGGACTGGCAGAATTTCATCAGCGCATCCTGGAGGTCTTTGTTCTTGGTGATCGCGCAGCCAATGCGTGCGCCGCAGGAAGAGAATCTCTTAGACACAGAGTCCACGATGATCAGATTTTCCTCAATGCCCTCAATGCGACCCATACAGGGAATTCTACCGCTGTCGTCATAGCAGAACTCGCGGTATACTTCATCGCTAATAATGTACAGGTCATGCTCTTTGGCAATGTCTGCCATCATCTGCATTTCCGACTCGCTCAGCATAACACCGGTGGGGTTACCGGGGTTGGTAAGGAGAATCGCGCGGGTCTTGGGATTAATCAGGCTCTCAATCTTTTCCCGATTGCAATAACGATAGCCGTCCTCAGGCCGCGTAGGTAACGGACAGATCTGACCGCCGGCAGCATTGATAAATGTACGGTAATTGGGGTAATAAGGTTCGGGAATGATCACTTCATCACCGGGATCCAGAATACTCAAGCAAGTATAAAACAACGCTTCGCTACCTCCGGTGGTAACAAAAATATCGCCGGTCTCCAGTGTAATTCCTAATTTTTCATAATACTTTTGAACCGCTTCCAGCAGCACAGGCATTCCGGGAGACGGTGCATACTCCAATGTCTTTTGACTAAAGGCCTGAGTTGCTTCAAAGAAAGCATCCGGTGTGGGCAAGTCAGGCTGACCGATATTCAAATGATAGACCGTCTTACCTTGAGCCTTTGCCTTCTGGGAAAACGGATAGAATTTCCGAATAGGAGAAAGCATACAGCGCTTTGAATTTGCTGAAATCTTCATTGGTACCTCCACTTGTAACGCTAAACATCCGAACAGGTTTTATAGGACTTTACCATACGGATAATTTCAGGAATAAAATAACATAGAATTATCAAATTTGGAATTGCCATTAGGCCATTGGCCGTCTCTGACATGGACCAAACAACATCTGTCTTTAGAATCGCTCCGATCATTACAGAAAAGGCTTGTAGGATCGCAAATCTCTTCCAAACATGATCTCCAAAAAGAAATTGGGCGCATCTAACACCGTACAGGCCCCAGCCGATGATCGTTGCCACAGCAAAGCAACATAAGGAAAATGCCAGCGGAATATGAACCCAGTTTCCATACACCCGGGAAAATGCCGCCGATGTCAACAACACGCCGGTATCCTGCCCATAAGGAATTGGAACGCCGCTGCATAAAATCACCAGTGCGGTCATTGTGCAGATCACGATCGTGTCTAAGAATACTTCTATTATTCCCATCAGTCCCTGCTGAACAGGGTGTGATACTTGCGCAGCACTGTGTGCAATCCCTGCAGTTCCCATCCCAGCCTCATTGGTAAACACACCTCTCGATGTGCCGATGCGGAGCGTCCGGAACATTGACCCGACCATTCCTCCGGTCACTGCGCTTGGGGAAAATGCGCCAATCAGTATACTGTTCAATGCACGGGGAACTGCAGATATATTCAACAGTAGCACACCGAAACACAGAGCAAGATAAAACACAGAGGCAAACGGAACGATCACAGAAGTTGCATTGGCGATTCTCTTCGCACCACCCAAGAAAACAACCACGACAAATATAGACAATGCAATACCAATCAAAATATTGGCGATCTGCGATTCTTTACCACCGTAGGCAACCACTGCACCGTTGATACCGCCTAGCACTGCATTGATCTGTGTGGCTGAGCCGACACCAAAGGCAGCCACTACACCAAAGAAGCAATAAATGTAGGCCAAGAAATGATATTTTTTCTCCATTCCCTGCTGCACGATGTACATTGGGCCGCCTGTAAAACCGCCGTCTTGGGTTACAACCCTGTAACGGACAGAAAGCGTTGCTTCTACAAACTTGATCACCATTCCCAGAAATCCGCAGATCCACATCCAAAAGATAGATCCCGGTCCACCAACGGCGATCGCACCGGCCACACCTGCCAAATTACCGGTGCCAACCGTGGCGGCCAGGGCCGTACATAAGGCTTTGTAGGGAGAAATACCCTGATCTTTTTCCTTGGTATCCGGTTTCTTAAAAAACGCTCTGACTGCCGCAGGAAACAGGCGGAACTGAGCCCACCTTGTTTTCATAGTTAATATAATGCCTACGGACAGAATCAAAACCAGCGCCGGGAATCCCCAAACAAAGCGATTCATCCAATCCAGTAATCTTAGCAATATGTACCTCCTAGAATACCACCTTTTTCTCTATTTTGCAAGATATATTTCCAAAACAAAAAGCAGTTTCTGCATTCAGAAACTGCTTTTGTATACCCAATCTTATTTCCATAGATCCCAAATATGCGGACAGTACCCTACTGTAACCTCTTTGCCGTTACGGACAATGGGCGTACGCATCAGAGATGGGTCGTCAAACACCTTGTCCTCTTTTGCTCTTGTGTCATCCATATATTTCATCAGTGTGATATCAGAACTCTTGGATTCCCAGTTTATTAAATTGTTAATGCCGCCCACACCTCTAAGTACGGTATCAAATTCCTTGCCGGACAGACCATATCGTAGCAAGTCTACCATTTGATATTTGATGCGGCGTTCCTTAAAGTAGCGTTCTGCTTTCTTTGTATCAAAGCACTTGCTCTTTCCAAATATCTGAATGTTCAATATTCTACCTCCATCAGACACAATCCACAGGCAGGAATTAACGGGCCGGCATCTGCCCGTTTCGCGCCAAACAACTGAGGTATACTTTCTGTTTTTCTCTCTCCCCTGCCAATTTCAAGCAATGTACCTACCATAATTCTGACCATATGATGCAAAAATCCATTTCCTGTCACAGTGAATACAACTTCATTTCCCATTCGCTGAATATCAAAACTGCGAATATACCGGACTGTGGATTTTTTCGTTCTGTTTTGGGCGCAAAAGGCAGCAAAATCATGTTCGCCCACGAAATATCCGGCACCTTGCAGCATTGCATCCAAATTCAATTCTCTTGGATCAATGAAGACGAATTTCCTTTCAAATACGCAAGGCGCTTCGCTATTCCAGAGACGATAGGTGTAAGTTTTTTCTTTGGCATTTAGCCGGGCGTGGAAACGGAGAGAAACATTTCTACAGGAATATATGCCGATATCTTCCGGTAAATAACGACGAAGTTCAGAAAGGATCTTTTCACAGGGCATTTCGTTTTCACAGTGGAAATTTACGACCTGCATTTGGGCATGTGTCCCCGCGTCTGTTCGTCCGCTGGCAGACACCTCGATTTCTTCACCTAATATTCTGCTGAGCGTCTGCTCCAGTTTTGCTTGAATGGTATTATCTGTTGCAGAAAGGCGCTGCCACCCACGGTATCGTGTTCCCTCATAGCACAGATCAAGCCGAATGTTCCTCATACTCCTTCAGTTCCTCTCTCGCTTCCCGCTCTGTATCGGCAGAGAACAAAAATGTTCCCCGGTGATCATACACATGAATATGTCCTTGCACATAACGAATAGAATACATAAGTCATACCTCCTTCGGTTATGGACTCAGTATACATCCTTATTGGTGCAATAAATCGGACTTATTCAACAACTTCATATCCGGCTTCTGTGATTTTTTGCTTCACTAGATTAACATCACAAGAACCGGTTACTGCTACTATTTTCTTTTGCAGATCCACAATCGCATCCTGCACACCGGCAATTTCCTTGCAAACAGACTCCACTCGGGCCTTGCAGTGGGGACACATCATACCGTTGACCTTAATAATTGTTTCCACTTTTGCTTCCTCCTTAACATTATTTTTTGTCTTGTAATGACGCAAACGCAAAGCATTTGTAACCACAAATACAGAACTGAGACTCATTGCCGCAGCGCCCAGCATAGGGCTGAGTTGAATTCCGAATGCCGGGTATAGTACGCCGGCTGCAATAGGAATTCCAGCGCAGTTATAGAAGAATGCCCAGAACAGATTCTGCTTAATATTTCGAATAGTTGCCTTGCTCAGTTCTATGGCCCGGGCAACTCCAACTAAGGAAGATTGCATCAATACCACATCTGCCGCTTCCACTGCGATATCTGTGCCTGTACCGATCGCCATTCCCACATCAGCGGTAACAAGTGCGGGTGCATCGTTAATGCCGTCGCCAACCATCAGAACGCGGCTTCCGTTTCTCTGAAGGTTATCAACTGCACCGGCTTTATCACCCGGTAATACATCAGAGATCACATGATCGATCCCAGCATATCTTGCAATACTATTTGCAGTATTTTGATTATCTCCCGTAAGCATAATAACCTTACAATGAAGATCTTTCAGTTGTTTAACTGCCTGCCGGGAGTCCTCTTTTAATACATCGGCAGCAGCAACGGCGCCGATGTATCGCATCTGTGATGCAAAGTAAAGTACCGTTTTACCGGCAGATTCCAATGCTGGATATTTAGGAACTGAGATTCCCAATTCCTGCATCAACTTTGCATTTCCGCCAAATATCTTTTCATCGCCAATAACGCCTGAAACGCCCCGGCCAGGTAAAACCTGAAAATCTTCCACCGCCAGATGGGGCATTTTGTCGGCTTTCATTAGAATTGCCTTGGCAAAGGGGTGTTCTGACCGGGATTCCAAGGATGCCGCAATCTGTAAAAGCGTATTTCCTTCTGCATCGCCGGGCAAAATATC
>JAZSRS010000091.1:0-2540 GCA_045538595.1 Faecousia sp. | reverse complement strand
AGTTCGCCGGTAGTAATCTTGTCTAACAGGTCGGTAATAATTTTCTTGCCGCCCCATTTTGCAATGGACTCGTAATGGGTCTTATAGAAATCCGAATCGGGCGGATAGATGGTTTTATCGTCGTCGTTAAGGATGCAGGTTTTACCATCATAAGTCATAATGGTATAGTCGCCTTTAAGACCGGAATCGCTCTTGGTACCCTCAAATTCCACTGTGAAACCGGTACCTAACTTATCGTCCACGAAGTAGTAAATGTCAAGATCCTTGTCTTTAGCGAAAAGGCCGCTGCCGACCTCGCTGACATAAAGCCCATATTCCTTAGTGTCATTGATAATCTTACGGATATCGGACATCATTTTGGTTTCTTCTTCACCAAAGGCTGCGGAAACATTGATGCCCTCTACCTCGCCACCGCCGAATTGGCCATATGCGCTGCTCATATTACCGCGGTAAACAAGACCGCCGATCAGAATGGCCGCCACCAGCAGAACGATAAGGATGATTTTCAGTAGGCCACCCCCTCTGAGCATGGAGGCGGCGCTTCCGCTGTGATAGCCTTCTCGTAAAATCAAAAAGTGCAGATCTTTTACACGATACGGCATATTTCCGAATTTTAAATCAATGTCATCTCTGATGGCGCAAGCCGGATTATTGCATTGATAATAGGTGTATTTGTAGCTTTGGCTTTGGTAGACCGCTTCTTTTTTTTCAGATTTGCTGCCGTCTGAATAGGTAGTAGTGGTGATTTTGTCTGCCACGTGCACCTGACGGTGTCCGGTACCTGTTTTTTCGGATACCGTACTGCCGCAGCGGGGACAGGTGTCAGGTCCTTCACGGAGACCGTGGCAACAGTCTATAGCATAACTGAACGCATATCGGCGGCGCAGAGTGCGGAAAATATACACCGCTATAATCACGCCTGTAAGCGGAATGCCTGCGCCCCATAATACCTTTTCAATAATTGCCAAGACATCGGAAGGTAGCAAACAAAACTCCAAAAATTTCACCAGTGCCATAATCAGCACCGAGGCGCCCATTCCTCCAAACACAATCGCAGAAGCAATACGTCCCACTACTCCATAAGGGGAAACTGCTGATTTAATTTTATTCATAATCGTTCTTCCTTTCCAAAAGTTATTTTTCAATTTGAGCTTTTAACCACTCGTAAACCGAATACTTTTTAATCTGATCTAACGCGTAAATTTTATCTACGTATTCTTTCACTCTGGATGCATCCGAATCTTCTGCCCATCCAAACAAGTGAACGCAGGCGAGGAACACCCAGTTTCTTTCGGACTCCTCTTTTTCGGCAGCGCGCATCGCATAGTGAAAGGCTTCCGGCCATTTTTTGAATAGCCTCTCAAATAAACTTTTCGCTGTGTACGGATCTCTCTCGTCCGCCTCGACGAACAGATAGTATACCCCGTGTGCAATATTGCTGGCAACGATATCCATTTTAAGCGGCACGATTCTATGGTAGTGCAGCAACGTTGCCCAAACCGAGCTTTGTGATTCCGGAACGTCCCTCGTTTTTTTACTGCACTGGAGTAAAAAAAGGCGGCGCTTCATATCTTCATCGGGGGCTCCTTCGAACAGCAGCTCCAGGCATTCTGTAAAGTCTGCACCTTCTAACCATTGTTGATCTTCTTTATCTCTTTTTAATTTCGCAAAAAATCCCATAATAAAATCTCCTTACCCTAATTTATCAAGCAATTTTTGTGCGGCAATGCGGTACTTTTCCCACTTGGAGTCGGTAGTAACACGGGTGAGCCACGCCTTTGCTTGCACCAGATTTTCACCCTTTTCAACCCATTCCTCCGCCAAGAAATAGGCAACGATGGGTTCCATCCAACCTCTTTTGTAGTCGGGGGTGTAGTGGTCGTATTTGACCAATGCATTCTTTACACTGCCGTCCACCATTGGTACGTTCTTGATCACCTGACGGGCTTTCTCCAAGTCCTGCTCACAGCCATACCCTTCAGTGTACATATAGCACAGGAAATGCCGTCTGCAATCGTAGATATTCAGGTTTGGGAACGTGTCGCAAAGGGCACGAAGCCACAGGAACATTGATTCTTTATCTTCCTCGGCAAGATCAGCGTATTCGTAATCTTTTTCACGGTAGTCGTAGGACATTCTATCCACCGGCTTTTTTTCGGTTTCTCCCTCTGCCGGCGGCTTTTCGGGGAACAGATCCGTTGCCATCGAAATGCACATATATCCTGCAACTGTCTCAAGAAGATGCAACTGATAATGAGGAATCTGATACTTATCGGAAGATGGGCTGTATCCTGAGCCTACCATTCCCTTGTGTGTAAACCACGCCAAGCGCTGTTTGGACAGTTCGTACACCAAGAAGACGTATTTCCAGAACTGCTCCATATCCTGCACACCGGTAACCGTACCACGGCTGCCGTTAAAACTGTTATGACAATAGGCGAGAACAAGAGAATAGGCGGCTTTATAATCGCCACGTTCGGCCGCCTTCTTGTAATAAGCCTCCGCCTTACCTTGGATGCCGCAGTGCGTTTCGTACAAGC
>JAZSRS010000050.1:0-2106 GCA_045538595.1 Faecousia sp. | reverse complement strand
CTCCTTGGCTCACAGAACGACATGGCTACGTCCGACTTGTTATAATAGGCGAAGTTGAAGTATGGAGTTGAAAACAGTGAAGTTCGACAATACCCATGTGACCATTGATTTAGATGTGATCGAGGCCAATTTCCGGGCGATCACTGCAAAAGTTGGCGTACCGGTGATGGCCATTATCAAAGCCGATGCTTACGGCCACGGCGCGATTCAGGTTGCCCGACAATTGCAGGGTAGTTGCGCATTTTTCGGCGTGTCCTCTATGCTGGAGGCGCTGGAATTGCGAAAGGCCGGCATCCAGACCCCTATTCTCATTTTGGGGCAGATCCCCACCTCCGCGTTTGCCACTGCCATCCGGGAGGGGATCCGACCCACCATTTTCCGTTATGAGGATGCCTGTGAGTTGTCCGAAACGGCGCAGGCATTCGGAATGGAAGCGCCTTTCCACTTGGCGGTGGATACGGGAATGAGCCGCATTGGCTTCCAGTCCACACGGGAGGACGCGGATATCTGCGCCAAGATTGCAAGTCTGCCGGGGATTGTGGCGGAGGGTGTGTTCAGCCACTTTGCCACCGCGGATTGCCCCGACTTGACCAAATCAAAACAGCAAGCGGAGCGGTTTGACAGTTTCTGCAATATGCTGAAAGACCGGGGCGTAAAGGTCCAGTACCGGCACATGGACAATTCCGCCGGTATTATGAATTTTTTCAACCACTACGAACTGGTTCGCGCCGGTATCGTGCTGTACGGAATGTATCCCAGCACTGATGTAGACCCTAAGGCGCTCGCGCTGCAGCCGGCGTTGGAGTGGACCAGCCGGGTTACCCATGTGAAGACTTTGGAGGCCGGCCGGGAAATCAGTTACGGCGGTACATACATCACCGACAAACCTACCGTGGTGGCCACTGTGCCGGTGGGATATGCCGACGGATACAGACGATCTTTGAGCAATCGCTTCTATGTGCTGATCCGGGGCGAAAAAGCCCCTATTTTGGGGCGAATCTGCATGGATCAGATGATGGTGGATGTAACCCATATCCCCGGCGTGGAGACCGGCGACCGGGTGGTGCTTATCGGCAAAGACGGTGATTTCGAGATCACCATGGAGGAAATTGCCCAGGCGGCAGATTCCTTTAACTACGAGTTTGTCTGCGGCATCAGCCGTCGTGTTCCCCGATTCTACCGACAGCGGGGTCAGATCGTCCATCAGGTGCATTACCTGCTGGACAGTTATGAATAAAGAAATCCCCCGAGATCGTCTCTCGGGGGATATTTATGTACTTTTTATGCTTCGTAACCGGGTTTGCCCAGTAACTTAAACATATTGCGCTTGTAGAATTCCACGCCGGGCTGGTTGAAGGGATTGACGCCCAGCATATAGGCGGAAACGCCGCAGGAGAGTTCAAAGAAGTAGAACATCTCGCCCAACTTTTCGTTGTTCAGTTCGCCCATATCCATGGTGATGACCGGTACATTGCCGTCCACATGGGCAGCCAAAGTGCCCTGGAATGCCTGTTCATCCACGAAGTCCAAAGTTTTGCCCTCTAAGTAGTTTAGACCGTCTAAGTTCTTGTAATCACCGCCGATGGTGAGTTTCTGGGCAGGGGGGTCAAACCGCACCATGGTCTCGAAAATGTTCCGCTCGCCTTGCTGGATCATCTGACCCAAGGAGTGGAGGTCGGGGGTAAATTCTGCAGAGACAGGGAAGATGCCCTTGCCGTCTTTGCCCTCGGATTCGCCGAAGAGTTGCTGCCACCAGCCACCCATCATCTTAAAGCCGGGCTCAAAGGACTCCAGAATTTCAACGGCTTTGCCCTTGCGGTACAGCAGATTCCGAGCCGCAGCGTACAGCCATACGGGATTCTCAAAGGAACGAATATCGTAAGCCTGCTTAGCCTCGTATGCGCCCCGCATCACTTCCATAATGTCGATACCGGCCACCGCCAAAGGCAGCAGACCCACCGCAGTCAGCACGCTGTAACGGCCGCCCACATCGGGAGGAATGATGAAACTCTCCCAGCCTTCCTCGGTGGCCATCTGCCGCAGGGCGCCGTTGACCGGGTCGGTGATAGCGTAGGTGCGCTTCTTAAAGTCGGAGGCCAAGCGGTC
>JAZSRS010000111.1:0-15604 GCA_045538595.1 Faecousia sp. | reverse complement strand
CACTGCCTTTCCGCGAGGATCTGGGTCGCCCCGGCCGGGACAATGCCATCGACGGCTATATCAACGGCAACGAAGAAGATGTTTGCGCAGAGGGCATCTGGCAGAATTACTTTACCACCCGTCCCGAGCCTTTGACCGAGGCAGAAAAGCGGGAGTTCCTGGATTCCCGTACCGGCGTTGCCCTGGGTTCCGATGCTTTCTTCCCGTTCCCGGACAGCATCAAGCGGGCAAAAGCCTCCGGTGTTTCCTATATTGCAGAGCCCGGCGGCTCTATTCGGGATGACCTGGTCATTGCCGAGTGCGATAAGAACAATATGGTTATGGCATTTACAGGTATGCGCCTGTTCCACCACTAAGCATTATGGTTGCCACACCGAAAATTTCGGTGTGGCATTCGCCCTGTTTTTATATAATCAAAATGGAGGGTATTTATGAAAATACTGGTCGTTGGTGGCGGCGGCAGAGAGCACGCCATTATTAAGAAATTAAAAGAAAATCCTGCGGTTACTGAGATTCTTGCCACCCCCGGTAACGGTGGTATCGGCAAGGACGCAACTTGCGTGAATATTGGCGCAAAAGAGATTGAGAAAATCGTTGCATTTGCCGTAGAAAACGCCATTGACTACGCCGTTGTAGCGCCGGACGATCCTCTGGTGCTGGGTTGCGTAGATGCCTTGGAGGATAAGGGCATTCCTTGCTTTGGCCCTCGGGCCAATGCAGCCATCATCGAAGGCAGTAAGGTGTTTTCCAAAAACCTGATGAAGAAATATAACATTCCCACCGCAGAATATGAAGTCTTTACCGATATGGAAAAGGCGCTGGCCTATCTGAACACCGCGCCCATTCCCACGGTTATTAAGGCCGATGGCCTTGCCTTGGGCAAGGGCGTGATTATCGCCCAGACCCGGGAAGAGGCAAAGGATGCAGTCCGGTCTATGATGGCGGATAAGGTGTTCGGCAAGAGTGGCGATCAGATTGTCATCGAAGAATTCCTCACCGGCCCTGAGGTTTCCGTCCTGTCTTTTACAGATGGCAAAACCATTGTTCCTATGATCTCTTCTATGGACCATAAACGGGCAGGGGACAACGACACCGGTCTCAATACCGGCGGTATGGGTACAG
Source organism: Faecousia sp. (assembly GCA_045538595.1). GTDB lineage: Bacteria > Bacillota > Clostridia > Oscillospirales > Oscillospiraceae > Faecousia. Next base: position 14,482 of record JAZSRS010000111.1, on the reverse strand, counting down.
TTGCCCCCAACCCTTACTACACCGAGGAAATTGCTAAGGAATGTATGGAGACCATTTTCCTGCCTACCGTTGCTGCCATGAACGCCGAGGGCCGCACCTTCAAAGGCTGTCTGTATTTTGGCCTTATGCTGACCCCCAACGGCCCTAAAGTGATTGAATACAACTGCCGTTTCGGCGACCCGGAGACCCAGGTTGTCCTGCCTTTGCTGGAAAGCGACCTGCTGACGATTATGCAGGCCACTACCAATGGTACGCTGGCAGAAACTGAGGTAAAATTTGCCAATCAGAACGCCTGTTGTGTCATTATGGCGTCCAGTGGATACCCCACATCTTATGAAAAAGGTTTCGAGATGACCATTCCCGCAACTGTATGGAACAATGTCTATGTGGCCGGTGCAGCGGAAAAAGACGGCAAACTGCTGACAAATGGCGGCCGTGTGCTGGGTGCGACCGCCGTTGCTGACACCTTGAAAGATGCCATTCGTGAAGCCTATAAAATGGTAGAAACTATTCATTTCGACAATGCTTTTTACCGCCATGACATTGGCGCAAAGGCACTTGATCAGCCGGGAGGAATTAAAATTGGTTTATAGAGTATATGTAGAAAAAAGAGCCGGACTTGACAATGAGGCAAAGTCCCTTTTGCACGACGCCCGAAATCTGTTGAGTATTCAGTCCTTGGAGAATGTTCGTCTGCTGAACTGCTACGATGCAGAAAATATCACGAAAGAACTGTTTGACTACGCCACACAGACGGTTTTCTCTGAGCCCCAGTTGGATATTGCATCTGCTGATTTCGATTTGACAGGCGCAACAGTATTTGCCGTAGAACCCCTGCCCGGTCAGTTTGACCAGCGGGCAGACTCTGCCGCCCAGTGTATTCAGATCATTTCTCAGGGCGAGCGTCCTTTGGTGCACTCCGCTAAGGTCTACGGCCTGTACGGCAACCTGACAGAAGAAGAGATCACCGCCATTAAGAAGTATGTGATCAACCCTGTAGAATGTCGCGAAGCCGACCTAAAAAAGCCGGAAACTCTGGTAACTGAGTATGCTATTCCCCAGTCTGTGGCAACTGTCGAGGGTTTTATTGCCTTGAGCGATGCAGGTTTGTCCGAGTTGTTAGACAAACTGGGTCTGGCTATGGATTTGGACGACCTGAAGTTTTTGCAGAACTATTTCCGTGACGAAGAAAAACGGGATCCCACTATCACCGAGATCCGCGTGGTAGATACCTATTGGTCTGACCACTGCCGTCATACCACTTTCTCCACCATCATTGACGATGTAAAAATCGACGATCCCGCCGTAGCGGCTGCATACCAGCGCTACTTAAACGCCCGGGTGGAGGTATACGGAGAAGAAAAGGCCGCCAAGCGTCCCCAGACGCTGATGGACATCGCCACCATCGGTGCAAAGACCCTGAAAAAGCGTGGCCTGCTGCCGGAACTGGACGAGAGCGAAGAGATCAACGCCTGCTCTATTCACGTCAACGCCAAGGTGAACGGCGAGGATCAAGACTGGCTGCTGATGTTCAAAAATGAGACCCACAACCACCCCACAGAGATCGAGCCTTTTGGCGGTGCGGCTACCTGTATCGGCGGTTGTATCCGAGATCCCTTGTCCGGCCGCGCCTATGTCCATCAGGCAATGCGTGTTACCGGCGGCGCTGATCCCCGGAAGCCGTTGAATGAAACCATTCCCGGCAAACTTCCTCAGCGTAAGATCTGTCAAACCGCAGCCGCAGGCTATTCTTCCTATGGCAACCAGATCGGCCTTGCCACCGGTCATGTGGCAGAAATTTACCACGATGGCTATGCCGCCAAGCGGCTGGAGTGCGGCGCAGTGGTTGGCGCTGCCCCGGCATACAATGTTCGTCGTGAACGCCCCGCAGCCGGCGATGTAGTTGTCCTGCTGGGCGGCCGTACCGGTCGGGACGGCATTGGCGGCGCTACCGGATCTTCCAAGAGCCATAATATGAAGTCTTTGACCACTATGGCTTCCGAGGTTCAAAAGGGTAATGCCCCCGAGGAACGGAAGATCCAGCGTTTGTTCCGTAACAGTGAGGTTACCCGCCTTATTAAGCGGTGCAACGACTTTGGCGCAGGCGGCGTGTCTGTTGCCATCGGTGAATTGGCTGCCGGTTTGCGGATAGATTTGGATGCCGTCCGTAAGAAGTACGACGGCTTGGACGGCACAGAGATTGCCATTTCCGAGTCTCAGGAGCGCATGGCTGTTGTAGTGGATGCTAAGGATGCGGATGCCTTTATCGCTGCTGCTCAGAAAGAAAATCTGGAAGCCTACCGGGTTGCCGTTGTTACGGAAGAAGAGAGAATGGTTATGGTCTGGAAGGGCCAGACCATTGCAAACTTGTCCCGCAGTTTTCTGGATACCAACGGTGCCAGCAAGCACACCAAGGTAGATGTAACGGAAAAAGATCTGTCCGTGTTGAGCAATGCTTTGTACGGCTCTCTCCGGGAAATGGCATCCGACCTGAAGACTGCCAGCCGCAGAGGTTTGGTGGAGCGCTTTGATGGCAGTATCGGCGCCGGCTCTGTGCTGATGCCTTTCGGCGGTAAGAATCAGAATACTCCCGCCCAGGCCATGGCAGCGGTGCTGCCTGTGCTGCCCGGACAGGAGACCTCTCAGGCCAGCGTCATGGCATGGGGATTGTATCCGGATATGATGAGCGTAGATCCCTATACCGGCGCTCGCGCCGCAGTCTATACCTCTGTAGCCAAACTAGTGGCCGCCGGCGCAGATTACAAGAAAGCCTACCTGACCTTGCAGGAGTTCTTTGAGAAATTGAAAACAGAACCCCACCGCTGGGGCAAGCCCTTTGCAGCGCTTTTAGGCGCATTTGATGCACAGATGGAACTGGAAGCAGCCGCTATCGGCGGTAAAGACTCTATGTCCGGTACATTCCTGGATATGGATGTACCCCCCACGCTGATCTCCTTTGCCATTGCGCCCATTGATAAAGAGCAGGTATTGACGCCGGAATTCAAGGGAGCAGGCAATCCCGTCTATGTCTTCGGACCTACAGACGAGACTGCAGAGAGTCAGAAAGCGGTTTGGGAGCAATTCCATCAGTTACACCTTGCCGGCAAGGTGAAATCCGCTTGGGCAGTGGAAAACGGCCTGGCCGAGGCGGTAATGAAGATGTCCTTTGGTAACGGCATTGGCTTCAAATCTAACGGCAGTGTTGGCGAAATCTGGCATAATAACTTCTACCGCTTTATCGTTGCAGAATTGACAGAAGATGTGTCCATTCCCGGCGTTATGAAGATCGGTGAGACCACCACAGATGCTACTATCACACTGGATCAGGACAGCGCTTCTATCGCTGAACTGCTCTCTCTGAACGAAGCCGTTTTGGAAGATGTGTATCCCACCCGCACCAAGGATGAAGACAAGTCCGTCCCCACATTTACCTATACTGAGGGTAGCGCGAAAGCGCCTGCAGTTCTCTCCGCCAAGCCCAAGGTATTGATCCCTGTATTCCCCGGTACCAACTGCGAGTTTGATTCTGCTCGCGCAGTGATTGCTGCCGGTGGCGAAGCAGAAATCGCAGTTATTCGTAACCTGACTGCTGATGATGTTGCCAAGAGTGTAGAGAGTGTTGCAGCAAAGATCGCAGACAGCCAGATGATCTTTATCCCCGGCGGATTCTCCGGCGGCGACGAGCCGGACGGCTCTGCAAAGTTTATTACGGCATTCTTCCGCAATCCTGCTATTAAGGAGCAGGTCACCCGCCTGCTGGAGGACAGAGACGGCCTGATGTGCGGTATCTGTAACGGCTTCCAAGCCCTCATCAAGTTGGGTTTGTTGCCTTACGGCAAGATCATGGACACCGATGAGAACTGTCCCACCTTGACCTTTAATACCATTGCACGCCACCAGTCCAAGATCGTCCGCACCCGCATTGCCTCCACCAAGTCTCCTTGGTTGAGCCTGATGCAAGTAGGCGATGTGGTGAATGTTCCCATTTCCCACGGTGAAGGCCGTTTTTATGCTCCCGAAGCGCTGGCTTTGGAATTGGCAAAGAATGGACAGATCGCAACCCAGTATGTGGATCTGGACGGCCAGCCCTCTATGGATTCTCTGTACAATCCCAACGATTCTCTGTTTGCTATCGAGGGTATTACCTCTCCCGACGGCAGAGTCCTTGGTAAGATGGGCCATAGCGAGCGAATCGGCGCGGGTCTTTACAAGAATGTACCCGGTAATTACGATATCCGTATGTTTGAAGCCGCAGTAAAGTATTTCAAAGGTTAATAGTTGATAAAAAACCGGAGGGTATTTACCCTCCGGTTTTTGCTGTTTTATTGTTCCAGTAGCGCTTTTGCTTTTCTAGCAACCACGATTTCCTCGTTGGTGTCCACTACGAAGATCCGAACTGCGCTGCCGTCCTGAGAAATGTCATCGCCGCCACCTGCGATGGCATTTTTGTCTTTATCCAGTTTGATTCCTAAGAATTCTAAACCGTCCAAACACATAGCCCGGACCAGATCACTTTTCCGGCCAATACCGCCGCCGAATACAACCGCGTCAATGCCACCCATAGCGGCAGCATAAGCGCCAATGTATTTCTTGATGCCGTAGGCGTATGCCTTAATTGCATTTTGGCAATCCACATTGCCATTTTTTGCAGCCTCCTGAATGTCCCGTAGATCGTTGGAAACGCCACCTGACATACCGTACAGACCGCTCTTGGTTTGGAGCATAGTCTTGACTTCGTTCAGTTCCATACCGCATTCTTCCACCAAATGGAATATGATATAGGGATCCATATCGCCGATGCGATTGTTCTGCAGTACACCGCACTGAAGTCCCATACCCATGGTAGTGTCAATGCTGATGCCGTTCTTCACAGCGCACAGACTGCCGCTGCCGCCCAAATGGCAGCACACAAGTTTCAAATCTTTGCGACCCATCTTCTCGGCAGTCCAGGTAGAGAGATATTCCAGGGACGCACCGTGAAATCCGTACCGACGAATGGCGTGTTCCTTGCTCAGTTCCAAAGGAATGGGGTACAGATAGGCTTTCGGAGGCATATTGGCATGGAATGCGGTTTCAAAAGAGCCGATCATAGGGGTGTCCGGCATCAGATTCTTAAACTGCCGAATAGCCGCAATATAAGGGGGATTGTGGGCAGGGGCAACGGAATTAAAATCCGCCATAGCCCGTAATACTTCTTCCGTCAGATATTGTACACCGGTAACACCCTTGGCATGGACGACCTTAAAACCCACACAGGAAATTTCAGAAAGGGAATCAATGCAGCCGCAAAGCAGATGTTCCAGCATCATACAAATGGCTTCCCGATGGGAGGGGAAGACTGCCTCCTGACGAATTGCATCGCCGGTCAAGTTGTTTTGATGGTAAAATTCGCTTTTGGCAGCGCCGACCCGTTCTGCACCGCCGGCGCAAAGCACCTTTTCCCCGGTATCCATATCAAACAACTGGTATTTCAGAGAGGTGCTGCCAACATTGCAAATGAGAATATTCATAGAAAAATCCTTTCTACAGAGACATTAAAAGCCAGTCGGCCTTTGCTTTTTTCTTGTATACATAGATAAATACGAAGAGTTCCACAGTAAATGTGAGTATCCAAGAAATGGGGTAAGACTGGAACAGACAGTCAAGTGTGTGATACTGTGGGACCTGGAAAATGGTGTAGATCCACAGGATTCGGAATCCGCAGGCGCCCAACACGGTAATGATCATAGGCGCAACCGAGGAACCTAGTCCACGCAACGCGCCGGTGGCCACATCCATCATACCGCAGAGGAAATAGAACCGACATACATAGGACATACGGATCAGACCGTACTGAATCGCATCAGGGGAGTCTGTGATGTAAATGGAAAGCAAAGATCTTCCAAAGATTTGCACGATGGAACTAAAGAAAATCCCAAATACTGCTACAAACCCAATACACAACGGGAAGATTTTCTTGATCCGGTCAAAGCGGTGGGCACCGGCGTTCTGCCCTACATAATTGACGGCAGTTTGACAGAAACTGTTCACGACCACGTACACAAAACTTTCGATATTCTGCATAGAGCCGTTGCCGGACATAATGGCATCTGACTGGAAAGAGTTAATAGAAGACTGAATCAACACGTTGGAAATGGAGAATAGGGAACTTTGAATACCGGCAGGCAGACCGATGCGTAACATTTTCTTGAATTGCTTATTATAAAAACGCATTTTTTTCAGTTCCAGCCGACACACATCCGTGCGTTTCATAAGCGCCCGGGTGGTTAGGATGGCAGAAATTGCCTGAGAGATGGTAGTAGCCAAAGCAACGCCTGCAACATTCATATGGAACAGGGTAACAAATATCACATTTAAAATAACATTGAATACACCTGCCAAAGTCAAATAGATCAGAGGAGATCTGGTATCGCCGGCGGCCCGTAAAATGGCAGCGCTGAAGTTATACAGCATATTAAAAACCATTCCGGCAAAGTAGATCCGCATATAGATCGAAGATAGTGGCAGCACATTTTCCGGAGTATCCATCAGCCGCAGAAGAGCGGGTGAGAAGATCACACCGAAAATGCTTAAGCCTGCACCGGCGATCAGGGCGGTGGGGATCGCAGCGTGGATAGTGCGATGTACCTCAGTATGGTGCTGACCACCCAATCCGTGGGCAACAGTAACACCTGCACCAACAGAAAGACCAATAAAGAAATTGATCATCAGCGCGGTAATTGCGCCGGTGGCGCTGACTGCGGCAACAGAGATGCTTCCACAGAAACGACCGACTACCACCAAGTCTGCAGCATTAAACAGCAGTTGCAAAACACTCGTCAGGATAATGGGAATGGTATAACCCAAAATGCCGGTGAACAGAGGGCCATTCACCATATCCACGTTCTTTCTCATAACGCAGTTACCTCCACAACGCGAAGCGTTTTATCTTCTACAGTAAAGCGAATGTCAAAACCGGCAAAGGAAAGTCCGTATACCCGATCAGGAGAATTCTGATAGGAAGGACGGGGGTCGTGGGACAAAACCTCTATGGCAGCCGCCTGCTTATTTTGAGGCAATATATTCAGCAAGTGTGCAGGGAAGTCAACAGTTAGTAAAAAGTCTCCGGCAGTAGATGTAAAACCGCCCAAGGCATCCGGATGGCAGTCAGCATAAGGAATATAAGGTTTAATATCAAAAATGGGTGTGCCGTCCATGAGATCCGCTCCGGCAACGTGAATGACTGTTCCGTTGTCCGGGGTATGCTCCAGTCCTATAATTTTAACACAGGAAAGTCCCAGAGAGTTGGGCCGGAAAGGGGAGCGGGTGGCAAATACCCCCATACGGGTGTTTCCGCCCAAACGGGGTGGCCGTACAGTTGGCGTCCATTCTGTCCGCACCGCTTCAGAAAATTGCCAAATGATCCAAAGGTGAGAGAAATCTTCCAATCCCCGCAGGGCGTCGGCGTTGCGGTACTTAGGCTCAAACACAATGGTGGAACGCAAATTCTCCGCCAATCCACTTTGCCGGGGAATACCGAATTTTGTGGGGAAATCGCTTCGCATGACGGCGATTGGGTGAATCGTAACATCCATATCAGCACCGCACCTTTCTGAAACAGAAGGAAATGGCGAATATTCCAGCCAGCACCAGGGATATGGCAGCGCCGGCAGATGTACCCAAATAATAGGAGATAATTAGGCCTGCTATACAGGCGATCAGCGCAAATAACACAGAAAAGCCGTGATACTGCCGTAAATTGCGGGATACATTCCGGGCAGAAGCACCGGGCAATACCAGCAGGGAGTTGAGGATCAGGAGACCCACCCAAGAGATTGCCAGCGTAACAATCACGGCAACAGCGGTGGTAAAAATGGTTTGAGACAGGACGGGAGAAAACCCCCGGGAGGAGGCTAGTTCCGGGTGAATGGCAGACAGGGTCAGCCGGTTGCCGAAGAAAACCCAAAAGATTACCATCGCCAACAAAACTGCACCCAGCCAAGCGATTTCACCGGGGGTTACAGATAACACATCGCCAATGAGATAGCGGTTGTACTTGGTAAAACTGTTGCCGCCCAAAGTGGCGATAAAGATACCAAGAGCCACCGCAGTGCTGGAAAATACGCCAATTAGCGTGTCAGCCGTCTGATGACTACGGCTGCGCACAAAGGAGAACAGTAACGCAAATGCCACCGCAAAGATCACCGCCACCCAAGTGGGCGCACTAATACCGCAAATACAACCGATAGCAATACCAGTGAATGCGGAATGGCCCAGCGCATCAGAGAAGAAACTCATTCGCCCGGTAACGATCATGGTGGATGTCAGACCGAACAGAGGTGCCATCAGCAACACGGCCAGCAAGGCATTCCGCATAAAGTTCCACTGGAGCATTTCTATTGGGAGTAATTCGCAGATCTTATACCAAATTTCCATCACTGTGTACCCCCTTTGCGGTGAAATACCTGACGGAATTCCTCAGATTCCAGCACATCTTTTGCAGACCCTTGCCGGACGATTTTTCTGTCCATCAGTACTACCTGATCTGCATAGCGGGGCAGCATAGAGAAATCGTGGGTAATCATCAGAATGGAGAGGTCATAAGTCTTGCGGATCTCATCCAGCATATCCATTAATATTTCCATACCTTCCACATCTACGCCGGACAAGGGCTCGTCCAAGATCAGAATGTTGGGCAGCGGCTCCAATGCCAGCGCAAGTAATACTCTTTGCAGTTCCCCGCCGGACAGTGCGCCGATCCGTTTGTCGATCAGGTTTTCGCTTCGCACCCTCGCCAGACATTCTGCGATCTTTTCCCGCATAGCGGCAGACTGGCCAAAAAAAGCAGGACGACGGCTCATACAACAGGCAAACAGATCTGCTACACTGACAGAATCCCCAATATCAAAGGCAGGACTTTGGGGTACATAGCCAATTTTTGCTTTCCGGCTCCGTTGCCCTGGCACAGAAAAAGTTACGATGCCATCATATTGCTGCTGCCCTAAAATGGTTTTAATCAGGGTGCTTTTGCCTGCGCCGTTAGGGCCGATCAGGGCTACCATTTCGCCGCAGTGAATATGCAGATTGATGTCCTGTAAAATGGTATCACTGCCAATTTTTACAGTTAAGTCCTGAATTCGCAGGCAGCAGGCGTGGCCGCAACTGCCGCCGTGTAGTCCCATATTCATTCCAATGCCTCCTTAAGGGTATCAATGTTATGATACATAGCATCAAAATAGTCGTTTCCGGCAATAGCCATATCCAATGCGAATACCTGAACGCCGGTCTCGTTTGCAACGATTTCCGCAGCCGCTGTGCTGCCGTTTTTCTCCGTGAAGATGGCGGGGATCTTGTGGTTTTCCACCAGACCGATCAGTTCAATCAACTCCATAGCAGATGCCTCGCTGCCGGATTCTTCCTCGATGGCCTTAATAATCTGCAGATCAAAACTTTCCGTAAAGTAGGAAAAACCGTCGTGGAAGGTGATCAGTTCTCGGCAAGATACATTTTGCAACGCTACTTCCCCGTATGCTTGCAGATCGTCCAGCCGCTTGAGAAGCGTTTGTAGATTTGCTTCAAACTGACTTGTGTAGACAGGATAAAGGGAACACAGTTCTGTGCAAATAGTGTTGCACATTTCCTTGGCATTTGCGGTGGATAGCCAAATGTGGGGATCGTGCTGATGGGAGTGGCCATCGTGGTGATGACCGCAGTTCAGAGAAATATCAGCCGATGCGTCAATGGTGTGGTTTGCGTTCTTCAGCGCATCCTCCAAGAATTCTTCCAGATCAGCGCCGTTTATTACCACCGCATCCGCTTGCTCGATAGCCCGCATTTGAGATACTTGCAATGTGTAGTCGTGGAGGCAGGATATGTTTTCTGTTACCAGCCGGGATACGGAGATTTCCGTACCTGCGCAAAGTTCGCTGGTAAAGGTATAAACAGGCAGAGTGGTAGCAGCAATTTGGGCAGATTCCGATCGGCTGCAGCCCACTAAAAATGTCGCGCACAGTATTAATAGAACGGTTAGTTTTTTCATGATCAGTAACCAACTTGTTTTTATATTTTCCTCTTTATATCATACCACATATGTCAAGAAAAAAGGAGACTGAAAATTCAGTCTCCGACAAATTATTTGTGGTTTTCCAACCATTCATTTACCTTGGCTTTTGCCAGCCGGGTGATGTTTTCTGCGGGATACAGAGAATCCTCGCCACCGCATACATATACAAAGAAAAATCCGTCAGGTGTTTGGTACAGAGTTTCCTCATAACCCGCAGGATCACCAAAGTAACTGTATGTATACTTTTTAACCAGCATTGCTGATTCGGTGTTGTATTCTTTTTTGCCAATTGTCTTTTTCATAATAAACCTTCCAATCTTTTGATTTCAAGATGTATTATACTCATAGGATGTAAAAATGCAAGGTTTTTCGGTAGAAAATCAAATGAAATATTATAGGAAATCCGGTATGCATAGTGCTTTATAAAATAAGTTGACAGTATTTGGTCTGTTTGGTATCATATAACTGGAACATAAATCATTTTACGGAAGGAGAATGAGCCTAATGAAAAAGTCCAAAAATATATTATTGCTTACAGGTATGGGGATATCGTTATTCTCGTTGTGCATACTCATTTACAAGTTTATATTCTATTTATCTGACATTAAGGCATCTGGTGAAGTTTTCGCTTTATTGGGCGGAAATGTTATTCTGTATGTGATAGTAATTTCTCTTGCGATTGTTCAGTTTGTCCGAAATCTTAGGAATACCAACAGTTTGGTGCTGTCAGTTATTGGGATCACAATAAGCAGTGTGTGCCTTGTGTTATCTGTCATATCAATTCCTTCTAAAATCCCGCAGTTCTTGATATATGATCATCTCGGTCTGGCAGATATTAGGTATCTTGCAAACACATTCATTGGGGGCTTTGTTAGTCAGGGCATCATTGGACATATTCTGTTGATTATTGGCTATACTCTTTCTTTGCAAAAAAGGAAACAATAATTATGCGAGATTTTCCTGTATTTACAACGGAAAATGGAGTGGGCAGCATTACGTTGAAGGAGATACCCTATAAAGGCATTGCCTACATTAAAATTCAGTCAACTCAAAATCCGGAAGTTTTTTTACAGGAATGTGTGGATTTCTGCAAAATGGCAGGGGCAGAAAAGGTTTACGCTACCGGCCACGAGATGCTGGAACAATATCCTTTGCACACTGCGGTTTTGCAGATGTCTGTGCTTCGTGATAGCCTGCCGGATACAGATGCCGCGCTGTTTCCCGTAACAGAAAAAACCGCAGAGCAGTGGCGAAATATCTATAATGAAAAAATGCGCCCCATTCCCAATGCGTCCACAATGACAAAGGCAGATATGCAAACCCTACTTCAAAAAGGCTGTGGATATTTTGTCCACCGGGGTGAGGAACTGTTGGGCATTGGCATTGCCCGGGTAGATACGGTGGAATCGATCATCGGATTAAAACCCGGTGCAGGCAGGGAAGTGATGTTGGCGTTGTGCGGCAGTTTGCTTTCTGAACAGGTGGTTTTAGAGGTGGCGTCAGTCAATCACCGGGCCATCAAACTGTATGAATCCCTTGGATTTACCGCTACAAAGATGCTTTCTTGCTGGTATGATGTGCTGACAAGAAAAAATACTTGACAACTGCCTTTCCATAGTGTATTATGTGCTAGGTGTAAAGGAAAACTGATTGACAGGAGGCGCGCCGATGGATACGGTAGAAATGCTGTTGCTGTTTGATTACTACGGCGATATGCTCACAGAGCGCCAGCGGATGTGCCTTGACCTTCGATACAACCAAGACCTTTCCCTGGCTGAAATTGCCGAGGAATTGGGCGTCAGCCGTCAGGGAGTTCACGATAATATCATTCGGGCCGAGGCCCATCTGCAGAAGATGGAAGCCAAGACCGGATGCGTACGCCGTTATTTGCAAAGCCGTGAAGCAATGCAGACCATTTTGCAATCTGTAGCAGCGCTGCAGGATCATGCAGACCCCCTTGTGCGGGAGGTTGCAGACAGGATTGCAAATGCGGCAAGTTCCATTGAGGAGTAAACTATGGCATTTGAAGGATTGACCGAAAAGATCTCTGCTACCTTCAAACGACTCAGAGGCAAGGGCCGTCTGAAAGAATCCGATGTAAAGGATGCTATGCGCGAGATTCGTATGGCGCTGCTAGAAGCGGATGTCAGTTATAAGGTAGTAAAGGATTTTGTAAAAGCGGTAACCGAGCGGTGCGTGGGCGCTGATGTACTGGAGGCCCTGAGTCCCGCCCAGATGATCGTAAAGATCGTCAACGAAGAACTCACAGCCCTTATGGGTAGCGATGCAAAGCATATTACCACCAACCCCAACGGCCCTACCGTTGTGATGCTGGTGGGTCTGCAAGGCGCAGGTAAGACCACCAACAACTCCAAACTGGCCGGCCTTATGAAAAAACAGGGCAAAAACCCCTTGTTGGTTGCCTGTGACATTTACCGCCCCGCAGCCATTCAGCAATTGAAGGTCTGCGGCGAAAAATTGGGCATCCCTGTTTTTGAAGAGGGTCAAATTGATCCGGTGCAGATCGCTAAAAATGCTGTTCTCTACGCCCGTCAACGGGGTTACGATATGGTATTTCTGGATACCGCCGGTCGTCTCCATGTGGACGAAGCGCTGATGAACGAACTGAAAAATATCAAAGCCACCGTCAAACCTGACGAGATTATGCTGGTCGTTGACGCAATGACCGGTCAGGATGCGGTGAACGCAGCCCAGAGTTTCAATGAGTGGCTGGATATTGATTCAGTTATGCTCTCCAAATTGGACGGCGACGCCAGAGGCGGTGCAGCCCTGTCTGTCCGTGCCATTACCGGTAAGCCTATCAAATTCGCCGGTATGGGTGAAAAACTGGAAGATTTGGAAGTGTTCCACCCCGACCGAATGGCTTCCCGCATTTTGGGTATGGGCGATGTGCTCTCCCTGATCGAAAAGGCAGAGCAGGCCTACGATGCCAAAAAGGCTGCTGAAATGGAAGAGCGGCTGAAATCCAACAAGTTCACCCTGCAAGATTTCTATGACCAACTGGTCCAACTGAAGTCTATGGGTTCTATGCAGGATCTGCTGGCTCAGATGCCCGGCGGCGCAAATCTTAAAAATGTCCAGTTGGACGAAAAGGCTATGGGCCGTACCGAGGCGATTATTTTGTCTATGACCCCCAAGGAGCGGGAAAATCCCAACATCATCGGCGCCAGCCGAAAAAAGCGGATTGCCAACGGCGCCGGCGTGCGAGTGGAAGATGTGAACAAACTGCTGAAATCTTTCGACCAAATGAAGTCTATGATCAAGCAGTTCTCCGGTCCCGGAGCGGGAAGAAAAATGAAGCGTATGGGTCGATTCGGCGGTTTCGGCGGATTCCCCGGCTTCTGATATTTGGTTCGCTGAAAGCAAATTGCTTTGCGATATAGATTATTTTAGAAATATTTTTGGAGGTGAATCCCATGGTAAAAATCAGACTGAGAAGAATGGGTGCTAAGAAGGCTCCTTTCTACCGTATCGTTGTTGCCGATGCACGTTCTCCCCGTGACGGTCGTTGCATCGAAGAGATCGGTACCTACAATCCTCTGACCAACCCTGCTACCATCACTGTGGACGCAGAAAAGGTTCAGACTTGGATCAAGAACGGCGCTCAGCCCACTGACACTGTACGCGGCCTGCTGAAGAACGCCGGTGTCCTGTAATCATCCTTAAGGAGTATTCCCATGAAAGAACTTTTGCTGTATATGGCAAAGAATCTGGTGGACGAACCTGAGGCAGTTACAGTAACCGAAGTTTCTAACGAGGAAGGCAAGGTGCTGGAACTTCGTGTTGCCCCCGGCGACATGGGTAAGGTCATCGGCCGCCAGGGTAGGATTGCTAAGGAAATCCGTACCATTGTGAAAACCGTTGCCCAGCGCACCGGCGAAAAGATCACGGTGGAAATCGTGGATTAACGGCTTATGCGTGACGCTTGGCGCCACGCATATTTCGTTTTTGGAGGAATCTATGAGAAAGACCTATATTGATGCGGGTGAGATCGTAACCACCCACGGCATTCGGGGAGAGATGAAAGTCCTGCCTTGGCTGGACGCTCCCGATATGCTTTGTGAATTTGAACGTTGCCGTATTGACGGAGTAGAATATAATATTGAAAATTGCCGTGTGCAGAAAAACTGCGACCTTGTGAAGCTTTCCGGGATCGATACCATGGAAGCGGCGCAGGCTATGCGTGGAAAAACTGTCCAGCTGTACCGGGAGGACATTGACGATGAAGTCATTTTCGCCGTGGAGCTGATTGGTGTTGCAGTCTTCAGTGAGGGCAAATGTATCGGTAAAATTACCAATGTACTGGATTATCCCGGCAATTCTGTGTACGTGGTCGGGGATGAAACCCGGGATGATCTTTATATGATTCCCGCAGTAAAGGCCTTTGTTTTGTCCACTGACCTTGAGAAAAATGAAATG
>JAZSRS010000155.1:0-10644 GCA_045538595.1 Faecousia sp. | reverse complement strand
TATGGATTCCGACAACAACGAGGAACTGATCATCGGTTTAGACAATGCTGAACTATTACTTCTCCGGAAGGAAGGGGAATCTGTTTTTGGTTTTTTGTTTAGTCATCATGGAATGGATGAAATTAATCAGAACGGAACTTTCCAGTGGCACAACAATGCCGACGGACTGACTTATGGTTGCGCCAGACTCTCGTTTTCCGGCAGTTCGTATCCTGCACAAATAGAATTGTGGAGAGTGGAAACTCCGGATTCCGGCCCATCCGCATTCTATATCAATGAAAAACCCGTATCCGAGGAGGAGTTTCAGTCAGCATCTAAGCAATGGGATAGTGAACCTGTCAGTTGGATATTCTGGAAACCTGCCCAGTAATTGATGGGTCTTTTGGCCGTTGTTCCTATATGGATATCATCAAAACCAGGTTTTGATGATATCCAAAACCTAAGCCTTGGCCTTGTAGATTTTGCACTGCATTTTTGACATAGCGTATGAAATGAGGTCATTCATATGCGTTCACATATAAAGGTTGGTTCTAGATCCTGTTTTTTGGGTTATTTTTTTCCCAAATTAAAGAGCATAGGCGGAACATCGAACGGAATCATAAAACGCCTCCCGGCCGCAACCTTTTGAAAAATATATTTAGGCGGTGATGATATGAAGATATTGAGGATTATGCTACGGTGTATTCTTTGCGTGGCTTTTATATTAGGAGTTGTGCATTTGGTTACCCGCGGTTTGAAACGGTTTTCTGCCCGCAGCAGAAAGAAAGGTCAAGGACCGTTTTTTGCTTAAAATATTGATACGATTTAAAAATATTAAAACGCACGAAAGGGGGAGAATGATATGAGAAAATGGTTATGTTTATTATTGATAGGCGTGTTACTGCTGTCTGTGGGCGCCTGCACCCGAAAACCGCAGGACCCAATCAAGGATACATCCACCCCGGCAACAGAAAAAGGCTGTCTGGAAATTTATAAAAAGTTTTTGAGCAATATAGCAGATAACAAGGAACTGTATTACTTTGTCAGGGATATAGACGGAAACGGCGTGGACGATTTGATCGTTCATGAGAACACAACCATTACCGTTTATACATTGGAAGACGCCGTGGTAAAAGTGGGTGAAAATGATTTTGCCACTGGTACAGTCCGCTTCTTGTATTCTGACAACCCCCATTGTCCCGGGATATTCTACCTTACAGTAGGTGGCGGTGCCAACCACTATGGGTATTTGACAACAGACGGCACAAAACTTCTTGTGGAGAAACTGTGGGATGATCATTACGGCGGATTGAATGATGCAGACCGGGTTGAAGAATTCTCCTCCAACACCCAGTTGATCTCTGAATCTAAATTAGCCTACGAGGAAAACCGGGATATTCCGTTTGAAAAATTCAGTTGAAAGGAAATTTAGGTGAAAAATGACCCAACTGTCATATGGTTGTTGATACATATAACGAATTTCCTGTATGTAATTGTGATTTGCCCAAAGAACCGCAAAGTGATTTTGCAGGAGGTGTACTTATGAAGCGATTTCTAGTTCTTTTCATCATGTTCGCATTATTATCATTTTCAGCATGCAATAATAACACAAACGATCCAATAGACACTACAACGCACAATGAAAGCACAAACGATTTAACAGATGCCACCGAAACAGGGAAAAATGACAGAGATCCGCTTAATATTGCCATATCGATCAACAGGGCAACCGATGCACAACTGTCTAATGCTGTTGATTATACGCACTTTTTTGACCAAGATAGTATGGACACTACGTGGAAAGTTGTTGTAACGGTAAATGCACAGATCAGTTCTTTAAGTTTTGTAGAGTTAGATGAATCAGAACATTTGAAATTAGGTGAAACACTTTACGAAGCAAAATCCCCTCAAATTGGCAGTTCCTATATTTTCCATACCTATATTAATGACGCAACGATCAACAGAGGGATATCTTATGTTGATCAAGACGGACAAACAAGGCATTTTGCAATTAATATAAATATGGACAATGGTGCTATGTATTTGAGTGAAATTGAGTTTTAATTTTGATAGGTAGAACTTGATTATGACAAAGAAAAGTCTATATAGGATTGGGACGATGTTGCTTATTGTAGGTATACTGGGCGTGGCAATTTGGTTGGCCTTTTTCCATAACTTTGGCAAGGAATATTGCGACGACATCAACCTGGTGTCCCCGGATGGGGAACATCAACTGCTGATTCGCGAGTGGGGGACCGTTGGTGGGACCGGGGCAGAGATTTATGCTGTTCAACCCCGTTTGCCAAAATTTTTGCGGCATTTTATAAACACAAAAGTGGGAAATACTGCTGCGGCCGATTGCTGCTATCCTTTCTCTGACGGCAATTATGATGTGGTGTGGGAGGATGACTGCGCGGTAATATCTTATTTTAGCGGGAAGAAAACACAAGTGCTTTCGGACCGTTCCACTTGGAGTGTGGTTCGGTGCAACCTGATAAATTAAAGAGAGTGGGTTCATACCCAAACGGAGCAACAGGAATTAGAAAATGTTAAGGGTGGGAGTTATATGAAAAAATTATTTGCAACTATTTTGTGCATTGTGTTATGTTTCACTTTTTGCGGTTGTAGCAAGACAGAAAAGAAGAACGAGGAAGCAAGGGAAGCCTTGCTGAAAGTCCTGAATAAGGAACAAAATTTTACTGTTAAAAGTTTGGTTTTCGATAGAACATCAGAAGAGAATTTGTCGAAATTTTTCTATAACTCGGTTTCTAGTGCAATGAATGCATTTATCTCGGAAATATATGCATTTGTTGATTTTGACTCTGACGGCGTTGAGGAATTGATGGTTACAGATATTGGCGCTAGGTGCTCCCTTATATTACGCTATGATGACGGCGTCGTATATGGTTATTTGCTGGAGTGTGTAAGCCTTAAGCATATTGGCACAGATGGCAGTTTTCTGATTAAGCGGTATGAACGGCATAGTGCGTTAACTAGAATTTCCTTTGATGGCGTTTCATTTAGCACAAAATCATTGGCCTATGCAGATGAAGAGGCCGATATCTACCAGTTTGATTATAAGGACGCACCGAAAGAGGAGGTTATGGAATACATAGCCAATTGGGATAAAAATACTCCCAAAGTTACTTTAGAGGCAGTAAAATAACGAATGGAGGAGAATGATATGAGAAAATGGATATGTTTATTATTGGTGGTTATGTTGCTATGTTCGCTAGCGGCTTGTCATCGCGATCAAAATGTGGACACGCCCAGCAATACGACAGATACAAACTCACAAATATCCTCTGACGATACCACGAAAGATACGGAACCCAAATCAGATGTTACAGATGTTACCACACCATCCGTTGATGTTACTACGCCAACTGTTGAGGTTACTATACCATCTACTGAGGTTACTACACCAACTGTTGATGTTTCTGATGCTGTATCGGATGCATTTATCGCTTCCTGCAATTTTAACTCGGGAGGGTACGTCAATTACTTAAACGGCAAATATTATTACTTGGATACAGAAACCAGAAACAGTCTGTTTATGAGTGATTCTGATGGAAAAAATGCTGTTTGTATTGATAACTGTACCGATGCAACACTGTCACATATCACCGTCAGTGAAACGGCTGTTTATTACTTGAAACGCACCAAGTTGGATACTCCGCTGGAATTCACGAACTCTTCTGTAACCTATTCTGTCGTGTTTGAAGGCCAACTCCGTATGTTCTGTGATGGCAACGTAACGGTATTGTCTGAGGAAAATGTGGTCGACTATGCTTTGAGTAAAGAGTATATTTTTTACACAACTGCAGACCGGAAAGTATACCGTATGAAGCATGATGGAACTGAGAAGACCGCAATCATTGACTCCACATATCCCAATATCTGTGCTTCCGAAAACAAACTGTATACACATCAGGGCGAGGGCGTCTGGTCAACAGATTTTGATGGCAAAAACAGTCGGATTGTCCGTGCTTATCATTTTGAGTTGGCAGCAAGCGAATCGTCGGTGTACTTTATTAGCGCGGATGATTGCAGTTTAAACAAGATGTCTTTGAATGGGGAAACGATATGTACGGTCATTAGCGATCCCATTCGATCGTTCACTGTATACAATGGACGGTTGGTATATGAGAAGATGTATGCAGATGAAATCGTGATTGCGGATATGGATGGAAGCAATCCCAAGGTAGTATGTCCCGGCGCATCTCCAATAGCGCTGAACGGTTACCTGTTCTATTTAGATAACGGTGTGATTCGCGTCGCAGACATCTAAACTAAAACGGTCAATTAAGAATAAAAACGAATGGAGGAGTAAAAAGGTATGAAAAAGGGTTTGGGTTTGCTCTTGGCCGGTGTTTTGCTGCTGTCTATGAGCGCCTGCAGGCAAGACCCCGCGCCGTCAGTTCAGAATGCAACCACCGGCGAATCCATCCCGGAAAATCAATCGGCATCCCACGATTTTTCCGATATAGATGTAAATATTACGCATACTGCTGATAAATCCGCCTTTTCTCAGCCTATTTCCTGCGCATATGGGGACAAAACCATTACAATCAACCCGCCCCAGTATACAGGCATCCCCATAAATGCTGTGTTCTATCAAGAGAACTATCGGTTTCGTGACGGAAATGTAACATTGCAGGTTTCCACAAAAACAGGTGGTCGAACATTTTTGATTGATAAAACCGGACAGATTCTAAGTGATGATTATACACCTGTTGTCAACAATACTGAAACGGTAAAGCCCGCAGATATCGGTGCTGAATATAGCGCTGGCGACGGCATGTATGTCTATACCAACGGGACAACGACGGCAGAAGGTGAAATGCTATACGGATTAAAAGATAGCAGCGGTAAGGTAATTACTGCGGCCCAATATCTTGCCTATCATATCTGTTTTTGTGACGGGTATGCCATGGCTCAAAGAGCCGACGGAACATATGTGGCCATTGATATCAACGGAGAAGAATATGGCACACTGCCGGGTGGAAGCAGCAGGGGCTGTAACACCGTCGTGGTACAGGAAGGTGAACCGGGAGCCTATGTCCAATATCTTTACGATATTCAGGGCAACTGCCTGAGCGACGGTTATGATACGATCAGTTATTTTTTTGATGGGCTGGCCTTGATCAAAAAGGACAATAAACTCGGCATAATTGACTCAAACGGTAAGGTCATTTTAGCGCCCACGATTGACTATGACATTGTAACCTATCCCCCAAAAGGCAGAGGTTTTTCTGTTGATTTTCTGAATGAAAATGCCTTCGTGCTTCCCATCGGCGGTGAACTTGCCGTTATAACCATTCAAAAGGATATATGTTTGGAAATAGATCCGGAGCAATCTCCAGCCTATAACCGGGCGATTACTGCTTATAATGCCTTTCTAAATGGCCAAATTGCAGTAAAGACAAAGGATGACAGCAAACGGTTGATATCAGGATACGGTCGCATATCCGATGGACAAAGCGGCATTGATCAGTATGCTTTGAACGATGTAAACAACGATGGCATTCCGGAATTGATCATAGATGCTGCAATCGACCATATTCTTGCTTTTGACGGAGAAGAGATAGAAGAATGGTACAGTAGTATGAGTTGGATGGGATTTCGTCTATTGGAAAACGGTGCAGTAGTGGACATTCACTCCAGCGTAGGTGTTTTCTTCAATTATTTAACATTTGGTTCTGACGGTATTGAAAAATTCATCCATTTCTCAAGTCCGCCAGAGGGAGAGTCCGGTCAATCTTATTATTTTGGGGAAGGGGAATCTGAACCGCCCCAAAAAGTTTCGAAAGACGAATGGGAAACATTGACAAAACCCTACCTTGAACAGGCAGAAAAGACGGTTACCTTAAACTGGACAGAATGGAGATAAACCCAAACCAAAGCATTGGCAAAGAAGGATTGGAACGCCCGGATCCTACCGGTAAGAAGGAGAAATTGCTGTATGAAGAAGAGAAAAATACTTTTGATATTTGCCAGTGTAGGCGCTACGCTTAATATGCTAATTTTAATTCTTGTATTTTTGTATTTTCCCGTAATTATGGAGTTCTTTGAGACGAGGGAAGGGAGTTATCCTGCACCCGTAATTACACACGGTGAATTTCCTTTTGAATTAACTTACAAGTTGAACGGTGAATTGTATACCGTAAAGGATACATATATTTGCGATTATGATGGACTTGGATTTAATATGGGAATTGGCAATTATCGAAAATGGAGCGGTTATATCAAGAGCACCGGAGAAACGGCGGTGTTGATAACTGAGGATTCTGACAGACAGATATTTTGTTCTGTGGGCGATACTGAATTTTATATGAATGATGAAATATATCCCTGAAAACGCCCACTAAGGCCAAAACTTTACGAATCAAAGAAAAATGAAAGTGCTGATTCATTATCTTCCACCGAAATAACTATGTTGTACAATATCGAAATTGTAAGTTGGAGTTTTTCAGAACCGATCGAAAATTCGTTTGAATAGCAATGGGATTTTGATGGGGTTTGTAGAAACTCTCCGGTGAGTATGTATGAGACTATAGATTTAGAAAGGTAATTGCAAATGAAGAGAATTTGTGCGTTCTTAATGTGTATTCTGATTTTCCTTGGACTTGTTGGTTGTAACAATGACCCGACAAATCAAGACACCCCCGCTACTGTGGAAACCGGCACAGAAAATACAGAGCCCAGCAGTATGCCACCGGAGCATCAGGAACTTACAGCAAGCCAAACACCGTTTGATAAAGACAATATGCTGCGCATTTCTATAGATGAGGTGGGTCTGAAGGACCTGTTTGTTAGAGAGATGTCTGATGTTTGCCGCATAGATGAGGATGTGTGGGGACAGGTGTATCTTCTGGGAGATGATAAAAGGTATGGCGGCGGTCGCGGCGTTTCAGATCATTACCTGGCAATCGCAACCGGAGATATAATCATAGTGGAAGACATCTACAAATCAAAAAATTTGGCGTGTTATTCTGGAAATATTGAACTGCGTGACTTTGACGGGGACGGCAACAATGAAATCCTGTTACATGAGTGCGTGGGAATGAACGGAGGAGCCGGCAGTTATTTGTCCCGAGTTTTTGATTACGACAATGGCAAGATTATTGAAATTTTCTCTTCTGAAAATGAATCACATGAGAGAATTGACACCGGATATTCTATTACGATATTAGAAAACAGACAATTTAAGATAGAAAACAAGTTTACACAGTATAGCGACATCTTCAGCCTTCAGAACAGAAGTGAAGAATACTATGAATTTTGGTACGACGAAGATGGAAAACCATGGCCATTAACCATAATGGTAGATTCTTTTTATGAATTCTCGCCAATTGATATTGATCAAGATGGAGTTTGTGAAATTGCGTGCCGTCAATATGTATCGCTCATTGGGCATTTTGATGGCATCGGCGCAGCGAAAACCATTCTGAAATACAACTCTGCTACATCTGAATTTGAAATATACCGTACAGAATTTGAAACCTATGAGTAATCCTGTGTAAATATTAGTATCGCAAAAAAACAGGCGGTAAGTTTATGGAAGATAAATTTGTGATTTGTGACAACTGCGGAACGAAGTGTGATGCAAATGCAAAGTTCTGCAAGGTGTGCTCCAGTACGCTGGCGGATGCTACGGTGCAGCCGGTAATTCCTGGAATAGAAGATGCCAAACTTTTTCATTATATTGGAAAGAACGCAAATCATTATATGGAAAAGTTTGCGAAGAAAAAAGGAAAATGGTTCATTCAGATTAACTTTGCAGCATTGTTGTTTGGACCAACTTGGTTCTTTTATCGAAAAATGCGGAAAATAGCAATTTTGTATGCTGCAATCTTGCTCCTTTCTAATGTGTTATTGTCCGTAGTTCTGCCGGTAGCCTTTCACGGGGATGTGGAAAGATATTTTGCGGCTAGAGAGGCCTATTCTGATTATATAAATTCGGGTAGAGAGTGTTATATTTACAAAGATCCCCCTTATTCCTCGTATATCAAGGATCTGCATCCGGATTACCGGGAAGTACGTGACGAATTAGCCCAGGCACAAAGCAGAATACGATTGGTCAATTGGCTGATTACCATTCCCGTGCTGATAGTAAACATCTTAGTCAGACTGTTTGCAAATTCTATTTATAAAAATCATATTACCCAAAATATAAGTGACACCCCAGCCGGAGTGTCTATGAAAAGCGCCCTTCTGGGCTGGTTGGCGGTCACCGCTGCTACATATGTAGCGGCTTTCTTGCTAAGCCTGATTCCCCATGTGTGTCGGTTTGTAATAGCGGTGGATACGATAATTTCCTATATATGAAGCCGGTAACACTAGTTTCCTCGACTGTGTAAGGTGAAAATAATTATGTAGCATTGCATTTATTTGCAATGCTACATACACTGCAGATAGCATAAGGAGATCGTTATGAAATACGACAGTTTATCATTGCCTATTTGTGAAAAAAGCGGAGTTTTAAGACTTGTTTTGCTGGTTGTTCTGATATTTTTAATTATGATTACCAGCGGATGTGCGAGTAAGGAGCAAGTAAGTTGTGATTTTGATGCTTACTTAAGCGGCAATACTGATTTCGAAAGAAAGATTGAAGCAGTGATGCCATCTAAAAACGAACTGGCAGATTCGAAAATCATATACTATGTGTATTATGATAATGGTGAAGACATCTCCACCTTCGCAAATAGCATGATACGTCTAACGGTTGCGTATTCTGATGAAGACTTGCAAAAGGCAATTCAAAAAATAGAAGAACTGACTGAAGAGTATTATGATGATGTTATGGGTGGCCAGTTTTATTATAACGGCACGCTATATAAGGGTTTCCAATTCTACGATAATGGATATTGTGCATTGGCGTACCATATTTGCTCAGATTCCAATACAATTTCTTATATTGCGTTTGCATGTGATAATCTGACATATATGGATGTCGGAGGAGCACTGAGTCTTTTTCCCCAATTTACATGTGAGGATCAGATCATACAGTTGGACAAACTCGTGGGTTAAAGATATTCTGGTTTTTGTCTGCATACACAAATTGTTTTTGAAAAACATCGCTGGAAAACTGCTAGAGAAGTTGGCGATCTTCTTCGTGGGAAAAGATAGATTTTAGGAGGCGTTATGAAATACTACCGCAGATACAGAATACAAGGTATCGGCCTGCTTTTGGGATACCTGGTGTTGGAGTTTGTGTTGCTTTTCTTTGTCCGTTTTATTTGGGTATATGTATTATGTATCCTGGTGGCTCTGTTATATGGATATGCAATTGCAATTTTGTTCAGAAATATCTTTTTCGGCGCGCTAGGCAAGGAGTTGGATGCACAAAAGTTTTTCGATACGATTTATTGGTCCAAGCATCCCCAGGCAATACTGCAATTACAGGCAGAATGGTATATAGGCAATTATAAGACAATGGTTGCTATGGCATCGGCAGGTTATGAGAGTTCGAAAAATCTTCGTTGGAGATGTGTATACTTAACATCTTTGGCGCGTGCATATTTTGACCTTGGAGATGATTACAATCTGGCGGAAACGGTGAATGCTTTTGACCGACTTCAAAAGGGCAAGGGTAAAGGAAGAAAACGGTTACCGGGCGAGCAGAGTTTCCAATATTACAAGGCTTATGTGAACGGGGAATATGAACAGTGTGTTTCCCTGACAGAAATGGCCATGAAGAAGATTCAAAAAAATCGAATCATGGGAAAGTTGAACTGGCTGGGGCATCAAAGCAATTTGGCGATTGCTTATTACAGACTGGGAGAAACCGCCAAGGCCAAAGAAATATTCCAATGGTTTGTTGAGACAACACCCAAACTGAATAATTTCTATTACCTCTCCACCAGATATTTGGAAGCAATGGAAAACGGCGATTCTCCCCCGCAAACGCCGCCGGCGCAAGAAGAAAAAGAAATTGTTGACCACTTGCGTAAATTTCGTGGCAGCATAAGAAAGAGAGAAAAAATCAAAAAAGTATTGGTGGTCATGTTAGTTCTTTATCTGGGGTTCATCCTGTTGTGTGTTGGCCTTGCCTTGCGCGAACACCATAAACTGGCTATTGCGTTGGCGAATGAATATGATCAGACGCAAATTATTACATACTTTGATCTGGAAAAAGATGGCGAACATATTGATACCCTTTGTCTGGCAAAGGCAGAGGATAAATTTGTTCTTGTTTCGGTGGTTTCGTATGACGGTGGAAAAACATTGGCTGTTTTAGAAATAGCCGAAGATATTGAATTGGATACCCATTATTATAATTGGAGCATAGTAAGCAACCATTACATCGGATTTGTGCTATCTAATCAGGAGCCTGCTGGTTATGAGTTTTACCGGGGCGAGAGTTTTCAGATGGACGGCGATACATACTGGTTCTATGTGGATTATATAGAACCGACTCTGGAAAGTGTGCCTGCTCTGAAGTAAGGACCGGACAACACGATAGCGGCCTTTTGCATGCTTCCCGCAGACAGGAAGGTATGATATACCTATAAAACCCCCGCGGGGCCGCAAGCGGGGCGGGGGGTTTGGGTTTGTTAAACTTCTTTGCTCTTGGTGGCGATTTCCATCAGGCACTTGGCAGTGAACTCTGCGGGGGTCATTGCGCCCAGGTCCTCGCCCTTCCGGGTGCGGACGGATACA
>JAZSRS010000161.1:0-8568 GCA_045538595.1 Faecousia sp. | reverse complement strand
GATTTGTTTCTGCCAGTGCACCCGATGTATATAACGCCCCCTGGGAGTTGGTAATATTTGCGGTGATACCCTTACGTGCCCAGCACTCAGCTATTCCGCCTGCCCACTTTCTGTAGTTCCAGTCGCCACTGGCGCCTTGCTCTACAATATAGTCCTGGCCAACGCCTCCCAGGGTAAGACCGTCCACGGACAGGCTTGGAGCTTTGACCGGCACGTTGAAATTGAAGTTCTCTGAGCCCCAGTCGAACACAGGTATAGCCTTGACAGATACCTCATTTGTAATTGCTGTAGTAACGAGGTCCGCTGCCATACACTGAAAAGTGTAGGTCTTGCGGTAGTCTAGGCCTGTGATATTCACCGTCGCAGCGTATGCGGTTTCCCCTGGATTGACGGTCATTTCCATCCAGTCGCCATAGCTGCCACCGTTTGCCTTATACCGGTAATAGACAGATATATCGTTCGGTCCTGCCCCGGTTATATCGCCGTTGTAGCATACACCAGAGGCAGTCAGAGTGAAGGTGCCATCCGTATCAGGCTTGCCGTTGCCGATACTGCAGGACGGGGCCACATACTCAACAAAAGGCACCTGCATCGGCAGTGTGGTAATGTTGCCTCTGCTATCTACCACAGTAAAAATGAAGTCGCCACTTTGGATGTCGCCAATAGAGCCTTCTGCGCCCTCTGCTGTTACACCACCGCAGGTAACGCTCTGGTTCGTTATGGTCGCGCCTTTTTGGGCGGCTGCTCCGGTCCTGAAATAGGCGTCGCTAAAATACCGAACCATAGCAGCACCACCGGTCAAACTGACTATATCCTCATCTATGTCCGTGATGGTCGGGTCAAGGAGCGGGTTTGCGTTTACTATAGTCAAAACTTTCCACACTTTGGAGAAATACTCCGTCCCGCCAATGACGGTACGGAGACAAAAACACACCTCCAGGGAGTTGCTGTTGGGCGTGGCGTTCCGTAAATAGTCCCGGTCCTCGTCGCTCAATTCGTAGGTGAAGGATGTCCCGGTTTTATCGACCGGCTTGTATGCCAGAGCGTTGGTAATCGTTTCGTCCAGAGAGATGCACAGGTCCAGGCTATCCACCACGCCCCCAGCGGGGTTTGAGTAGGTTATAGTCGGGTTCTGCTCATCGTTAAAGTTAGGCGCTGCAGTGATATTGGCCTGACGGGGGATGTTGGTCAGCGCCATAGTGCCGCTTGCACTGGCGTTACCAGGAGCAAAGGACCAACCGGTGCTGTCCGTTATACTGAAGCTGTAGCTGATAGTCTTGGCACCGTCGGCATTGTGTGCGCAGGGTTCCGTTCCGCTTTTGATCGTAACGGTTGAGCTGCCGTCATACGTTGCGATAATACCGCTATAGGTTTTGCCATTTATAACTACAGAGTACTTAACTTTTCCGGAATTGCTCACCCAGTCGTAGCCTTTCACGATCGGGGAAATAGCAAAAGACCATGACACGGAGGAGCTATTCTGCGCTGTACTCGTGCTGTTCTCGGTAACGGTTAAAGAAAATTTGTGATGACCTTTTGCGCCGTTCGCGGTTAGGGTCTTAGTCTGTAAAGCCATTGTTTCACTCTCCTATCCAGAAGCAGCCGGTGCGGTTTCCACCGGGCATATCCTCGAAGCGGCTATTTTTGCCCACGATAAGGTAGGTCTTAGCCTTCAGGTCCACCGCTTCCACGCCCTGGTTGTTAGCCCGGAGCATTTCCTGTCCGTTCTTATATACGGTCATACCGTCCTCGGTGATCTGGGTTTTCATTTCACTGTTGGACTTTTCAACCGTTAGACCAGTGTCATCAAAGGTGTAGCCTGTGGTGGTGGAGACCTTAGCGGCGCCTTTGCCTATCTCCTTCTGTATGGCAAGATTAACCTGCTCGGAGGTCATGGCCGCGGAGACCTTTTTCTCCATATCTTGGAGTTGATCCCTCTGATCGTCCGTAGTGGACGTTAGATTACTGACCTCGGCTTTAATTCCTTCTGTATTCAGTGATATCTCTGCCATCAGCCTTTGCTCAACACCCCCCATTTCTTTGACGGTGTTGCTATGCTCGACATACAGACCATCTAAGTCTATCCGTAGGTTCATCACTTTTCCCTGCAGGTCTGCGTATCCGCGGTTATTCACAACTGTGGTGCTGTCCCGCCGGGGACTACCAGTACACTCCAATGTGTCCTTTTGTCCTTTTTGCGTCTTCGTCATCACATAAGCGGTAATGGTTTTGTTATTGCGATCTGTAATCCGCACCACATCGCCTGCCCGAAGAGCAAAAGAGGCAGGAACACTTACCTTGCACGGAGTATAGCTGACAGTTCGCAATATCTCATATAGATTTTGCGCCACAGCCACAAGGTCGTCTTCATCTGCTATTAACAGCGGATTTCCGGTGATAATATAGGTATTGACGCTACCCTCTAACCCGTCGGGGTATACAACACCGACATCATCTTCGGTTTTGCGCAGCTGTACCTTGCAAATTTCCGCCACCGTATAATCTTCAAATGACAAGCTGTTCTGGTAGTACATCACCGTTCCTTTTTCTTCAACGGTGCTTATACCGATGTTTACGGGGTCTACAGGTGTGTACCAAGCGAATTCTATATGTCCATCAGGCGTAGCTCTGCAAAATCTGCCGGCAATCTGACCAATCCACTGCATAATCTGCCTGCCAGTTATCCCGTCGCCGGAAAAGCGCTGAACCGAATAGCCTCCATTGGGGATATCATCGTTTGCAAGGGTCAGTCCGCACTGTGTACAGACCATTGACGCAAAATCATAAAGACTGTACGGCCACGCATCCAGAGCCGCCAGCCATTGCGTAAGGTCTTTGTCAAGCCAGCTCACCCGGTCATAGGCCGTAATACTCATGCTATTTGCCGTGGGACGTGCGGGCTTTTCGGTAGTAAAGAGGCCTATCTTGTATCTCGTACCGTCATCCGCCACCCGGTAGACCGTCAGTTCGTCTCCTGCCGCCACGGAAAGCGCTCCGTTTGGCGTCAATATCTTCGCCTCGATCATATTTGCGCAGCAAGAGCCCAGGGTTAATTCCTGGGCTCCGTTTACGCATTCTGTGATTGTAGCGCTTTGGATTGCGTTCGCCTCTCCTACGCCGGATAATAACTCTGTGCTGTCAGGCAGCACAATAAGGGTTTTTAACATGCCGCCACCTCCTAGCACTCGATGATATTGAATTTGAGGTTCTGGTAGAGCCCCAGACGTGCATTATGGTATGTAATGCTGTCATTGGAGCAATATGCTCTCGTTTCCACAAGATTGCCATCCAAATCCCGGTACGTAAATGGAAAATCCGGCTTGCCGGCAAACAGGGAACGCATATACTTGTATTCCTTTGTGGTAAGCTTGGAATAGTTAAATCCCCAGGTTGCCACACGCTCCCGCACCACAATGCGGTGCATTACGCCGCTTTCATCCCGGCCAGAATCGGAGGAGTCGAGATCAGAAAAGGACAGGGACACATCAGCATCCGGCACAAGCATAGGCTTACCGTCAATTTGATAATCTTCAATGTATCTCACAGCGCACCTCCTCGAATTACAGCCTGTTTACGGCTGTATCTGGCAACGGCATTGCCAATCACATCATCACCGATTTGGATACCTAAAACGGCCTCCAGAATCTCACGCTGGACGCCCACAGAGGCTTCAAATCCGGCAAGAATTGCACTGGTTTGGTCCTGCATAACCAGCGCAACAGCTTCTTGGATGGTAGAAAGAGGTGCTTCAATGTTGGTACCGTGGCGTTGGTCGCCGACAACAGCCATAAACGGTTTATTGGGCGGCAGAACTGCGCCCTGCGCCAGATACGGAATTTTAGGCGCCTTAGTAGGGATGCTGAACCCCCAGTTCTTTCCGAGCATGTTACCAACAGTTTTAACGATGCTACCCAAACCGTTGACAACACCGGCAATACCAGAATAGATGGCTGCGATCAGCTGGTTAATGACCCATATAATCGCATTCACAACGCCCTTCACAGTGCCCTCGAAGGAAGTCCACACGCCTTCGAACATCTTCTTAATACCGCCCCATGCACGTTCCCAGTCCAATGTAAAGACGCCAACGATAAACTGGATAAAGCCATCCAGATATTTCAGTAAGCCGCTGATAACATCAGAGATCCATGCAAACACGATGCATATGGCGTCCCAGATACCGTTAATAACATTCGTTACGATGGGTGCAAGATAGGCCACTACGTAGTCTACTACCGGCTTGATGAAGCCGTTCCACAGTGCCAGGATGTTTTCACTGACCGAGAGCACGAACTCGACGATGCTGTCCCATAAAGGCTTCAAATGTTCATCCCAGAGCCAGGACAGCGTCTCACTGCAGGAAGTAATTACAGGGTTGATGATATTGTCATAGATATACCACCATGTCTCCCACAGGCCGTCTTTGAAATCTGTGAATCCCTGCAGAAGATCTCCGCCATAGGTCTCCCAATTGGAAGAGATCGAGTCGCACATATCGGAGAACACAGTTTTGATTCCCTCAAAGGCCATCTGCAGTAATCCACAGTATTCCTGAATCAGCAAGCAGCTGTTTTCAAAATCGGACGTCCACAGATCCATTGCCACCGGCATAACATCAGCAAAGATCGGTGCAAACGTCGTGCTGAAATCGTTAACTATGGACGGGATGAAATCTGTGGTGATATATGTAGCAAAAGGAACGAGCGCTGTATCCTTCAGCGTTGTCCATGCGGCGCTGATTCTGCTGCCAGCGTTCTCTATGGAAGGACCGAGCCCGGAGAATGCCTCACCCCAAGCAGAGATAGACGGCATAAATGCGGTTTTGATTTCCTCGCCGAAACCCTTGATCTTCTCGATCAGTGCCTGGATCTTAGGCGTAATATCATCCTGCACCTCGCTGCTGACTGTGACCGTGCCTCCGGAGACTTCCGGAATACTGCCTGCACCGCCGGCACCTGCGGAGTCTTTTCCGCTGTCCGGAGACTGAAGGATATTCAGCTGATCAAAGCCCGCCATGGATTTCTTTGCCGCCTTGCCTGCCTTGGTTACACCATCCGCAAGATCTTCCTGCGCAGCCGCGCCGGTAGCCGCCGATTCAGCAACAGCGTTGGTCTGGGTAACGGCCTTGCCAAATAAGTTTGCCACGACCGTCTGAATCTTCTGCGCAACATTTATTAGTACAGTGACCAGACTGTTGAGTAGTTTAATTGCCGGCGTCAGCACCGTAGTGAGGGTCTGGCCGATGATACCCATAAACTGCTGCCACTGCATGCTGAGGATACGGGTCTGGTTGGCCCAGCTGTCCTGGGTGCGCTCGAAGTCACCTACAGCGAGAGAAAGGGCGTCCGTTACAAAAGCGTAGCGCAGGGCCACCAGCTCCGCCTGAGACATAGCTTCGATGTTGGCATTCATACCCTTCTCGAGTGCAAACTGCTTCAGGTTGGTCTGGGTCATAACAACGCCCAGAGACTTCAGTGCCTCAGATTCACCGGTGAACACACCCTGCAGCTTTTTGGCGGCATCTTCCTGATCCAGATTGTAGAACGATGCGACGTCACCAGATAGACCCGCCAATGTAATAGACATATCGCTTGCTGCACTTTCAGCAACGCCCATACCCTTGGCCATTGCCATATATGTGGAGGCCGTCTGCTTTGCTGCCAACTCAGACATGCCGAATTTTGTGATCGAGGTAGACGCAAACTCCTCACAAGCGCCAGCCATGGAGCCGAAGGAGACATCGACAACGTTTTGAACCTCCTCCAGATCCGATCCCAGATCGATGGCAGCCTTCGAGAAATCAATAATTGCCTTGACAGAAAAAGCAGCAGCAACTACGCCACCGAGTTTTCCCAGGACTGACTTTAGGCCACCCAAAGATCCGGAGATGCTGCCGATACCCTTT
This sequence comes from Faecousia sp., assembly GCA_045538595.1. GTDB lineage: Bacteria > Bacillota > Clostridia > Oscillospirales > Oscillospiraceae > Faecousia. The sequence continues at coordinate 2,663 of JAZSRS010000161.1, read as the reverse complement.
TCCAGTCCTTTGTTATCCAATGCTGTACTGATTACTACTTTTCCGTCACCATTAACTGCCAATAAATTTCACCTCCTCGGTTTTAAGAATTAAGCAGCTTCTGCAGCCGCTCTTGTTCCACCAATTCTTCGGCAGAATATTTTTTCTTAAAATCTACCCGGGACTTGTTCTCCCGGTAAAATTCCTGCTCCCACTTTTCCAGTTTCTTGCCCCGGCGCAGCTTGTCCCGAATGGATACAATAGTAGAGAGTTGCCCCTCTCCAATTGCCTGGAAATACGCAAGAAATGTCCACCAATGCAGATACGGCAGGCTTCGGATTTCGCGACCGGCAACCTTGTTTACATCTGCTACAATTGCCAGAGCATCTTGTTCCCAGTCTAACAGCTTCGGACCGGGCTTTGCATCCTTTTCTCCGCAGGATATAAATGCTGCTAAATACTCCATTGCAGCCTGCATATCTTTAGCCGGAATATCTCCTTCAAAGAACAGCGCCACCGCGATCTGCCAGCGCAAATATTCTGGAGTATCTGGATCATTCAAATAACCCATAATCTCCAGAATGTCCCGATAATCCGTGTTTAGCGCATATTCCGTATCACCGATTAACGCCGTTTCCGGCAGTATCCAGGGTGTCATTTCTGAGCCCTTCGCTGCGCCCGGTTCGTCTTAGCCTGGCTAACTGCGTCCCCAACCTTCTGCTCGGTGCATTTTTTTGCTTCGCGCTCAATTACCGGCAGCAGTGCCTGCAGAAGATTGGTTACTACACGCTCTCCGTTGACTGCTACGGCGAGAAGATTCACACCACCCAGAAGCTTGTCGAAGTCGTTCTCCTGACCAAACACTTCATTCAGCAGTTTCTTAACCTGTTTATCAGCGTCTTGCATAAGGCGAATAACCGCCTCTCCTGCAGCAGCTTGGTCTTGGTTTTGGCCGTTCTGGATTTTTTCACCTTTTGCGATCAGATCCTTCTCGATCTGCTGGATCTGCTCCGCTGCGTCAAAGAAACGCGCATATACATTCGGGTCGCTGGGATTAAACCGCAGCACGCCGTTATTGTTGATTTCATATTCTTTTATGCCACTGTCAAATACTATCTTTTCCATAGCTTCCTCCATAATGGTTTCCCCCACTCTGGTTTGGAGTGGGGGAAAATCTTATTATTCCGCGGGGGTAAATGTCTTGGTAGACACGTTAAACGTACCCTTAGTACGCACACCGGTAAAGTGCAGCGTGAAGGGGATCTGATAACCGGTGGTGTCGCCACCGTAGGAAGTAACCTCGATAAAGGCTTCTTCCTTAATTGCAGGATAAGCGCCGCCCTCGGCCTCGTCCCACAGCTTAACTTCGACAACATCAGTCTTCAGCTCATCCAAGACCAACTGGTTATCGATGATGTCCTGCAGTCTGGTGAACAGCGGAGAGGCTTTCTCCGCGTAGTACGGCTCGACAGAGCCGGTTTTCTCATAGCTGGAAATCAAAATGGATGTTTCACCAAGAATATTCTTCTTGGTATCCACCTGTGCAGCCAACTCAGGGCTGAACTCTTCCAGGTCTTTGCCCAAGCGCTCATAAGCACCCTCGCCGGTTTTGGCGGTGTTGATATAGTGCGCCAGGTACTTGCGTTCAATTTTTGCCATAGCTAATTCTCCTTATAGATTTTTGTAAAGTTAATGGACAGCTGGACCATATAAATGGCCGTGCCTTCCTCGTCTGCTCCATAAATAGAGCCGTTTTGCGCCTGGATCTGCTCGGTGGCTGGCTCGTCACCAAACCGAGGGGCAGCGCCGATAATGCTCTGTTCCTGTACCCATTCCTGCAGATCCATTAACCAATCAGCATTCTGCGTGGCTCCCTCGTTATCCTCGGTTGCCTTTGCAAAAACATAGTATAGACCGAAGTTGTACTGGTTTTCCACTGTGATATTGCCTAAGATATCCGGCTTCCGGGCTATCTCAACAAGTCCTGAAGGGGCAATGCTACCATTGCCTGGCTCTGCAGGTATGTAGTCCACTTGCAGGGATTCCAGACGGCTATTGCCTGGAAAGGTTGCAAGCCATTCCTTGATTTTGGTAAGTGCTGACATTATCCTACCTCCTGTTCAAATATCGCTGGAGATCGGCAGCCATTGCCTTACCCTCAGCCGCGAGCAAAGACCGGTCCCATCTTGAGCCGGCGTTGGGATTCTTCGTCCGGTTGTACTGCAGATCCCGATTTGTCCTGACCTTTGGCACATTCTTTTGGGATCGCCATCCCTCGGGGGTCATAAAGCCGGCAGCGCCGGTCTTTGGGTCCACCATTACCTTGCCGTAAAACAGATACTTTGCATAAGGCGTGTCTGTGATGATGTACGGACGGGAAATATCCGTCTGCGCCACAGTAACCTTATAGGTCATGCCGGACACAAACGGCATATACCGTTTTATGCGTCTAAGCACATTGGCTGTATGGAACTGCTGCACATTTCCGGTGGTATCAAGCCCCTTGTCCCGGAGTATCTGCGCAACACTGTTCATTTCCAGATAGGCTATTGTGCCGTCAGGCAGGCGGTATAGCTCGGTTTTACTTCTCATCCCCCGGCCTCCGTATGCACGATAGAGCCATTCCACTTTTTGACATCCGCGTAGCTGACCACTACCAGTCCAGGTACTTTTGTCGGGATAAA
>JAZSRS010000040.1:0-2052 GCA_045538595.1 Faecousia sp. | reverse complement strand
CGACTGCTTCCCGGGTTTCTGATATTTTAGGATTTGGGAACTTTCATATCCGCGTCAGTCAGTGTTTCACCGTTCAAAACCTTGTTGACCAGCGTGGAGGCGTAGGCAACCATGTTCTCGTGAGGATACATCACATAAGCTTTGTGTCCGGGAGAGGAGTAGTTGGTTTCGCTGCCACCCGTACCGGTAACCGCAAAGCTCTGTACATTCCACTGAGCCATATCTGAAAGCTGCATCTTCACCAACAGGCTGATATCTTCGGAGGATACATCTGTCTTAAACATACCCTTCAGGCTGTCCAAAATTTTAGAATACTTGGAAATAATGGTTTTACCGGAGGTCAGTTTCTCGATCAAAGCCTTGATTACCTTCATTTGGTTTTTGCCGCGGCCGTTATCGCCGCCGGAAACATGGTAGCGCTCCCGAACCAAGTCCAGCGCCTGCGATCCGTTAAGGGCATTTTCGCCCTTCTTGATATGGGTTTCACGAGCTGTGAAGGATTTATCGGAATAAATGGTTACGCCGCCCACAGCATCGATCAGGGTCTCAAAGCCGGTGAAGTTGATCTGAGCGTGGTAATCCACCTCAACATCATACAAATCACCCAAGGCATTCATGGAATTACGCACACCGTACAGACCGCAGTGAGTCAGCTTGTCCAAAGCACCGTTGCCAATCGGATTGGGAACATAGTAATCTCTGGGGGTGTTCAACAGCAAAATTTGCTTGGTAACCGGGTTGACAACCACCAAAATATTTACATCACTGCGGCTGGTCTTCAGCTTCTCATTTCGGGTATCCGAGCCGCTAATATAAACAATAAAGGGACGTTCCGTGATCTCCTTTACTTCCTCCACAGTCTCCTCGGTGGTTGTTTCTGTGGTGGCTTCTAGGTCTTCCTGCGGCATTTCGTGCAGAATTCTTGCTTTTTGGGCAAAATCTGCGTAGCCTTCTTCTTCCATCATCAGGGTTACCGCCGCGCCATTGATGATCAGTGCGTCCACACGCTCATCAAACAGCGCATCTGCCAAATCGGTAGCCTTTTCATACTGGGCAACTACAACCTCTGTGTTGGTTGCTTCCCCGATTGCCAGAATTGCCTGCTGGGTATGCTCCACATCATAATTTTCAATAATAGCAAAGCTATAGTCCTTTGTGTCAGCCAAGGTCTGAGCAGGGTCATCCTTCCGGACAAAGACATACATATTCCGCACATTGGTAACTTCTTCACCGGTTACCGCGTGAATGGTCTGATAAGCATCCACAGCCAGCTTGGCAATCAAACCGCAGCCACAGACGATCAGCAACGCCAAAACGCAGGCGATGATTCGCCGGGCAGTTCCCACAGGCTTTTTGAACCGCAAAAACATCAGCAGCGCTGTAAACATTGCAAGCAGTGCCAGCGCCAGCACCAGGATCACAATATACTGATCCGGCAGCAAGTTCAGCCGCACTACTAACACAGCTGTCAGTGTCTCTGCAATTACCTGCAGCCCAAGAAAAATAATTGATAAAACTAAAAGCGGTATATTCTTTTTCATATATTCAACCTCGTTCATTCAAATACGCATAAAATTATACTACTTTGTCGAATAAAAGTCAACAAACCGCCATTTTACAACGCGCTTGCCAACTCTTTCAGCACCGGTACCAGATCCGTTTCCTCCCAAGGGAGGCCCTCCACGCCAAAATGTCCCTGCCGGGCGGTTTTGCCATAGATGGGATTGCGTAAGTTCAGCTTGCGGATGATGCCTGCCGGGGTCAAATCACAGGTTTTCCGCAGCAGTGCGGTGAGGTCCTCATCCGGCAATTTACCTGTGCCGTAGCTGTCTACCCGGACAGACACCGGCTGCGCAACGCCAATGGCGTAAGCCAGCTGTACCTGCACCTGCTCTGCCAGACCTGCCGCCACCAGATTTTTCGCCATGTACCGTGCCATGTAAGCGCCGGAGCGGTCGACTTTGGTGGGATCTTTGCCGGAGAATGCGCCGCCACCGTGGGAGAAGTAGCCGCCGTAAGTATCCACGATAATCTTTCTGCCGGTAAGACCCG
>JAZSRS010000077.1:0-6934 GCA_045538595.1 Faecousia sp. | reverse complement strand
GACCATGCTGCGTGCCTCCGGAGCCGTGGAGGCTGTCAGCACGGTCCTTTCCCCTGTTTTCGGCTTCTTCGGGATTCCGCCCGAAACTGCCATTCTGGTACTGATCCGACCCATCAGCGGCAGCGCTGCGCTGGCGGTAGGTGCAGATTTAATGGCCCAGTACGGTGTGGATTCAGTCATTGGCAGGACGGCTGCGGTGATGTTGGGATCTACAGAGACCACATTTTACACCATCAGCGTCTACTTCGGCGCTGCTGGTATTCAAAAGACCCGCTACACCCTCCCGGCCGCCCTGTTTGCTGATTTCGTAGGGTTCTTTATGGCGTCGCTGACCGTTCGGTTATTTATGTAAAAAAGCCCACTACCTTTTTAGGTAGTGGGCCTTCTGCACAGAATTATTCCTCATCTTCGTCTACATCGTCGAAGGTGAACTCCAGAGTCTCACCGCACTCATCACAGATGATGCTGCCTTCTTCCAAAGTATCCTCGTCAAATGCGATCACATTGCCGCAAGCGCACTTAACTTCATAAATGGTGGTATCCTCATCGCCGTAGTCAAAGCCTTCTTCGTCGTCCAAGTCGTAATCATCTTCGTCGTCGTAATCCTCGAAGTCATCGTCATCATAGTAGTCTTCATCCTCTTCATCGAGAATGTAGTCCTCAATAGCGTCCAGGTCTTCTTCGATCTCGTCCAACTCGTCGGAAATGGCAATGGTGGTCTCCTCCACATCGGAGAGTTTCTTGGTAACATCACCCATCAATTCCACCAGTGCGGCAATCAACTTGCCTTCGGCCTTTTCTGTGTCCAGATTCAGGCCATCCATCAAGCCTTTCAGGTATGCGGACTTTTCAGAAATAGTCATGGCAATTCTCCTTACTTTGCGCGGCCCAAATACTCGCCGGTAGTGGTGTCGATCTGAATTCTTTCACCTTCGTTGATGAACAGAGGCACCTTCACTTCAGCGCCGGTCTCAACGGTAGCGGGCTTCAGGGTGTTGGTAGCGGTGTTGCCTGCAAAGCCGGGTTCGGTAGCGGTAACTTCCAGTTCTACGAAACGGGGAGGCTCAACGCCGAACACGCTACCCTTGTAACTCATAACAGTGCAGGTATCGTTTTCCTTCACGAAGTTGAAAGAATCGTCCAAAGCAGACTTGTTGATAGGAACCAGTTCATAGGTCTCGCCGTCCATGAAGTAGTACAGATCGCCATCGTTGTAGGAGTACTCCATCTTCTTTCTCTCAACGAAAGCGGTGGGGTACTTGGCAGAGGGGTTGAAACTGGTTTCGGTTACGCCGCCGGTGATCACGTTCTTCATCTTAACGCGAACAAAGGCTGCGCCCTTACCAGGCTTCACGTGCTGGAACTCAATGACTTGCATTACCTTGCCGTCCATATCGAAGGTAACGCCGTTTCTAAATTCGCCTGCAGAAATCATTTTTGTAAATCCTCCTAAATGTATGCCCCTTAGGGCTATATTATATCTTAACTGAAATATTTTAACCGAAATTTACCTGTTTTGCAAGAGGAAAACAGAATTTTCTCAAAGAATTATCAAATTTTTGGGGCTCTTGGTAATATTTTCGCAGCCATCATCCGTAAAAATCACCACATCTTCGATTCTGACACCGAATTTGCCCGGCAGGTAAATGCCCGGTTCGGCAGAGGTAACCATATTGGTCTGCATGACAACATCACCGCCGGGATTGGTATTGGGGGCTTCGTGGACCTCCAGACCCAAGCCATGGCCATAGCCGTGGCCAAAGTATTCGCCGTATCCGGCATCAACGATCACCTGTCTGGCAGCCGCATCGATCTCCTTACCCAGAACACCGGCCCGGGTTGCTGCAATACCGGCCAGTTGAGCCTGCAGAACTATATTATAGATCTTTTCCATCTCCTCGGTGGCGTAACCCACCGCTACGGTACGGGTCATGTCGGAGCAGTAGCCGTTATACAGCACGCCAAAGTCCATAGTGACAAAGTCGCCCTCACAGATCACCCGGTCGGTGGCCACGCCATGGGGAAGGCTGGTATTGGGACCGGATACCACGATGGGATCAAAGGAAAGACCCTCGCCGCCGTTTTTATACAGGCAGTAGATCAACTCCGCTTGGAGTTCTTTCTCAGTCATGCCTACTTTTATGCGGGTGCACATTTCGGCAAATGCCTTATCGGTGATCTCCTGGGCCTTGCGCATATTGTCCAGTTCCCACGCTTCTTTTACACCTCGGAATCCGTTGATCTCTTTGTGCATAGGAATCAGTTTGGCGTTCAGTTTTTCTTCGTATGCATGCAGTTCTGCTACGGTCAGGTAACCTTCTTCGTAAGCCAAGGTGGTGATGCCGAAATCGGCAATGGCTTCATTGATCCGCTTGGCAAAGGGATTTTCCCGGTCGGTCATCAGCACTTCAAAACCCTTAATATTGTTCTCCGCAGATTCGATGTAGCGGCTGTCGGTGAAGTACCGGCAGCCTTTCGCGCTGACAACGGCAACGCCCTCGGCAATGTCAAACTCTGCGCCATAGTGGCGGCTATAACGGCTGGTCAGCAGCAGTCCGTCTACTTTTTCGCCCAGCAGAGATACATATTTCTCAATATTTTTCATAGTCCATTCTCCTTTTTCGTGCAATGAAAATCCACGGCTTTTCCAGCACATGTCGTGCTTTCAGCCAAAAATTATGGTTATCAATGGCCTTTACCAACACGGATTGTATACCGGCGGAATTTGCGCCCAGCACATCGGTGTAGATCTGGTCACCCGCCAACGCGCAATTCGCTTTCGGGAATCCGTACCGGGACAGACACGCGTTGATTCCACGGGAAAAAGGTTTCCTCGCGTGGGTAATGCAATCCAATCCGTAGACCTTGCAGAACACCTTCACCCGGTCTTTGCGGCTATTGGACACCACGCAAACCTTGACCGGCGAAGCCATCATCTCCCTCAGCCAAGATTCCACAGCTTGCGACGGAATGTTGGTAGTATAAGGCACGATGGTATTATCGAAATCCAACATCAGAAGTTTGATGTCTCTTTGCTGCAGCCATTCCGGCTTCAGGTCAGTCACGCTGTCCGTTATGATATTGGGTAGCGGAGAAAAACGCATATCCAACAACCTGCTTTCATAAAATGCGATAGTATTATACCACAGGGCGGTGTATTTGTCTATGTTTTCTGATGTGTTTCTTGCCATGACCCTGTCGGAAATAAAGGAAAACCTTCCCGATCGAATGGCGTATATGGCGCTGCATTTCTCCCCTTATGATACGGGACTTTCCAATATTCCCGGGTTTCTGCCGCAGGGGTGCATTCTTTTGCTGGACGACAGTATGCCGGCAGATATGCACAACAGGGAAGTTGTTGCTCAACAACTGAAGGTGTTGGTAGATCAATTTTCCCCTGCTGCCGTTCTGCTGGATTTTCAGAGGGAGGCCTCACCAGAGTCGGAAACGATGGTGGATTCTATTTTGCAGGCACTCCCTTGCCCTGTGGGGGCAACGGAACAGTATGCATCAAAGTTCGGATGCCCGGTGTTCTTATCTCCTCTGCCAGTCAATAAACCTTTAGAGGGGCATCTTACTCCGTGGCTGCAGCAGGGTGTTTTCCTGGAACTGGCGCCGGAGTCGATCGCGACCACAGTCACTGGAGACGGAAGCCGCACATCTGCGATTCCTTACACAGACAGTTTTCCGCTGGAGGATCAAAATCTCTGTTGCCACTACGATGTGGAAGTGCAGAAAGGCGAAGCAATCTTTCGGCTCACCCGCACAAAAAAAGATCTGGCGGTGCTGGCAGAACGGGCTTACCGTATGGGTGTAAAGGGTGTGGTAGGATTGTATCGGGAACTGCATATGCCATAAAATAAACCCCACAGACAGATGTCTGTGGGGTTATTTGAGCATACAAAAGAGGGATCAATAGAACTTCTTCTTGTTCTTACGGGCTGCTTCAGACTTCTGCTTACGCTTCAGGCTGGGGCTGACGTAATGCTCACGCTTTTTCACTTCAGCGATAACACCCTCCTTGGCGCAACTACGCTTAAAGCGACGCAGAGCACTCTCCAAGGATTCGTTTTCCTTCACGCGAATTTCAGACATTGTTTTCCCTCCCTCCGATGGTGTCCGGCTCAATCCTGGACACTTTCAGGGCCTTATCGGCTCGACTATTATATGCTGATTTTCCGCTTTTGTCAAGCGGGTTTTATGCCTTTTTGTCGGTTTTTTGGCAAATGGGCATTATTTCACGATCAAGTTCACCAATTTATTCTTGACAACGATGGTCTTGACGATATTTCCGCCGTTCTTATCCAGGAATGCTTTGATTTTTGCGTCTGCAAGTACATTAGCAACCACGGTATCGTTATCCAGGTCGGCTTCCATGAGTACAGTGCCACGCATCTTGCCATTGACCTGCACTGCGAAGGTGATCTCGCTGTCCTTGCACTTATCCTCACTGTAGGTGGGCCAAGGCTCGTAAGCGATGGTATTGTCGTGGCCCATTGCCTGCCAAATCTCCTCGCCTGCGTGGGGGATAATGCAGGAGATCATCTTGATAAAGCCTTCTGCATACTCACGGGGGCAAGTACCGTTCTTATAGACTTCGTTGACAAATACCATCATTTGGGCGATGGCGGTATTGAATCCAAGGGATTCGAAGTCGGAACTGACTTTCTTCACGGTCTGGTGGTACACCTTGGTCAGTTTACCGTCGTCGGTTTCGGTGATATTGGCCGGATCCGTAAAGAAGTTCCACACGCGGTTTATGAACTTCCGTGCGCCTGCCACTGCGGTGGTGCTCCAAGGCTTGGATACTTCCAGCGGACCCATAAACATCTCGTACAGCCGCAATGTATCGGCACCGTACTCCCGGACAATATCACTGGGATTGACCACGAATTCCGGGAAGCGCTTGCCCATTTTGATGCCGTTTTCGCCCAGAATCATACCCTGGTGGACAAGTTTCTTAAAAGGCTCGGCCACGGGGGAAATGCCCTGATCATACAGGAAACGGTTCCAGATACGGGAGTAGATCAGGTGGCCTACAGCGTGCTCAGGACCGCCGATATACAGGTCCACAGGCAGCCAGTGCTTCAGCAGTTCAGGGTCACACAGAGCGTTCTCGTTCTTGGGATCGATATAGCGCATAAAGTACCAGGAAGAGCCGGCAGAACCAGGCATGGTGGAAGTTTCCCGCATACCCTTGATGCCGTTTTGATTATAGCGCTTCCACTCCTCGGCATTTTCCAAAGGTGCTTTACCACCTCTGCCCTTATAATCTTCCAGCACAGGCAGCACCAGAGGCAATTCTTCATCGGGCAGGAATACGGTCTCGCCGTCCTCGGTGTAAACGCAAGGAACAGGCTCACCCCAATACCGCTGACGGGCAAAGATCCACTCACGGAAGTGGTAGTTCACCTTTCTGCGGGCAACACCTTGGTTTTCCAGTTTGCAAGTGATGGCTTCCTTGGCTTCCTCAACAGTCAGACCGGTAAATTCCTGGGAGTTGATCAGTTTGCAACCCTTGCCTAAGTCGTCCTGCTTTTCAAAGGCGCATTCGGATACATCCCGGCCCTCGATGACCTGCACCATAGGAATATTATGGGCAATGGCATACTCAAAGTCTCTCTGGACGTGGCTGGGAACGGCCATAACCGCGCCGGTGCCGTAGTTGCCTAAAACAAAATCACCGATAAACACGGGTACTTCTCTGCCATTGACGGGGTTGATAGCATACACGCCCTGAAGTTTGCAGCCGGTCTTGGTTTTGCTGGCATCGGTACGGTCGAACTCGCTCTTCTTGGCAGCCTCAGCAATATAGGCTTCCACCTCTGCCCGGTTTTCTACCCGGTCAAGCAAAGATGCAGTGATCTTGCCGTCAGGGGCCAAGACCATAAAGGTGATGCCGTAAATGGTTTCGATACAGGTGGTGTAGATGGAGAATTCGCCGCCGCTAACCAGTTTGAAATCCACTTCCACACCGGTAGACTTGCCGATCCAGTTGCGCTGGATTTCCTTGGTGGATTCCGGCCAGTCGATCTCGTTCAGACCTTCCAGCAGTTGTTCTGCAAATGCAGGCTGGTCAATGACCCACTGCATCATCATTTTCTTTACAACGGGGTAACCGCCACGCTCGGACTTACCATCAATAACCTCGTCATTGGCAAGCACTGTACCCAATTCTTCACACCAGTTCACAGGCATTTCGATTCGCTTGGCATAACCGGCTTCATAGAGTTTCTTGAATATCCACTGGGTCCACTTGTAGAAATCCGGATCAGAGGTGGCGATCACCTTGGACCAGTCATAGTCAAAGCCCAGTTCTTTGAGTTGCTTGGAGAAGGTCTCAATGTTCTTCTGGGTAAATCCGTTGGGGTGGTTGCCGGTATCCACGGCATACTGCTCCGCAGGCAGACCGAAGGAGTCGTAACCCATAGGATGCAACACATTATAACCCTGCATACGCTTCATGCGGGACATAATGTCAGTGGCGGTATAGCCTTCGGGGTGGCCTGCATGCAAGCCTACGCCGGAGGGGTAAGGGAACATATCCAAAACATAATATTTCGGCTTGGAGAAATCCCACACATCAGTGCGGAAAGTATCATTCTCCTGCCAGTATTTTTGCCATTTGGCTTCTACTTCTTTATGTTCGTAATGCATCGTCTTTCCCTCACTCTTCCTTCACAATATCGTCAATATTCACCTGCTCAGCATCTGCCCACAGGCGCTCCAGAGAATAAAATTCTCTTGCTTCCTCGGTGAATACATGGACCACCAGACTGCCGTAGTCTAATAGTTCCCAGGAATTCCCTCTGTGGCCTTCTCTGCCCAGCATCGGCTCGCCTAACTGCTCCAAGGTGTACTCTGCAAAGTCGCAGAGGGTCTTGACATGGGTGTTGGAAGTACCGGTACAGATCAGGAAGTAATCAGCCAGGGA
>JAZSRS010000044.1:0-7528 GCA_045538595.1 Faecousia sp. | reverse complement strand
TTGGCGCGGAAGGGTGCAAGCACCTCCTCGGGGAATCCGTCGGGATAGGTAGGCAGCGGCTGCTGGGATACGATACCGGCAATCTCCCAGTGGCCGATGGTGGTATCCTTGCTCCGGGAGGCCTCTTTGTGTCTTGCCACTGCGCCCAAGGGGGTATCGGTTTTGGGCAGGCAGTCTACGCCGTCGATGTTGCCGAGACCCGCTTTTATTAAGTTGGGAATGTGCAAATGGGAAGATTTTGCGCAGGACGCCAAGGTATTAACGCCCACATCCCCAAATTCCCGGCTGTCTTCCATAGCGCCGATACCAAAGGAATCCAGCACAATCAGAAAGATTCGTTTCATAGGTTCTCCTTAGTATGAGCCGTCGTTTTTCAGGCCCTTGGCAATCTTTACCACCCGGGAAGTACCCAGACGGGATGCGCCAAGTTGAATAAACCTTTCGGCGTCTTCCAGACTGGAAATGCCGCCGGCGGCCTTGATCTTCACATCGGGGCCGATATGCTTGGCAAACAGTTCCACATCGGCAAAAGTAGCGCCTGCCTTGGAGAAACCGGTGGAAGTCTTAATATAGTCCGCCTTGGCGTCGGTCACGCACTTACACAGGGCGATCTTCTCGTCGTCGGTCAGCAAGCAGGTCTCAATGATCACCTTCAGGAGTTTCCCTTTGCAGGCTGCTTTAATAGCGGCGATCTCAGCGGTGAGTTCTGCCCACTTGCCCTCTTTGGCCCAGCCGATATTGATGACCATATCCACTTCATCTGCGCCATTATCTACGGCGTCGCTGGCCATAAAGCACTTGCTGGCGGTGGTGGCATAGCCGTTGGGGAAACCGATTACGGTGCAGATGGCCAGCCGGTCGCCTACATATTCCTTGGCCTGCTTGACAAAAGATGCAGGGATACACACAGAGGCGGTCTTGTAAGTCATACCGTCGTCGCAGATAGCCTTAATTTCTTCCCAAGTGGCGGTTTGCGCCAGCAGGGTGTGGTCGCATTTTGCTAAAATTTCAGAAAGTTCCATAGTAATTCTCCTTTAATTCTGTCCGTGGAGTTTGACCTTCCGGCCATCACGGATGCCATTGATGTAACATTTGTGACACATGGCGATATACGCATCGTTGCCGCCCAAGAACACCTGAGCGCCTTGGGTCACAATGTGGCCTTCCCCGTCGATTCGAGCATTGACGGTGGCTTTTGCGCCGCAGTCGCAGATGGTTTTGATCTCCTGAATGGTATCTGCCACCTCCATCAGCCGCAGAGAGCCGGGGAAGAGTTTGGTCTGGAAATCCGTCCGCAGGCCGAAGCACATCACCGGCACATTGTAATCGTTGACAATGTTACGAAGCCCGTCGATCTGCTCCGGGGTCAGGAACTGACACTCATCCACAATGATCACATCGCAGATGTCCTTCTTGGTGTCTGTGAAAACTTGATACACATCAGTGTCCGGGGTGATGATCTGGACTACCGCCTCCAAACCGATGCGGCTTCGCAAAATATCTGCGCCATCCCGCACATCTGCGCTGGGTTTGATCAGCCACACATTCAGATCATTCTCCTCGTAATTGTATTTGGTGATCAAGGCCTGGGCGGTTTTGCTGGAACCCATTGCGCCATATTTGAAGTAAAGTTTTGCCATAATCAAGCCCCCTTCTCTCTGTAATTACAGATATTATACCGAAAAGTATCGGTTTATGCAAGTAAAATCCATAAAACAAGAACCCGAATGTGTTTCCATTCGGGTTCTTAGGGTTATTGAGAAAGTTGCTGCTTGTGATATTGCAAGGTGTACAGATTATAATACTTGCCCTTTTGGGCCAGCAATTCCTGATGGGTTCCCTGCTCCACGATCTTACCTTTGGACAGCAAGATAATATTGTCCGCGTGCTGGATGGTGGACAGGCGGTGAGCCACGATCAGCATAGTGCCGATATTTTTCATCTTCTCCAGAGAGTCCTGGATCAGCACTTCCGTTTCGGTATCAATGTTGGCGGTGGCTTCGTCCAAGATCATCACAGAGGGTTTATGGAGAATGGTACGGGCGAAACTCAGCAGTTGCCGCTGACCGGCGGAGAAATTGTTGCCCCGCTCCCGCACCGGCTCGTCCAGTCCTGCTTCCAGTTTGTTAATGAAGGAGTCGGCGTTGACATACCGGCAGGAGGCCATCACTTCTTGGTCGCTGACGCCTTCCATGCGCAGCAGGATATTGCTGCGGATCGTGCCGGAAAACAGGAATACATCCTGCAGCATTTGGCCAAAGTGCCGCCGCAGAGAGGAAATCTTGATCTTCCGAATGTCGATCCCGTCGATCAGAATCTGACCTTTTTGAATGTCGTAATTGCGGCAGATCAGGCTAAGGATCGTGGTTTTTCCTGATCCGGTAGAGCCGACAAAGGCCACAGTCTGCTTGGGGCTCACATGGAAAGACACGCCCTGCAACACCCACTCGTCCGGCTTATAGGCAAACCAAACATCCTTAAATTCAATTTCGCCACGGATCTCCTCCAGTTCGATGGCATCCGGCTCGTCCACCACTTCCGGTACCATATTCAAAATGGTGAAGATTTTCTCCGCGGAAGCAAAGGCGGATTGCAGGGTATCAAATTGCTCGGCAAGGGCCTGAATGGGATCAAAGAACCGGTTTGCGTACATATAGAATGTCACCACCGTGCCGCTGGTGATCACCTGACCCATCAGGGAGAAATCCTGAATGTAACTCTTTGCGCCTAAATACAGAAGGCACAGCACCGAACTGATGTAGAGCATATACACCATAGGACGGAACACGCCGAACACCAACATTCTCTGCTTTTTGGCGCTGGAAAGTTTTTTGCTCTTGCCCAGGAATTCTTCCATTTTCTCCTCTTCCCTGTTGAATATCTGAATGATCTTCATACCGGAGAGGTTTTCAGACAGATAAGTATTCACATCTGTGCGGGTATCGGTCACTGCCCGGTGGGCTTTTCGGGAGAATTTCCGGAAGATCACTGTAAACAACACCACGAACGGCACAAAGCACAGAAGCATCAGGGTCATGGCGTAGTTGACCGCAAACATAGAGATCAGCACACCCACCAGCACCATCGTGTTCTTCACCATGGTGATCAGCACATTGGTGAACATCATAGAGATGGCGTTGGTATCGTTGGTGACCCGGGTGACCAGTTTACCCACAGGGATATTGTTCAGTTGTTGATGAGAAAGGCTCTCAATGTGGGTAAAAATGTCCAGACGCAATTTGGATAGAATTTTCTGTCCGATTTTCTGCAGCAGGACTGCCTGGAAATAGGTGCAGGCCAAGGAGATCAACAAAATAATGCCATAGACACCCACCAAGGTATACAGGTAGGAAAGTTCAAATTTGCCTTTGATCAGTTCTTCAATGCGACCCACCAGCAAAGGTGACAGGATATTGTGACCGATGGACAAAAGCATAATCACAAACACCAGGATAAAGTCCTTCCAGAAAGGAAGGGCATACTTTACAAGGCGCCGTACGATCTCCTTGTCGGACATATGGCGGTCAAATCCTACTGCGGCTTTTTTGTTCTTCATTGCCAGGAAGGCGATCAGAAACAGCAGGGTGAACATGCCGATCATACCGCCTACAATGAGAAGGGGTAAATACTCACGCATTTTATGCTTCCCCTCCTTCCTCTTCCAGTCGCTGCAGGTCTACCATTTTCCGGTAGGCGGGGCAGGTTTGGTACAATGTATCGTGCCGGCCCACTGCCGTCAGGCGGCCGTCTTCAATAAAGAGGATCTTGTCCATTTTCTCAATGGTAGAGATCCGGTGGGCAATCAAGATGGTGGTCTTGCCTGCCCGGGTAGCACGCAGATTTTCCAAAATGGTCTTCTCGGTCTTGGAGTCCACGGCAGAGACAGAATCGTCCAGGATCAAAATAGGCGCATCTTTCAGCAAGGCTCTGGCAATGGAAATTCTCTGTTTCTGTCCGCCGGAGACCGTAACGCCCCGTTCGCCCAAGACCGTCTCGTATCCCATAGAAAACTCTGTAATGTTGTTATGGACATCTGCCAGTTTTGCCACATCGCTGATAGCGGAAGATTCCTTGTTGTCTACGCCGAAACCGATATTGTTGGCGATGGTATCGGAGAACAAGAAATTGTCCTGAGGTACATAGGCGCAGCCAGCCCGCACATCCCGGATGGCAACAGTGTTTACATCGTGGCCGTCGATGAACAGTGTGCCGTCCGGCACATTATAAGTACGGAGGATCAAGTCCACCAAAGTGGTCTTACCGGAGCCGGTCTTACCTACTAAGCCCACATTTTCGCCGGCATTGATGACAAAACTGACATTTTCCAAAGCATCGAATTCTCCGTCCGGATACCGAAAGGACAGATTTCTGAACTCGATCTCGCCCCGGATCTCCGGCAGGGTGTCTACATTGGGACGGTCCTCCACATCCTGCTTGGCGTCCAGCAATTCCGCGATTCGCTGAGAGGAAGCCTTGCCCCGGGAGGTCATATCGATCAGTTCGGAAACTGCCATAATGGGCCAGATAATGGTGGTGAAGTAACCGATAAATTCTACCAATTGACCGGCATTGAAATCCCCCCGGTACACCAGGTAACCGCCGTAACCCAAAATGACGCAGATCACACTTTCCACGAAGAATGTGACCAGCAGACGGAAAGTGATGGAAGTTTTTGTGAAGGCGATATTGGTATCCTCGTTCTCTTTGTTCAGTCTCTTAAAAAACAGCAGTTCCTTGGACTCTTTTACGAAGGCCTTAATGACGGAAATACCGGAAAAACTCTCCTGAGAGAAATCCGACAAGTTGGAGAAGGCTTCCTGCCTTGCGTCCCATTTCTTGGTGAGTTGATTGCCAACAATGATAGAAGACACCAGCAAAAACGCCATCGGAATCAAGGATAGTGCGGTAAGCAGCATATCCATTTTCCACATCTTCAGAATGGCCAGCAAACCTAAAAACACCGCGTCGCACATCATCAGCAGTCCCCAGCTGAAGGACTCCTGAATGGTATCCAAATCATTGGTAAACAGACTCATCAGGTTGCCGACTTTGTTGACCTGATAGTACTCCCGGCTTAAGTCTTTACAGTGGCTGAACATCCGGTTGCGGAGATCGGTCTCCACGCCGATACCGGCGCCAAAGAAGCAGATCCGCCACAAAAACCGGCCAAACACCATTGCCAAAATAATACCCACCAAGGGCATACAGATCCGGTCGATCAAAAAGTCCATATCAAACAGGGTCTGCACACCGTCTATCATCACATAGCCGTCATTCATACCGTTAACTACATACTGGTACAGGTTGGGAATGAACAGTTGCAGATAGTCGATGGCCACCAGCGTTACCAAACCCAGCAATAACCGCGGCGCAAATTTCAGATAGTAGCGGTTAATATGCCTGCCGAATATCAACGCCCTCACCTCCAAAAAAATCTAGGGAACATTATAACATAGTGTGCAAAATTTGGCAATGAATCTTTCTGTAATCCGACAAAAAAGTCCCGGATCTTTCGATCCGGGACTGCTGCATCACTGATTATCTCATTCCTGACCGGCCCGCTTCTTCATCAATTCCCGCATACGCTGGCTGTGATCCAAGGTGCGTTTCCGAATTCGCAGGCTCTTGGGGGTACATTCCAACAGTTCGTCGTCTGCCAAGAATTCCAAACACTGCTCCAAAGAGTAGTTTCTGGGAGTTACCAGACGCAAGGCTTCATCAGAGCCGGAGGCCCGCATATTGGTCAGTTGCTTCTTCTTGCAGACGTTGACAGTCATATCCTCATTCCGGCTGCAGATGCCCACCACCATACCGGCGTACACCGGTGTGCCGGGGCCGATAAACAAAGCGCCACGCTCTTGGGCGCCGTGAAGACCGTAGGTGACGGCTTCGCCGGTTTCAAAAGAGATCAGAGAGCCGGTAAGACGCCGCTCGATCTCGCCCTTCATAGGGGCATAACTGTCCAGCACAGAAGACATAATGCCCTCGCCCCGGGTGTCAGTCAAAAATTCACTGCGGTAGCCGAACAGACCACGGGAGGGTACTAAGAACTCCAGACGGTAACGGCTGCCCATAGGGGTCATAGACAGCAGATCACCCTTCCGGCGTCCCATTTTTTCAATCACAGTGCCCATACTCTCTTCCGGCACGTCTGCAACCATACGCTCGATGGGCTCGCAGAGTTTGCCGTCGATCTCCTTGGTCAGCACGCGGGGGGTGGACACGGAGAATTCATAACCCTCACGACGCATAGTCTCCATCAGAATGGACAAATGCATTTCGCCCCGGCCCGCCACATTGAAAGCATCGCTGCCCTGCTCGGTAACGTGCAAGGATACATCTTTCAGCAGTTCTTTCTCCAGTCTGTCCCGCAAGTTCCGGGAGGTAACAAACTTACCTTCACGACCGGCAAAGGGAGAGTCGTTAACCGCAAAGGTCATTTCGATGGTGGGGTCGGAAATTTTCACAAAGGGCAGCGGCTCGATCTGCTCGGGAGCGCACAGCGTTCTGCCGATGGTGATGTCTGCCATACCGGAAAGGGCCACGATCTCACCTGCCGAAGCAGACTGCACCGGCTGCTTGCCCAAGCCGTCGTAGGTATAGAGGGCAACCACTTTGCCCTTTTGTTTGATCTCTGCATTGTGGTAATCGGAAATGACCACTTCCTGATTGACACGAATCGTACCCCGCTCCACACGGCCCACTGCGATTCTTCCCACATACTCGTTATAGTCAATGGCAGAAACCAGCAGTTGCAGGGGAGCATTTTCATCTCCCTCGGGGGCAGGCACATAATTGACAATGGTTTCAAACAGGGGGATCAGGTCTGTACCCATCTCGTCGGGGCCGTAGGAAGCAGTGCCCTGCCGGCCGGAACAGAAGATCGTAGGAGAGTTGAACTGCTCGTCGGTGGCATCCAGTTCCAGCAGCAACTCCAATACCTCGTCCATCACTTCGTGGATCCGGGCGTCGGGCTTGTCCACCTTATTTACCGCCACGGTGACTTTGTGACCCAGTTCCAGAGCCTTACCCAACACGAAGCGGGTCTGGGGCATAGGACCTTCCGCTGCATCTACCAGCAGGATAACGCCGTTAACCATTTTTAGAATACGCTCCACCTCGCCGCCAAAATCGGCGTGGCCGGGGGTATCCACAATATTGATCTTATAATCCTTATACTGCACAGAAGTGTTCTTCGCCAAAATGGTAATGCCACGCTCCCGCTCCAAATCGCCGGAGTCCATAACCCGATCCTGGGTGGCCTGATTTTCCCGATAAATACCGCCCTGCTTCAGCATTTCGTCCACCAAGATAATCTTACCGTAGTCAACATGGACAATGATGGCAATATTACGAATGTTTTCCTGAGATGCCATATCCTGCTTCTCTCCTTTAATAGCATTTAACCTAAAAAATATAGCATATATTATGCGTAAATGCAATATTTTTATAAGTAAAACTGCAAAAAAGCAGGGCATTTGCCCTGCTTTTATTATATCAGTTCTGCAAAGAGGGGAAGGCTTTCAGT
>JAZSRS010000142.1:0-2433 GCA_045538595.1 Faecousia sp. | reverse complement strand
GGCATAGAAAAAGCCCCTTAAGGGGCGGCCCGTGAATGAAATGCGGTCGGCAAACCATTCGGGGCCCCTTTAGGGGCAATAGTCTGTAAAATGCCCTTCTAGGGCTTAATCAAGCCTCCGGCTTAGCCGGAGGTTTTGACTTGATGTTTGTTTAACAAGATGATCTATCTAAAAAATAATTAATCGTTGTATTTTGCTTTTCGTCTGACTTCACGACGATGTCCGCAAAATATACATTCGTCAACGCAGTCATACAGATATCGGGTTGCTGGGACGGTTTGTTTGCAAGTGCCGACAACTTCTCCGCTGGCATTTTTTATTTGCTGCTGTATTTTCATTGTTGTGGCGTAAGAAGAAATTATTTTCCTGCTGGTTTCCTTCATAGAAAATGCCTTACCGCACCTGGGACATAAAGAGTGATCTATGGGCTTTTTGATAATGAACCATATGCAGTACAAGAAAACGATACCCGTTGCACCCACTAAGATCCATACGCCTATATCAGTATTTTCCAAAATGATGAAGGTAAGACCTAATAATAATGAAATAAGGTCTATGCCAATAATGATCCACGTAATTCTGCTATATTTTTTACTCATAGTTTGCTCGCTCCTTTTGCATCTCACTTATTAGCACCGAGATATACTTGTAAGTTGATCAATATTTTACAAATGGAATGAGGGATAACCATAATTTTCGTCTTCGATGAATCCAGAACTTCCGTTCTTGACCATGCGTTTGTATGATTTTATTATTAATATTTTTTAACTCTTTAAAAAAGTCTTTTATAAAAGATGTCAGCCCAAATAATATTAAAATTATGAAGAACAAGGCAGCAATGCCAACAAGGAAATAAAAATCGGCGTTTGTGAAATTTATGGACATTGTTATCCTCCTGTCAGTCTATGGCAATGGATTCGGCAACCCTACAAGACAGTAGAAGCAGAGGTATGCAACATAATGGTTATTATGTTGTACAAATTATCAGAGCCGTGTCATCTATCATTAAAAATCATTCTGTAACCCATAAAAAATGGCATGACAAACAAGACCTTTTGAGAAAGTTATACAAAAGGTCTTGTTTGTCATGCCTGGAATTCGTTAATAGTTATGTAAATCTGGATTTTATTAGGAAAGTACTTGCTTGTAACATCCTGATGTGCTATTATTTTCCTAGTTAGAAAACCTATGGGATATGTTTTGTAGTTGTTTGTACAACATAATAACCATTATGTGGTATTTAAGCCGTTGCCCTGTGCAGCGTTTTTTTATATGATCAGTTGCATGTTCTCCATACGCCGTTGGTGCTCTGCGCCGGTAGTGATAATATAAATGCGTGTGGTGTTAATATTTGAGTGTCCAAGAACATCTGCTAACTTTGCAATATCTTTGTCAATACTATAAAAGGTTCTGGCAAATAAATGCCGCAGGTTGTGGGGGAAAACTTTTTGCGGGGAAACACCTGCCAGTTCGCACAGGCTTTTCATTTCTCTCCATATATTACTACGATTCAATGGCTTGCCACCTTGCGTTTGAAAGATGATGCCTGAGATTATATTGCGACCTGTGGCATATCGAAGCAGTTTCTTCCGCAGAGCCTTAACAATAAAGATCTTACGGATTTTCCCTTTGCAAGACACGGCTGCTTCACCCCTGCGTACTGCCTCCACGGTAATGCATTGCAACTCGCTGACCCGAATGCCCGTTCCGCATATTGTTTGTATCACAAGGGACAGTCGGTCGTTTTTTGCTTGTTCGGCGGCTTTAATAAGAGCAGTATACTCCCTCTTGGTAAGTTCCTTTTCCTCCGAGCAGTACACATCTTTTTGCACTTTAAACTGCTTTACACAAAGATTATGCCATCCCATATAGCGCAAGAAAGAATTAAGAGCGGCCAACATAGAGTTAGCGCTTCGAATAGCATATGTTTGCCCCAAAAATGCTTTGTATTCTAAAACAAGTGGCTTATTCAGTGGCCTTTCTGCGATAAATTCCGCAAAGGTACGAAGATCGCGCATATATTTTTCACAAGTTGCTAGTGTCTTCTCGTTTTCAATTAGATATCTTTCAAAGGAATGAAGTGTTGATTTGTGAATGGTTCTGTTGTCCATATAAATACCTCCGTTCTCAGCCTTTATTTTACAACTAGTTTGCATCAAAGCGACTGAATTAAACCATAGACACAGGAAAACGGCATAAGAAATGGCAGTACAGAGGTGTAGCACTCTTTGCTGCCAAAGCAAAATAAATACAATTCAAAATCAATTCACATCCGTACCAGATGTGTCTTGATTCTGAAGGACAACCTCACGGTTTAAAAAGTGTCCACCGGACACTTTTACCCCAGCCTGTGGGCTGGGGGCAGCCTTTCGAGTCCATATTTTGCGAGAGAGGGACTCGTTTGCATTTTCTCCCACTACTGTGGGAGAAAAT
>JAZSRS010000054.1:0-32338 GCA_045538595.1 Faecousia sp. | reverse complement strand
GGCATAGCCGGGGGTTCTCTTTGGTACAACCAATAGAAAAAGGTCTATCATTTCGAATAAAATGATAGACCTTTTATGCTTTAGGATGGCACTTTTCGTACACAGACTTCAATTTATTATTGATCATCTGGGTATAAACCTGGGTGGAAGAAATATCGCAGTGTCCCATCAGTTCCTGCAGGGAATCCAAATCCGCGCCGTTTTCCAAAAGATGGACCGCAAAACTGTGACGCAGCGTATGCGGCGTGATTTCCTTTTCAATATGTGCAGATTCCTGATAATGTTTCAGGATCTTCCAGAAGCCCTGACGGCTCATACGTGATCCGTTTATATTCACAAACAGCGCCCGTTCAGCAACATCTGCCAGCATCGACTCCCGAACATCACGGACATACATATGTAACGCACGAAGGGCTGCGGGATAAAGCGGAATCGAACGGATCTTCTTTGCGCTGGCGCATTTGATAACACCCTGTTCCAAATTGACATCATCGATATCTAGGTTGATCATTTCGCTTACACGCATACCGGTGGCATACATGACTTCTAGCATAGCCTTATCACGGTAACCCTTTGCATCCACACAAATGGGTTGAGATAACAGCAGTTCAATCTCCCTGCCCGTGAGAATCTGAGGTAACCTCTTCTCTCCCCTGCTTACACGGATATCCGTCACAGGTGTCTTCTCGCAGAAACCGGAAGATACAAGGTAGGCGTAGAAATTCTTTAGACTGGCAAGGGTTCTGGAAACAGTCGCAGCCGAACGGCCGTCCTGCTCCATATAACGCAAATAGCCACTAATATTCTGTTGGGAAGCATCCAGCACATCAACATCGAGCCATTCGGAGAATTGTCGAATATCTCTGATGTATGATCCAATTGTGTTGGCAGATGCCTGTTTTACCTTTGTCAGGTAATTTTCATAGGCCTTGATTAAATCCAACATGAATACGAAACCTTTCTCTAAAAATACTGAACAAAATTTGCCAAAAAGGGCAAAATTAATAACACATTCACCAGTGAAATAAAAAGGGTTATTAGGCAGTACGGAGCGGCTGATCGAACGTCAATATAAAGTCGATCAAAAATATATCTACATACCATATACCACATAAGAATCGACACGCAGGAAGATGAGAACAAAAACAGGGGTCGAATCAACCATGCGCAATTCCCAAGGTATCGGGATATAAAGACATATGTAAATCCGCAGAAAAATGCCCTTAGAAACATTAGCAACACAACCGCCGGAAACTGACGGCGTTGCATACAAAGCAGTAAAATCAAAACCGGTATAGCATTAACAATTAGATTCCACACAAATGGAATATCGCCTAGCAGATCTGCAGGTGAAACAGCGTAGTACTCCGTTAATCTGTCCCCTGCCAGCAAATACCCTGTGGCAATTCCAATGATCCAGAACAAGCAAACGAATAAAATTCGGCTCAAATCATCTCTATATAATTTTCTGAGTTTCCAAAAGGCATACAAAAGCGGTCACCTCCGTTTCCACAGAATTGACATATAGTGAAAACGAAAGCATACATAACATTTTGACGCAAAATACTGCAAAATAACGTATGTTCAAATACTATACACCAAAAAGTAAACAAATTCAAGAGCAAATTGTATAAATTTTCGTTTTTTTGTGAATTCAGCATAATCTTATGTCAACGAGATTATGTTAACTATTTTATTCACTATATGCATATTTATACATTTCGCATTTTATACAACAATATATTGTTGGATCTGTATTGCGCAGACGCAATATATTGAATTGTCGTCATACACTATAACTTCGGATTGATATTTTAGAAATACTAGCCACTTGTTACAATTGTACAATTTATCTTTTGAAACGCCTTCTGCCAGTCCCCTTCCCTGCGGTCTTCACCCTAATCAGGCAGGCAGTTGCGCCACCAAGCAGAACAGACAGTATACCTATCCCAATTTTATAGAACACGCTGTCATACACAATCGTTCCTATAATAAGCAAAATCAAAAAATATGCGGCTGTCATAATACCAATCGAAACAATTGTTTTTTCTTTATATATTCCTGTACAAACTAAGCCTCCAATCAGCACTGCTATAAAACGCATTGCAAACATGATAATACCCTCTGGCCATTCGCCGGCTGAGTTGTTTAGCAAAAGGCTTGTCAACCCAATGGATAACAAAAAACTGATAACAAGTGCCGATAATACACCAGATAATACACCGATTATAGGTGACTGATTGGATATTACACCGTGATTTATTTTCATTCTGTCCTCCCCTTTCTGATTTATAATATTCTTATGAAAACAAAAAAAGAACAGGGATCGTTACCGATCCCTGTTACTATTCCTGTATGTCTTACTAAGACATTTGATCCATCATGGACTGCACCAATTCCTTTGCCGCAGGATAATCCTTGGCAATGGCCGTATAGTAGAATTTCACCTTCGGTTCTGTGCCGGAAGGACGTACAATCACGCTACCGCTCTCACCCAATACAAATTCCAAAACATTGGACTTGGGCAACAAGATTGTTTCCTCTGTACCATTCACCACATCGGTAGCGACACTGCTGCGATAATCTCGGACAGCGGTTACTCTAATACCACCAATAGATTCGGGAGTATTCTGACGCAGATCTGCCATCATTTTTGCGGCCTTTTCCATAGCATCTGCGCCGGTCAGTTCCACACTTTGCACTTTAGCAAGGTAGTATCCGTAGGTATCATACATTTCCTTCAGCGCGTGCATAATGGACTTACCTTGCATCTTCAACCACGCTGCATACTCACAAATCAGCATAGAAGCAATGATCGCATCCTTATCTCTTGCGTAAGTGCCTTTCAAATAGCCACAACTTTCCTCAAAACCAAACAAGAATTTGAATTCTTCACCCTTATTTTCAAGCGTAAGAATCTCGCCGCCGATGTACTTAAATCCGGTCAACACCGCACGCATAGTCACGTTATAACTCTCAGCGATCTTATCAGCTAACGGAGAGGATACAATGCTGCGCACCACAATAGCGTCTTCGGGAATATCATTCTTCTGTTGACGGGCCTTCAGAATATAATCCATCAGCAGGCAACCCAGTTCGTTACCTGTGAGTTTACGATACTCTTTTACCCCATAGGGAACAGCAACCGCAACACGGTCAGCATCCGGATCAGTACCGAACACAAAATCACACAGCATATTGTCGGCGATCTTATAACTCTCCCGCAAGGCCGCGTCGGTTTCCGGGTTAGGATATTCACAAGTCTTAAAGTCGCCGTCAGGCTTCTCCTGGCAGGGCACAACGGTCAGTTTCACGCCAAGACGACCCAGAATCTCCCGAACAGGCTCATTACCGGTGCCGCACAAAGGGGTATATACCACATTTAAGTTTGCCGGACGAATCAAATCCGGATTAATAGACTCTGCCAAAACAGTCTGATAATAGGACTCCCAAATTTCCTGCCCTATATAATGGATCAGTCCATCCTCCATAAATTCCCGGAAGGACCTCTTTTCCGGAACAAAGTAAGGAATCTTGCTGATTTGTTCTGTAACGATTGCTGCAGGCTCATCGGTCATCTGACAACCGTCCGGGCCATAGCACTTGACACCGTTATATTCTCCCGAATTATGGCTGGCAGAGATTACAATACCGCATCCGCACTTCAGTTCTCTCACTGCATAGGAAAGCATGGGAGTAGGTGCAAGACGGTCATAGAGCCAAACCTCAATACCGGCTTCTGCAAAAGCAACTGCGCATACCTGTGCAAAAAGTTCAGAGTTGTGACGAGAGTCATAACCGATGGCAGCCTTTTGAGGAAGATCAGCAGAGGACAACCAAGCAGCCATACCCTGCGCAGCCCGGCGGACAGTATACCGGTTCAGACGGTTGCTGCCAACGCCCATAACGCCACGCATACCGGCAGTACCAAATTGCAGTTCGCTGCCAAAACGGCTTTTCAGTTCCTCGTCATCATTACGAATATCAAACAGTTCCTGGTTGACATCAGCAGGCAGACCGGCATCGCACCAAGATTTATAATTCAGTAAGAAATCCATTCCAAAACCTCCGATATATCATTAAAAAACAGCCCAAAAATGAAATTTTGAGCTGTTTCTCTATATTACATTTCTGTATCGTTTACAGCAGTTTCCGCTCTTTTTTCCTGTGCCTCAACCAATGCCTTGAACTTGGCACGAGTATCGCGGACATCCTCCAAGGACATAGCAACAGCCTCTTCGGTGCGGCGAAGAGCATCGTCCATATAATCGTTGCTGGCTCTGCGCAGTTCGGCCATACGGGACTTGGTCTGCAGAACCATTTCCTGGCACTGACGCTTTGCTTCCTGATAGATGGTCTCTTCAGCGATCATCTTATTGGCCTGTTCCTGAGCCTGACGGATCATGTTCTCAGCCTCACGGCGAGCCTGTCCAATCAGTTCATTGCGAGACTCAACGATGGTACGAGACTGCTTCAGTTCAATAGGAAGCTGAGCAATGATCTCATCCAGCATATCCAGAACCTTATCGCGCTCCAAAATGCACTTGTCCGCGCCCAAAGGCAGTGCACGAGCGTCCTGTACCATATCGTACAACGCGGAGATGATATCTTCTATATTCTGTTCGTTCATTATATTTTTCCTCCTTGACGTACATCAGCTATTCGCTGTTTAAAGACTGGTATAATTTTTTCCGGTAAAAATTCGGATAGATCTACATTATATCCGGCGAGTTCTTTTACCGTGCTGGAACTCAGATACATATATTGATGCTCTGCTGTCAAAAACATTGTATCAAGTCCCGGGTTGATCTTATGATTAATAATGGCCATGCTGAATTCGTTTTCAAAGTCAGATCCGGCGCGAAGACCCTTTACAATCACACAACTTCCCTTTTTTCTTGCGTACTCAGCAAGAAGTTCCCGGGAGGCGTCAACTTCTACGTTGGGAATATCACTGGTAACATCCCGAATCATCTGTACCCGTTCTTCCTGGGTGAAGAGAGGTTCTTTCGCGCCGTTCACCATCACACACACGATCAGTCTATCGAATATGTTGGCGGCACGGCGAATGATATTCAGATGTCCACTTGTAATAGGATCAAAACTACCGGGATAAATGGCAATTTTCATAACAGCCTCTTTGCACTTAATCCTTGCGGAATATGGTGATGATTGTGCTGGAATATTTGTAGTCCTTGGACCGGCTATAGCCCGGAATATTAAACACCAATTCCTTATCGAGAGGCCGTTCCGTAACTATTATACCACCAGAATGCAAAATGTCAATTTCTGTTATCAATTAGTGAATTTTCTAAAAATTTTTCCGAATATGGGGGATCAAGAAAGATTATATCAAATTTTTCGCTACATTTTTGCAAAAAAACAGCATAATCCTCTTTGACGACTCTTCCGATATTTTCCAAGCGGGTGCGCTTCAAATTTTCACGAACCAATTGAATCGCATCATCCCGTTGATCCACAAAAACTGCAGATCTGGCATCACGGCTGAGGGCTTCAATGCCCAGTTGCCCTGTTCCGGCAAACAGGTCCAAAACATTCGCATTGGGAACATCAAATTGTATAATGCTAAATACTGCCTCTTTCACACGGTCAGAAGTTGGTCTTGTTGCCATCCCATCGGGAGTTTTTAAAGATATTCCTCTCGCTTTTCCTGTTATCACACGCATAGCCTCTTCTACTCCCCTTTTTCACTGTGATAATGATGATAGACACTATTGGCCGCATCTGCCGGCAGAACGCGAAGCAGGTCCTCTGTTGATGCATCCTTAATGGCTGTAATGGACTTAAAGTGTTTTAGCAGTATTTGTTTTCGCTTAGGTCCAATTCCTGGAATGCCATCTAATTCAGAGTATTTCAGTCGTTTGCTGCGCAGGTTTCTATGATAGGTGATAGCAAAACGGTGAGTTTCTTCCTGAATGGTTCCGACAAAGGAAAACACCGCCTGCTGAGCATCTATTCTGATTTCTGCCCCCTCTGGTGTCACCAAGGCTCGGGTGCGGTGGCGGTCATCTTTTACCATACCAAACACCGGGACAGATATCTGCAGTTTATTCAGAACATCCACAGCGATCTGTGCATGCGCAATCCCGCCGTCGATCAGCAACAATCCCGGCGCTTTCTCAAAACCAGGATCGGCATTTAATAGGCGGGTAAATCTTCTGTGCAAGACCTGCTCCATGGAAGCATAATCGTCCTGCCCGTCCATATCCTGCAGGGCATACCGTTTATATTCACTTCTTGCAGGTTTTCCGTTTACAAAGACGACCATACTTGCGACAATATCTGTGCCGGAAATATTGGAAACATCAAATGATTCAATTCTCTCCGGAGTAGCGATCCCCAGCATTCTGCCCAGCAGGTTGATAGCGCCTTTTGCTTTCTCTTCCTTGCTGGTAATTCGCTCCACTTCATCCATCGCGTTCCGCTTTGCCATATTGACTAATGAAGCCTTATCCCCTCTTTTGGGTGTCAAAAGTGCAGGGCGACGACCAAATTTTTCTGCCATCAATCGCACAAACAGTTCATCATCCGCAATATCAAATGGCAGCAAAATCGTCTTAGGTACATATCCGTGAATTAAATAATATTGCGTAAGCAAACTGGATACCGCCGTACTTTCGTCATCAGCAGTACTTACAATCGAAAAATATTTGTCAACCAGTTTGCCATCGTTATAATGCAGCACCACAAAGCAAGCCTTGGTACTGTTCTGAAAGAATCCGACTACATCTGTATCTCCAGACACACCTCCGGTAACCATTTGCTTTTTACCAAGGGATTCCACAGACTTCAGTTGATCACGCAAGCCGGCTGCAAGTTCAAAATTTAGTTCTTCAGCAGCCTCCAGCATCTGTTTTTTGATCTGGGCGGCTACCTGCTTGTAATTCCCTTGCAGCAGTTGTCTCGCCTGTTCAATTTTTCTCTTATAATCCTCTGCCGTACTGTTCCCCAGACACCAGCCTTCGCACTGATTCATATGGTAATGCAAGCAGGGACGGTCTTTACCGAAATCCTTGGGGAATATTTTCTTACATTGAGGTAATCTCAATGCGGAACAGATCGTCTCGATCAGTTCTCGCGTTGTCCCCCGACTTCCATAAGGCCCAAAATAAAGGGCACCGTCATCCTCGGTTTTGTTTGCCAATGTGATTCTGGGATAGCGTTCTTTTGTATTCAGTCTTATATACGGAAACCCCTTGTCATCCTTGAGTAAAATGTTATATTTCGGTATATGTTGCTTGATCAAGGAGCATTCCAAGATCAACGCCTCAAATTCCGAATTGGCAACGATCACATCAAAATTATGAATCTTGCTGACCATCAGTCTGGTTTTCGGTGTATGAGATGCCGTATCCTGAAAATACTGACTGACACGGTTTTTCAGAATTTTGGCTTTGCCAACATATATCA
Organism: Faecousia sp.; assembly: GCA_045538595.1. Taxonomy (GTDB): domain Bacteria; phylum Bacillota; class Clostridia; order Oscillospirales; family Oscillospiraceae; genus Faecousia. Next base: position 24,907 of record JAZSRS010000054.1, on the reverse strand, counting down.
CGGAATTATGCTGATCCCGCATAATGTAAACACCGGGAGAATGGGGTAATCCCGCTGCCTTATTTTTCAGTTCCTCAAAAAGCATAAATACTCCATATAAAACCGCCTCAATGCAAGTTTTTGCATTGAGGCGGCACAGATTGATTCAATCAGTAGACATCCCGCTGAAGAAGAGATTCCAGCGCATTTACTGCAGCCTCCGCATCCGAACCGGACGCACTTAAGGTTACAACCGCACCGGTAACAATGCCCAGAGACATAATGCCCAGCAGGCTCTTTGCGTTCATTTTACGCTCACCAGACTCCATCCAAATACTGGAATCAAATTCATTTGCTTTCTGGACGAAGTAGGTAGCCTGCTTATTGTGCAGACCGGACTCACAACGTACAATTACTTCTTTACTAAACATAGAAATATACTCCTTATTGTGATGGTCAATCGTAACCAATTACATATATCATAACAAAAATAGATAAAAAGTCAACTATTTTCCGTCAATTTTCTTAAATCGGCAAATTATACCCGTATTTTAAGAAAACTCCGCAATGGTTACACCGTCCTCTCCTTCTCCGTAAACGCCCAATCTAAATTTCTTAACAAATTTATTTTTCCGCAAAGATTGTTGCACCGCGGCGCGGAGTGTGCCTGTGCCTTTGCCATGAATAATGCGTACCGAGGAGAGATTGGAGCGCATTGCCTCATCCAAATACCGCTCTAAAACGCAGATAGCCTCCACCGAGTCCATTCCTCGTAAATCAATTTCCGACGCCATTGCCTGCATCTTCATTTCTCTCCCGGAGTGGGCAGGGCGACCAATCTTCTTGCTGCGGATATTTTCCTGTTCCAGCAGATACACTTCATCGGCTGCTGCAGTCATCTTCAATATACCGGCCTGCAACTGGTAGGAGCCATCCTTATTGATTGCCAAAACACTGGCTTTTGTACCAAGTTTCAGCATCTCAACCGTGTCACCCACCATAATTTGTCTGGTAGGCGTAGGACGGATCTTAGACGCCTCTTTACTGCGCAGCATAGCCTCGGCATCGTTCAAATTTTTACGCAGTTCTGCTTGCCGTTGGTTGATGTTCTGGGTATCCGCATTTTCAGAAAGTTGCTTCTTGATTGCCTTAATTTCCTCAACAGCCGCATTGGCCGTCTGTCTGGCATCCTCGATGATTTTCTGCGCCTCGCGACGGGCCTGTTCCATAGCCTTTTCTCGTTCTAATTGGAGTTGGGCGTGGAATTTCTCGTTCTGCTGCTTGATATCTTCCGTCTCTTGACGCAAATGTTCTGCTTCTCTGCGGGCTTGCTCCATTTGCTGCCGTTGTTGTTCCAGTTGAGAGAGTACATCTTCAAAATCCTTGTCGTTTTTGTTGATGTAATCATTGGCATTTTTCAGAATATCCTCCGATAGGCCCAATTTTCTGGAAATAGCAAAGGCATTAGATTTGCCGGGAATGCCGATCAGCAGTTTATAGGTAGAACGAAGGGTTTCAAGGCTAAATTCGCAAGAGGCATTGATCACCTGATCCGTACGCATAGCATACAGTTTCAGTTCAGCATAATGGGTAGTAGCCACCACACGGCTTCCCATTTTGCGACAAAATTCAATCAGCGCAATGGCTAGCGCAGCACCTTCCGCCGGGTCAGTACCTGCGCCAAGTTCATCAAACAAAACCAAACTTCTGCTATCACATTGGGAAATAATATCCACAATGGTTCGCATATGTCCGGAGAATGTTGACAAACTTTGGGTAATCGACTGTTCATCGCCAATATCAGCAAGAATCAAATCAAATGTGGAAAGTTCGCAACCGTCACCGGCAGGGACATGCAGACCGCACTCTGCCATCAGTGTAACCAGGCCAATGGTCTTCAAGGTCACTGTTTTACCGCCGGTATTAGGGCCGGTAATGATCATCGTATCAAAGTCTGTCCCTAGACGCAAGGAGATCGGCACAACTGTCTTAGGATCGATCAGCGGATGTCGCACCTTGTGCAGGATTACCCTACCCTGATCGTTCATAATCGGCGAGGAAGCACGCATCTGGTAGGAGAGTCTTGCCTTGGCAAAAATCACATCCAATCCCACCAATAACTTGTAGTCATCACCGATAGTATCCTGATATCCGGAAACTTCTGCAGATAACTCTGCTAAAATCCGTTCTATTTCTTTTCTCTCCCGAATCTCCAATTCCCGTAAGGCATTGTTAGCATTTACCGCGGACATAGGCTCTATGAAATAGGTGGAACCGGAGGCAGACACATCGTGTACAAGACCTGGAATGTCGTTTTTACATTCACTTTTCACCGGCACAACATATCTGCCTTGTCGCAAGGTAATAATCGGGTCTTGCAGGAACTTAGAATATGCAGGAGAGGATATAATCTTCTGCAGGCCCTCTTTTACCTTTGCGCCCTGAATGCGCATATGGCGGCGAATGTCAGCAAGTTCCGAACTGGCTGTATCTGCAATTTCTTCCTCAGAAAGGATTGCACCAAAGATCTTATCTTCTAGGTATTTATTTGCCGTTAGCATACGAAACAGGGGTGTCAAGACATTCTCCATTTCATCATCGGAAACATAGCCTTTTACATTGCGAGCGCAACGCAAAATACCGCCGATTTGCAGCAGGTCCTTAGGGTGCAAAACACCGCCCCGCTGTGCCCGATCCAATGATGGCAGCACATCACAGACACCTGAAAAGGACGGATAACCCTTGCGTGTAGACATATCGTAGGCCGCAGTGGTTTCCTCCTGCAGTTTCCGAACAGTATCCAGATCCGAAGAAGGGCAAATGGACAAACAGGCCTGCTTTGCATCCTGACTGCCCGCGCAGGCAGCAAGCAACTCCAGCACCTTATGCAATTCCAATTTTTGCTGGGATTTTGTGTATAATTCTGACATTATAATCTCCTATGTTTGAAGGGGAATCCATAATGATTTGTAAAAATCAAGGGTGGAAAATCCCCGCTCTAACTGTGTGGAAAGATAACTCTCCGAAAGAGAGGATAGTTGGGATATCGTCTCCTCATTCACTTCAAATGAAAATAACTTTTTATCGTCGCAAGTGGTAATATAGTGCATAGCCTCCAACATACCGCCCACAACAGGCAAGCGAATACCACCTGAACCCATATCTCGGCAGGATGCACATTCCAGCCTGCCCGCCGACAAATCAAACCGATCGGGATAGGGATTTCCGCACCGATGGCAGCCGTACAGATCCGGTGAATAACCGGCAAGACAGGCGCTGCGCAATTCAAATACGGCCTTGACCTTCTGTTCCGGTATGTTCAGTTCGGACAAGGCGTACAAGCAGTTTAATACCAGCGACAGCAACTGGGGATTGGCAAAGTCCTCCTGAGATAGCAGTTCTGCGACTTGCGCAAAATATGTGCCTAATGAGAGTTTCTGCAAATCTTTTCGCAAGTTATTAAACAAAGACACCGGTTGCGCTTCATTGATGGTATATATTGAGCGGTATTCAAATAATGTAAATTCCCCGTAAGCCAGCAGTTGGCAGGCAGCAATCAGCGGACTTTGCTTCCTGCGCAGGCCTCTGGCCTTCACGGTGAGTTTTCCGTGATTAGGGGTTAATAATGTTAATAAAGCATCCGCGTCATTGTAGGTTGTTACCCGTAGAACAAGACCGGGAGTTGTCAGGTACATTGGAGTTCTCCATTTTTCGTGCGTTGTTGTATAGCAGATATAATTCCGGTGCTCCGGTTTCTAGGAACATCTGCCAGTAATCCTGTGATGTCATCTGCATCCCCTCCATAAACAGGATTTGCAGGAATGCAGTTTTTACCCTTGGAAATTATTCTCTGTAACCGAAATTGCGAACAAGAAAATCACTGTCACGCCAGTTTTCTTTCACCTTGACCCAGGTAGTCAAATAGACCTTGGTACCCATAAACTTCTCACAGTCATTTCTAGCCATTGAGGATATTTTCTTCAGCATTTCGCCATTTTTGCCAATAATAATGCCTTTATGGCTATTTTTTTCGCAGTAAATCGTGGCATCAATATCAATGATACCGTTATCTCGTTCAGAGAATTTTGTAATTTCCACAGCCGTGCCGTGGGGGATCTCTCTATCCAGTGTCCACAACATTTTTTCCCGAATGATCTCGGCCATAACCTGCCGCTCCGGCTGGTCAGTAGTGATATCCTCCGGGAACAGGAACGGACTTTCTACTGCAAATTTCTCACACTCTTTCAACAGAGCATCTACACCGTCTCCCGACTTTGCAGAGATAGGAATGATGGCTATGAAATCCATCTCCTTAGAATATGCAGCGATCACTTCCAGAAGGCATTCCTTTTCCACCGTATCAATCTTATTGATCGCCAAAACCACGGGGCATTTGCTACCCTGCAACTGCTCCATCAAAGCACGCTCCTGAGCGCCCACAGAGGGAATTGGCTCCACCAGCAATATGGTAAGGTCCACACTGGCAATAGACTCCCGTGTGACATTTACCATATAGTCTCCCAGTTTTGTTCTGGGCTTATGAAAGCCCGGTGTATCCACGAAAACAAACTGGGTGTCTTCTTTTGTTACGATGCCACAAATCCGATTACGGGTGGTCTGCGGCTTGTTGGATACGATCGCAACCTTCTCCCCTACCAGAAAATTAGTCAGGGTGGATTTGCCCACATTGGGGCGTCCGGCAATGGTGATCATAGCGGTTTTCGTAGCCATTTTATATCTCCTTTAATATCAGTTCCTTTGTAAGCGTGGAATCCGGGAAGCAATCGCTTCCTCGCGACTACGCATTTGGGCTTTTTGTTCTCCGTCGTCCATATGGTCATAACCAAGCAAGTGAAGCATGGAATGAATCGTCAGGTATCCGATCTCACGACGTACACTATGGCCGTATTCCTTGGCCTGCGCCATGGCTCTCTCTATAGAAATCGCCATATCTCCCAAGGGACACATTCCGGTTTCCGGATCTATGTAACTGTCCCAATTCTCAGGCGGTTGCCCCGCCTCCAAAAAAAACATAGGAAAACTCAGCACATCTGTAGGCCTATCGATCTTTCTGCTGGCAAGATTAATAGCATGGATGCCCTTATCATTGGTGATCAGGATATTGATCTCACAGGGAACGGAAATGCCTTCCATTTCCAGCGTTTTCTCCACGCATCTGGAAATAACACCGTAAGCGATCATTTTATTAATAATGCAGCAGTCATAGGTGATGTTAATTTTGCATCTTTTCATATTATTTTTTCCTTTGTTGGTGATTAGTCGAAGATTTTCCTGCCTTCTGTACCTCGGGTTTCCGCTCAGCGCGTTCATAGGCATTGATAATTTCCTGCACTAAGGCGTGGCGGACCACATCGGCAGATGTGAGCCGGCAAATACCAATATCTTTGACTCCATCCAATACACGAATCGCATCTTTCAAGCCAGATGTTTTCTCGCTGGGCAGGTCAATTTGCGTCACATCGCCGGTAATCACGATCTTGGAACCAAAACCCAGCCGGGTCAGGAACATTTTCATTTGCTCCCGGGTGGTATTTTGCGCTTCGTCCAAAATAATAAAACTGTCATCCAGCGTTCTGCCGCGCATATAAGCCAGCGGGGCTACTTCAATAGAGCCACGCTCCTGATATTTCTGAAATGTTTCTGCGCCAAGCATTTCAAACAAAGCATCATACAGAGGCCGCAAGTAGGGGTCCACCTTATTTTGCAGATCTCCCGGCAAAAAACCCAATCGTTCACCCGCTTCAACTGCGGGTCTAGTGAGGATGATGCGGTTGACAGTTCTTGCCCGAAACGCTGCAACTGCAGCAGCCACTGCAAGGTATGTTTTACCCGTACCGGCTGGGCCGACACCAATGGTAATGGTGTTCTTTTCAATAGCCTTCATATAATGCTGCTGACCAACAGTTTTCGCATTGATCGGTTTGCCCTTGGCAGTGATGCAGACAACATCTTTGGTCATTTGATTGACATATTCATAGTTTCCTTCACCAACTAAGGTGATCAAATACCGGACGCGTTGCTCATCAATGATTTCGCCTTTGGATGCCAGGGAGATCAATCCCTCCAGCACACGCACCGCCTTATCTGCTGCCTCCGGATCACCGGAAATGCGCAGATCTGTGCCACGGTTGACAATGGACACATTTAATGCATCTTCAATTCGTTTAATATTTTCATCAAAGGAACCAAACACCGCAATAATATCTTCCACGCGGTCGGAATTCACGATTCTCTCAGTCATAATTATCACCTTTTACCAGCATCTGTTCATATTTTACCTGCCCGATCATCTCAAGACACGCATATTCTCCGTGAAATATGTGCGCATCTCCTGTCTGTTCTTCCTGGACCTGGGAAGAAATAATCGTTCCGGCAACCATTTGTGATTGCAAATACCTGTCAGCATAGTGGGATAGCCAATTCTCATTTTGATCAGCAACAGGCAGTTCTGCATTTTCTTCATAAAACAGAAATGTCTCTTTTATAATTCCAACAGGAAGTGTAAATCCACCCGGCAGGCATAAATACTTTCTCTCATACATTTTACCACAGTTGGTATCTATATTTCCACTATCTTTAAATAAATTTATTGATTTTTTTCCAATTATAATTCTATATCTGGATTTTGATTCCCTCAAATCCCCTCTTTGATGTACAGGAGTCGGAGAAATAGCACGCAATTCCCGAAATGTATAGGCCTTGATTTCTGCATCAGCCTGTGTGGTTTTGATCATAATTCCACAGTCAATATATCCTGATACAAGTTTTTGACCTGCTTTCACGGCCTGTCCAACTGTGCATAGTGAATTCCCCCGATACACAGTACAACTTTGTATGATACCGTCCCGGGATGCAATAATACTGGAAACCTGATTACTATCATCGTGTTTCACATCTGTAACTGTTTTCTCTTTGACGGATATGATGGCCGTGCAGCCGGAGGTGTTGATTCCCGCCCACTCCAAATCCGGCATTTTATGGAGCAGGGCGTTTTTCATCATCTCACTCCGAATTTTCCTTCTAGAAGCACCAAATTTGATTCCACATTCCTGGGCCACCTCTAAAATCATTCTGTCAGGAATGGCAGAATTTCCTTCTACCTTCAAAAAGAAAACTCTGGTGGGTAATATGATGGAGCAAGCCAGCAGAAATGAAAAAAATGCCGTCAGAATCGGGCGCTTTAATGCATATGTAAGTGTCCAAAGAATGCCTGATTTAGTAAGCAACTTAAATTTGGCGTCAAATCTCTTAACTGCAACATACAGAGAACGGAATTGCTTTGCAGATATGGTCAGATGCATTGTCAAATCATCGCAAAACAAAACATTCTCAATTTGAATACGTTTATTTTTCAGTTCATTCAGTAATCGTATATTATCTGCGCTTGTAATTTCAATAGATATCCTGCTTAAAAATATTTTCCACATACTTACCTCCTATGGAGAAGTATCCTATCGATCTGACCTTTTATAATTAACTGATCATGGCTGATCTCCAACAACTTGAGATCGCAACCTGTCACGCAAATCGCGCCATACGATACTTTTATCTGAATTTCATCCGGGGAATAGCCCAAAATTCCCACATGATTTTCAATGAGTACTCTGTTCGATCCTGCGATTTCAATAATCGGCAGCGGCTTAAAGGACTCAAACTTTTTCCAAAAAAACTTATTTGCTCTCTCCATATTCTAATCCTCCTCTTATATCCATACTATGAACGGCGAGAAATGAATTGAACTTGTACTGCATAAATTCTTAAAGAGGTGGTAAGATGCGAAAAAACAAAATAATTACATACGGCATTACATCCGGTTTGATGATGCTCATTATGATCCTGGATACAAAAACCGCAATCATAGGCGCAAGAGAAGGGATTAGCCTATGTTTACAAACCGTCATTCCTTCCCTGTTTCCGTTTTTTATCCTGTCCGGAATTATCAGCAGTTGCTTTAACGGTCGAACAATCCCTCTGTTTCATCCCATAGCAAAACTATGTAAAATACCAAAAGGATACGAATCTATTTTTCTGCTGGGGTTGATCACTGGCTACCCTGTTGGCGCCCAACTGGTTGATCAGGAATACAAAAACGGATCGTTAACCAAAGAAAATGCCAGGCGTATGTTGGGCTTTTGCAGCAATGCTGGACCGTCCTTTATATTCGGAATGCTGACTTCCATATTTACGGACAAACGACTGATCTGGGCGCTGTGGGTCATTCACATACTATCTGCCATATTGGCAGGTTTTGTATTGCCCGGAACCTCTGATGATCTCCCAAAGTGTAAGAATGCAAATCATATATCCATTTCACTGGCTATGGACAACGCCATTCGGAATATGGCTCGGGTATCTGCGTGGGTTATTGTTTTTCGGGTTGTAATTAAATTTTGTGAACGATGGTTTCTGTGGATATTTTCTTCGGAAACACAGGTATTCTTCTCAGGTCTGTTGGAATTGTCCAATGGAACTGTGCTCCTGCCTAGAGTGCAACCAGAAGGATTGCGATTCATAATAGCCAGCGTACTACTTGCATCCGGCGGGTTGTGCGTGGCTATGCAAACGCAATCGGTAACCGGTATGCTTGGTTTTGGGTGCTACTTTCCCGGGAAGATCCTTCAATGTCTGTTTTCGTTCCTGCTCAGTTTTATACTGCAGGACCAGATACTACCGCAAAATTGCCGTTTTATGGCGTCAATTGGACACATAATGATCGTTGTGATTGCACTTTTCCTTGTAATATTCTATTTATATCGAAAAATTGTTGTAGATTTTGTAAAAAGAGTGTTGTATAATACAAGCAACAAATCAAAGAGAGGAACATCATGTTATGCTCTTTCGAAAGAAAATAGCCCGCTCCTGTAGTTATTGTTACTGGGGCACTGCCATGGAAGATGATAATATTCTATGCGCAAAGCGGGGTACTGTCTCTGCAACCTCCAGTTGCCGTAAATTTCGCTATAACCCCCTGAAAAGAATCCCCCTCAAAATGAAGCCCCCTAATTTTAAGAAATATGACGATGTGGATTTCACATTATAAAAACAACCGGAAAGCATTTGCTTTCCGGTTGTTTTTATTGGATCATCTGAATAAAATCGTCTTCGGATAAAATTGGAATTCCAAGTTCTATGGCTTTCCGTTCCTTAGAACCGGCATTCTCTCCTACAACCACATAACTGGTCTTTTTGGAAACCGAGCCTGCGGTTTTACCGCCGAAGGATTCGATCTTTTCCGAGGCTTCTTCCCGGGTAAATTTACTCAATGCACCTGTCAGCACAAATGTCAATCCGGTAAACCGGGTATCGCTGATCTCATTTGTATTTTCAAAATTTAAACCTGCTACCCGCAGTTTTTCAATAAATTCTTGGGATTGGGGCTGTAAAAACCACTGGTATATAGATTCGGCAGTCACTTCGCCAATATCGGATACCTGCATCAGATCTTCAGCAGAGGCATTCATAAGGTTGTCCATTGTTCCAAACTGAGTAGCCAACACTTTACCGGTTTTCGCACCCACCTGCCGAATTCCTAGAGCATAGATTAACCTGCCCAGGTCCTGCTGCTTGCTGCTTTCAATGGCCTGCATCAGTTTCTTAGCGGCAGTATCACCTTTCTGCCACAATTGCTTCATTTGGTCTAAAGTCAGGTAATAAATATCTGCTGCAGATTTGAGGAAACCTTTTTCAATCAGGCTATCCACAATCGAACGGCCCAAACCTTCAATATCCATTGCATCACGGCTGACAAAATGGGCAATATTTCTGGACAGTTGGGCCGGACAGGACGCACCTGTGCAACGGACAAATGCACCATCCTCATCCCGTTTGACTTTGGCGCCGCAAACAGGGCATTCGGTCGGTAAATAATATGCATTCGTCCCACCGGGGCGTTTGCTGAAATCCACTTCCAGTATTTCCGGAATGATCTCACCGGCTTTACGAATTAGGACAGTATCACTGATGCGAATATCCCGCTGAGAGATAAAGTCTTGATTGTGGAGCGTGGCATTGGTAACAGTCGTACCGGCGAGGCGAACAGGTCTCACAACTGCTTTCGGTGTTAAGACACCGGTTCTGCCAACCTGAATCACAATGTCCTCCACAACTGTGGGTTTTATTTCCGGGGGATACTTATATGCCGCTGCCCATCTGGGGAATTTTGCTGTTGCACCAAGCACTTCCCGCAGGGAAATATCGTTCACCTTTATCACTGCGCCATCAATGTCGCAGGTCAACTGCTCCCTGTTCTCATTGATGGAAAGCACCTGCTCGTTAATAGACTCCACTGTAGATAATGTGGTATAGGGAATCACCTTAAAATTCATTCTCTTAAGGTATTCCAAAGATTCCTCGTGGCCCAGGAACTCCATGCCTTCTGCCAGTTGGACATTAAACACAAAGATATCCAAACCCCGCTTGGCTGCAATTTTCGGGTCTAACTGGCGCAGAGAGCCTGCCGCGGCATTTCTGGGATTGGCAAAAAGAGGCCTCCCCTCTTCTTCTTGAATGGCATTGAGTTTTTCAAAACTCTTCTTGGGCATAAACACTTCGCCCCGCACGATCAGTCTGGGAGGCGCGTTGGGGATGGTCATAGGAATGGAGTAGATGGTCTTTAAGTTTTCCGTAACATCCTCGCCCACTGTGCCGTCGCCTCGGGTCGCACCCCGCACGAATTTTCCGTTTTCATACTCCAGGGAAACCGAAAGACCGTCAATTTTCGGTTCTACTGTAAAGGCTGTTTCCGGGTAATCCTGCAGTATTTTACTCAAAAAATCGTCCAGTTCTTCCAAAGAAAACACATCCTGCAGACTCATCAAAGGAACAGGGTGGGTAACTTTTTCAAACTTGCTCAGTGCTTCGCCGCCGACCCGTTTGGTAGGAGAATCCGGTTGCGCATACGCAGGGTATGCTTCTTCCAAATTTTCTAATTCCCGCAGCAGCCTATCATACTCAAAATCCGGTATTTGAGGATTATCCAGCACATAATACTGATAATTGGCGCGATTTAATTGTTCTGTTAATTCCAGAATTCTCTCTTTCATATTATCCTCCGGTTTGAAAATACGTGTTGGGTACATCTCCAACGATAATCGTCTCTGCAACCACAACCTGACTGCTGATAGTAAAACTATTCGTTTGACCTAATACCAAAACTGTAACATCCACGCTGACCTGCATCGTCATTTGCTGCAATGTCTGATTGATTCCCGCTTCCGAAAAATTACTGGAAAAAGATGCATCTGAGTTTCGGATCGATAGGATCTGTATAGGGATCTCAGGACCTCTGCCGGATAGCAATTCCGGCAATATAAGACTACCCAAGGGGATTCCTAAATCATCTGTGCTTAGCGCAAGAATCTCGTCATTGATCAGATTCAGGATATCTGTTTTCAGCCGGTTTACTTCGCTCATATTGGTTTTTAATGCGGTAATACGGCCATCTAAATTCTTCTCAAAGTAGACCATGCGGTCATACTGAATGTTTCCGTCCTCGATCTGCCGGTCAATGGCATCGTTGATAAGATCCGAAGTTGCATTGCTCACTTGCGTCTCTGCCAGTGAACGAATGGCATCCCGAAACCGAATACGAAAGATCACCAAACAGATGATTGAAACAAGAAGCAACACAATCATTAGTCGCAGCAACCTTGACACTCTTCCCATCTAACTGCCCCCTTAAGGGAAGTATATGACAGGTAATCAAAATTGTTACAGTTTCTTTATGTGCGCCGAAGCCGTTTTAGCCATCAGTTTCTTTGTACCGATTTGATCAAATGCAATTTCCAAAAGGGCATCGTTACCCATTTTTACAACACTCAGCACCATACCTCTGCCAAAAGATGTATGCTGCACCATATCGCCTTTGTTGAAATCAATATTGACAGTCTTGGGTGCTGTGCTGTTGTAAGAATAAGCAGACTGGTAGGTATTGACCTTAGGTCTTGCAGGAGCAGCGGTATAACTGGGCATCGTGTGATAACCGCCTTTTCTCACCGTCAGATCCTCGGGGATCTCACGCAAGAAACGGGATGGCATAGATGCGTTTGTACGGCCGTACAACATTCTCTGCTTGGCATATGTGATGAAGAGGTTCTGCTTTGCTCTAGTGATTGCCACATAGCAAAGTCTTCTCTCCTCCTCCATCTCTTCCCGATCACCGATGGCTCGCATACCGGGAAACAGTCCGTCTTCAAAGCCAACGATAAATACATTGGGGAATTCCAAACCCTTAGCAGAGTGCATAGTCATCATAACCACGGCATCGTCGCCTTCGTTATAGTTTTCAATGTCCGTGTAAAGGGCAATTTCTTCCAAAAAGCCCGCCAAGGAGGGGGACTCAGCATTTTGCACATAAGCATTGATGCTGGATTTCAATTCCTGAATGTTCTCTAAGCGGGTCTTATTCTCTTCAGTAGGCTTGCTTTCCAGCATTGCAATATATCCGGTGCGCTGCATAACCTCTTCGTAGAACTCAGGCAAGGGCATTCCCTCTTCCAGCAACTGAGCAAGTCCCTCGATCAGCACAGTGAACTGAAGCATTTTTGTGGCAGATTTCTCTAGCGGTCCATAGGAATAGGGATCGGATACCACTTGATATAACCCAACGCCCTCAGCCTGCGCCAATCTGTCCGCCGTTTCGATAGATTTTGCACCTAAGCCTCTGGGAGGATTGTTGATAATTCTATGCAAACGCAAATCGTCAGCGCGGTTATTGATAACACACAGATATGCCAGCATATCCTTGACTTCCGCACGATCAAAGAACCGCATACCACCAATGACCCGGTACGGAATACCGTTCCGCTTAAAGGCAAATTCCAAAGCGTTGGATTGGGCATTTGTACGGTACAAAACGGCGTAGTCCTTAAAACTGTCCTTCTTATAACCGGAAATAATTTGGTTTGCCACAAAGTTGGCTTCTGCGCTTTCATCCCCTGCCTCATAAACAGTGATGGGGCTACCCTGCCCGTTGGCAGTCCAAAGGCGTTTGCCTTTTCTGCCAATATTATGGGCAATGACTGCGTTGGCAGCATTTAAAATCGATTGCGTGGATCGATAGTTCTGTTCCAGCCGAATCACCCGGCTGCCACGGTACTGTTTTTCAAAATCCAGAATATTTTTGATTGTTGCGCCGCGGAATCGATAGATACTTTGGTCATCATCACCAACCACGCAAATATTCTCGTAGCCACCGGCAAGTATGGATGTAAGGAGATACTGCATATGATTGGTGTCCTGATACTCGTCCACCATAACATACTTGAATTTTCGCTGATAGTATGTCCTGACATCTTCAAACTGCTGCAGCAATAAAACGGTGTTAAAGATAATATCATCAAAATCCAGGGCATTATTTTCCTTCAGCCGTTTCTGATATATACTGTAAGCCCGGGCAATATGGAGCAGACGAAAATCACTTCCAGACTCTGCCCGTTCCAGTAACTCTTCAGGGGATACCATATTATCCTTTTCCCGGCTGATCACCGAGAGGGCATACTTTGCAGGAAAGGTTTTATCATCCAAACCCATATCCTTAATGATGTCCTTCATAACCCGTTCGGAATCTGCAGTATCATATATTGTAAAACTGCCGGAATAGCCGAGACGCTCAATATTCCGTCGCAAGATCTGACAACAAGCAGAGTGGAACGTCATCGCCCACACATTCTGACCTTCCGGGCCAAGCATAGCAGTTAAGCGCTCTTTCAGTTCATTGGCTGCCTTATTGGTAAATGTAATAGCAATGATATTCCAAGGAGCAACAGGATCCAGGGCGCATAAGTAATTCGCCCTCGCTTGATCCATTTCAGAAAAAGGTTCTGACAAAGACTCTAAAAAGACAACATCGTCCTCCGTAACCGTGTCGGGAACATCGGCAGAATCACTGGCGCGGCCAAAGCGAATCAAATTTGCGATTCTATTAATCAGAACAGTTGTCTTACCGCTTCCCGCGCCTGCCAGTAGCAGCAAAGGGCCGTCGGTAGTGGTAACTGCCTCCATCTGCATATTGTTCAGTCGGGGAAATTGCGCAGCAATATACCGTTTTCTTGCGGAGATAAATCTATCTAAAAATACTTTTTCCATATCTGCACCTAAATAAAATAAGATACAAATATTTTACCTTATTTGACGCAAAAGGTAAAGGGAAAATTTCATTTTTTAGAGCAACAATTCCCGCAATCTCTCCAATGCTTTTTTCTCAATTCTGGACACCTGAACCTGACTGACTCCGAGAATGATCGCAATGCGCTGCTGAGTTAATCCGTGGAAATACCGCAGTTTTACCACCATAGATTCCCGGTGGGACAATCGGTCGATGGCCTGATTGAGCGCAAAATGTTCAATCATGGTTTCTTCTGATTTTGTATCCGTCAATACACTCTCTAATGTAAAACCATCCTCCCCTGTAGCCTCTTGGATGGATTCTACGCTGTAAGTAGCGCTTTCTGCAATGGCAATGTCTTCCGGAGAAATGCCTGTGTATTCAGAGAGTTCATTAAGCGTCGGTTCGTGCTCCAGCGTATTAACAAGATGATTCCTTGCCGCTTTGATCACTGCAGCTCGCTCTTTAATTGTTCTTGACACCTTGACCGCACCGTCATCTCTTAGAAACCGTCTGATCTCACCGGCAATTTTTGGAACAGCATAGGTAGAAAACTGAGTGCCGTAGTTTAAGTCAAATCCGTCAACTGCTTTTAAGAAACCCAAGCAGGCTAACTGATACATATCTTCTGCTTCCGCACCTCTGCCTAAAAACCGCTTTGTAACCGACCAAATCAATCCGTTATTTTCCAGTATTAAGGTTTCTTTCGCCTGGGCGTCACCAGCCTGACATTGGGCAATCAACTCCTCTACCCTGCTCATTTTTTCTGCTTCAGTCGTCTGCGCATATGTACAGTCGTACCTTTTCCGGGTTTGGAGGAAACTTCAAATTCTGTCATGAAACTCTCCATGATTGTAAAGCCCATACCGCTTCTATCAGACCCACCTGTGGTATACATCGGTTTTTTCGCTTTTTCTAAATCTTCAATGCCGATGCCTCTGTCTTTGATGACAATATCTAACACATTGTCTTTCAGTATTCTGCATCGAACGCTGATAATGCCGTATCCGTCGGGATAGGCATGTACAATGCAATTTGTTACCGCTTCCGATACAGCGGTACGAATATCCCCCAGTTCTTCCAGCGTAGGATCCATTTGTGCTGCAAAACAGGCAACTGCAGATCTGGCAAATCCCTCATTTGCAGATTTACTGGGAAATTCCAGCATCATATAGTTATTAAATTTCATTTGATCTCCTCCTTCATATTTACCAACTTATCCACACCGGAGGCGTGGAATACTTTCATAGGTTGCTGATTGAGTCCGGACAATATCAGTTGGCCGTCAATCTTTTTCATATTTCGTAAGGCGTTGATAACGATTGCAATGCCAGATGAATCCATAAATGTAACTTCTGCGTAATCTAAAACACACATTTGCGGCGAGTATGCCTCAATTTTTGAAGAAATAGACTGCATATATTGTTTTGCGCAATGGTGATCGATTTCCCCCGTTAACACTATGGTCAGTGTACCCTCCTGCAAATAACTTGTCAGGTGCATAAATTCCCCTCCTTGATGTAATCACCCTTAATATAACCCTTTTGGATAATTTATTCCGTCGGAATTGGGCATAAAAAACTACCGTACAAACAAATCGTTTGTACGGTAGTAAAAATGTTGATTATTTTACTCTTCTGTAATCCGGCAGCAGTTTCGGGGAAACAGTCTCGATTTTTATTCCGGCGTCAGCCAGTTCCTGATTAAATGCATCAATATGAGAAAGTGTCAGTGCGCCAACAGAAACTTCTTTGGCTTTCTGAGAGGCATGCTTACCTGCGTTACGGCCAAATACGATGATGTCCAGCAAACTATTGCCCATCAATCTGTTGCGGCCATGGATACCGCCTACAACCTCACCGGCTGCATACAGATTCTCAATGTCAGTTTGGCCGTCATCGGTGATCTTAACGCCGCCGTTCTGGTAGTGCAATGTGGGGTAGATCAGGATCGGCTCTTTCCGAATATCAATACCGTGCTTGCCAAACATACGCATCATAGCGGGAATCCGCTTTTCAATGGTGCCTTCACCGTTCTTCAGTTCGATCATGGGAGTATCCAGCCAGATACCAAAACCTTCCGGTGTAGGAACACCGTTGCCACGATCAGTGCATTCGCGAATAATGGAAGCAGCAGAAACGTCACGGGTCTCCAGCGGGTTCATAAATGCTTCGCCGTTGGCATTGATCAGCATTGCGCCGAGAGAACGAACTTTTTCAGTAACCAATGCGCCATAGATCTGTGCGGGGAATGCAGCGCCGGTGGGATGATACTGCAATGTCTCCGGATACAGAAGTCGTGCGCCGGCGCGATATGCCAAAACCAGACCGTCAGCAGTTGCGCCGTAGTGGTTTGAGGTGGGGAATCCCTGATAGTGGAGACGGCCAGCGCCGCCGGTTGCCAACACAACAGTCTTTGCCTTTGCAACGAGCAGTTCCTTGGTCTCCATATTCTGCAGGACTGCGCCGGCACATTTGCCGTTTTCATCCTTGATCAGTTCAATAACAGCAGTGAAATCCACAACAGGAATCTGTCTGTTCAGCACTTCATCACGGAGTGTACGCATAATTTCTGCGCCGGAGTAGTCCTTTGCAGCATGCATTCTCTTGCGGGAAGTACCGCCGCCGTGGGTGGTGATCATGGTGCCGTCAGTTGCTTTGTCAAATTCTACACCCAATTCGGACAGCCAACGAATGGCATCAGGGGCATCGGTGACCAGTTTATAAAGCAGATCTTTCTGCGCAGCAAAATGTCCGCCGCCGAAAGCATCCAGATAGTGCTGTGCAGGGCTGTCGCCAGGCTTGTCTGCAGCCTGGATACCACCCTCGGCCATCATAGTGTTGGCATCACCGATACGCAACTTGGTAACGATCATAACATTGGTGCCGTTTTCGTGGGCTTCAATGGCTGCAGAAGCGCCTGCGCCACCGCCGCCGATCACCAGCACATCCACATCGTAATCAGGGTTGCTCAGATCAACCTGAGAAGCGGTAATGCGAGCCTTACCTTGCAACAGTTCTGCCAGTTCCACAGGTACTTCACCACCCTTGTTCGGGCCGATCTTCAGTTCAGTGAACTGATTCTCACGGTAGTCGGGGTGATAAGTCTTCAGAAGAACTTCCTTTTCTTCAGCGGTCATTCTGCGAGGGTCTAAACGAACATTGGCTTCACGGGCAGCCTCCACTTTTTTAATGGATTCCTGCATAAAAGTATCATGATACATCGTATTCCCCTCCTTATTTCTCGATTTCGCGGTGGTTATACAGTTCCTTCATCTCACTGACAGGCTTGCCCATCAGGTCTTCCAGAAGCAATTCGTATTTACCGTTGTTAATCTCCTGGATCCGCTCATCCAGGTGATCACAGTGAGGTGCAAGATACTTGCCATTCAAGCGGCGCGCCAGCATAGCAACCTGGGGATGAGAAATCTCAGCAGGGCAACGGGAAGAACAAACACCGCACATTACACAGTCAAAGGATTCCTCGGCGCACTTTTCGTACTCACCGCGCTGGGCATAGGCTATGTACTGCATAACATTCAGACCCTGTGTACAAGCATTAGTGCAGGCGTTGCAGCCGATGCAGGAGTAGATCTCCGGATACAGTTGCATCATGATCTGCTCTGTGGGCTTCACCTTCTCAATGTCATACACAGCCTTAACCAGCGGGAAGAACGGCAGAGTGGCAACATACATATTGTCTTCTACCTTAGTGGAACAGGCAAGGCAGGTACGCAGAGTTCTATCGCCGGCAATACGGTAGATGGTAGAGCAAGCGCCGCAGAATCCGTTACGACAGCCGCAGCCGCGTACCAACTGATAACCGGCATACTCCATAGCCTCCATAATGGTCAGGCTTTCAGGAACTGCATACTTTTTACCGAAAAAATAGACATTCACTAATTTTTCCATTACAATTTCTCCTTAGTATTCATCCGGCAACTCGTCTAATTGATCAAAACGGAACACGGGGCCGTCTTTACAAACATACTTATCACCGATATTGCACCGGCCACACTTGCCAAGGGCACACTTCATGCGAAGTTCCATTGTGGTATAGACTTGTTCTCTGGCAAATCCAAGTTCCATCAGACCCGCCAATGTAAACTTAATCATAATGGGAGGTCCGCACATCAGAACAGTCTTGGAGGTGTCGAAAGCCAGTTCCTTCACATAGTTTGGAACAAAACCAACATGTCCATCCCAATCATCCTGGGGATTGTCGATGGTCAGATGCACGGAAATGCCGTCTTCCTTACACCACTCGTCCACGATTTCCGGGAAATCAACCAAATCGTTCTTGGATCTAGAGCCGTAAACGATGTCGATCTTACCGTAACGATCACGGTAATGACGGCAGTAGTTGATCACGGAGTGCAGAGGAGCCAGACCAATACCGCCTGCAATGAACAGCAGATCCTTGCCGGCTAACTCCGTGTCCACAGGGAATCCGTTGCCGTAAGGTCCGCGAATGGTTACCTGCTGACCAACTTCCATAGAGTGGAGCCACTCAGTAACGCAACCACATTTCTTAATGGAGAAGTCCACAAAATTTTCCTCAGTGGGAGAAGATGTAATAGAAAATAGCGCTTCACCAACACCGGGAACGGAAAGCATTGCGCACTGACCGGGGATATGGACGAAGGGTTTTTTACCGTCAACGCCAACAACACGGAATGTCTTTACATCCGGTGTATCGGTGCGAATCATGGTAACTTCACCCAGCATAGGAATCAAAGGGTCCTGTCTCATTTGATTGCCTCCTTTAATTTCTTTGCTACTTTCACAATATTCATATGGATGGGGCACTTCTGTAAACATCTTCCACAGCCGACACAGCCAAATACACCGTCATTATTGTTGGGGTAATACACCAGTTTGTGCATAAACCGCTGACGGAAGCGTTCTTTCTGGGTAGGCCTGTTTGTGCCGTGGGCCATCATTGTGAAATCCGAGTACATACAACTGTCCCAGCAACGAAAGCGACGCACTTCCCTGCCGTTATCAAAGTCCTGCACATCGTAGCACTGACAGGTGGGGCAGATAAATGTACAAGTACCGCATCCCAAGCAACTCTCGGAAAGTTCACCCCAAACATCGCTGTTGAACAGTTTCAGCAGTTCCTGGTCCTTCAAGTCGGAAAGATCCAGATCATTTAGGGGAAGTTTCTTTAGGATCTCACGGGTCTTTTCCTGGATGGGGGTAACATCGTTTTCATCGCAATCTGTGAGCATCGACAGAGTATCGGTGAGTGCAGTACCCTTTTCAGTGTTTGCCTGCCAGTAGAGATAATTCTCGTCCTGCCAGCAGGTAACGTCCCCTGCAGGATTGGCCGCATCAATACCAAATGCGCCACAGAAACAGGTCTCAGCAGGCCTATTGCAGGCCAGGGTGATCACCACACCGTTCTCCCGGCGGGTCTGGTAGAACGTATCCACAGGATCACTGAGAAAAACAGTATCCAAAATATCAAAACTGCAGCAATCGCAAGCGCGAACGCCAAACACAACAAAGGGATCTGCTGCATCACGGTTCTCAATAATTTCCATCTGCTTACCGGAAACCTTGAAGTTCACAAGATTTTCTACCTGCGGGAAAAACATATCTTTGGCGCTTCGTACGGTATTTAACTTGTCAGACAACTTCATACCGTTCTGCCAAAGGGTAAATTTAGCCTGCGGTGTACCGTCATCTGCTGGGATAAAGAGTTGCTTTTGGGCAGAAATGGCGGAAAACAGTTCGTTCAGTTCAGAATGTGCTATTCTTTTCATTATCAAGCACCTCCTCTTTCGTGAACAATGGACGGCTCACAGTCATCAACTGTAAAATTAGTCAAAGGAGACTTGGTATCCACATCTGCGCCTGCCTGGTATTCTCCGTACAGTTCGTTGATGTCCTTAATGAACTTCCGATTCAGCAGGTGCAGCGGAATATTCTGAGTACATACGCGGCTGCACTCACCGCAGTCGGTGCAACGACCGGCTACATGGAAGGCGCGGATAATATGGAACAGATTCTCCTCGAAGGGATCTGCTGCTGCCTTGTTGCGAACACCGGATTTGTCGTTATCAAATACGCATTTCTCGCAACTGCAGGCAGGACAAACATTCCGGCAGGCATTGCAGCGAATGCAGCGGGACAGTTCTTCTCTCCAGAATGCAAACCGCTCTTCAGGAGTCATAGCCTCAAATTCTGCAACCTTATCAAAACGGGCAGATTCCTGCTCTTCACCTTGCTCACCGATCATCTCGTCAAACAGGACTACCTTCTTGCTCTTGCAAACATTGCAACGCTCCAGCAGACAATCCTTGCGGTCAAGTGTATGAGTGCCGTAGAGAGTCTCTACCTGCAGAGCGTCGACCTCTTCCCGGACTGCAGTAATGCCTTCGCAGCCGAGTCCGCGGATCTTCTCAATATCCAGCATACCGTCACAGGAAATACCCACCACATATACATTATCACGAAGGATTCTATGCTCTTTCAGCAATTGCTGGAAGGAATAGGAATCACAGGGTTTCACAAAAATGGCAACCTTACCGCTGGCTCTGGACTGGGCAATGGCATACTTGGAGAGATTGGCGCCGGAAAAACCGGAATACACAAAATCTTTTTCCACTTCCTCTGCGGTCTCAAACACTGCAGGAGTCAGGTCATAGAAGAACTCGCCAACTTTCCAGCCGATCACACGATTAACAGTACCACTGGTCAGCAATTCAATGGCTTTATCTTTTATTCTTTGCTGCATCGTAAGTCCTCCAATCTGCGGTTCGGGCCAAGTTCCGTAATGGTCTTTACAAAGTCATTCATCGTTGCGGCAAACTTTGCACCTTCTGCTGCAGAGACCCATTCCACACGGGTTCTGCCACGCTCGACGCCTAGGAAATCCAGCATAGAGAACAGAAGCGTCATACGACGGCGGGCATAGTAGTTACCGGTGGTGTAGTGGCAGTCGCCGGGATGGCAACCGCAGAGAATCACACCGTCAGCGCCCTTCTGAAATGCACGCAAAATGAACATCGGATTCAAACGGCAGGAGCAAGGAATGCGAATGATCTTAACATTCGCAGGATACTGCAAACGGTTGGTACCAGAAAGGTCAGCACCGGCATAGGAACACCAGTTGCAACAAAATGCAACTACGGTGGGTTGGAACTGTTCATTTACCGACATATTGCATCCACCTCCGCCATAATTTGTTTATTCGAGAAACCCTTCAGGTCCATTGCGCCGCTGGGACAAGCCACAGTACAAGCACCGCACCCCTGACATACGGCAGGATTGACTTGTGCAACACGGCGGATCAAAGTCGTTCTGTTAGGCCCACGGAATTCTTTATCAATATAAGTAATTGCGCCGTAGGGACATACCTTTTCACAACTGCTGCAGCCGTTACACATCAGTTCATCCGGCTGGGCAACGCAGGGATTACAGGTCAGGCTATCCTTGCAAAGCAAGCCAATTACCTTTGCTGCTGCCGCACTGGCCTGGGCCACTGTCTCAGGAATGTCTTTGGGGCCCTGACATGCACCGGACAGGAAAATACCGGCAGTGGGGCTCTCAACAGGCCGCAGTTTGGGATGTGCTTCTGTGAAGAAGTCGTTGGTATCCATAGATGCGGTCAGTTTGGTAGCCAAAGGACGAGCAGTCTCATCCGGCTCAATGGCTGCAGCCAAAACAACCATATCTGCGTCGATATGCAGTTGCTGATTACCTAACAAGTCCGATGCTTGCACCTTCAGTTTGCCGTCCTGAGGAACAACCTTACCCACCATGCCCTTCACATAATGCACGCCGTATTCCTCAACTGCGCGACGGTAGAACTCGTCAAAGTTCTTACCGGGAGTACGCACATCAATATAGAACACATACACATCGGTATCCGGGTATTTTTCACGGCAGAGCATTGCGTGCTTTGCCGTATACATACAGCAGATCTTAGAGCAGTAGGGCTTTCCGCGCTCATCATCGCAACGGGAGCCGACGCACTGCACGAACACGATGGTATGGGGGTGTGTTCCGTCAGAAGGCCGGAGCAATGTGCCACCGGTAGGACCGGCTGCGTTCATAAGACGCTCAAATTCCAAACTGGTAACCACATCAGGACTCTGAGAATAGGCAAACTCGTCGTACTTATCCAGTTTGATGGGGTTAAAGCCGGTTGCAACAACGATTGCGCCGTATTCCTGCTCAATCAGTTGATCCTGCTGCTTATAGTCAATAGCACCAGCGGTACAAACCTTGGAGCAGACACCGCACTTGCCGGTCTTCAGCATGGTACAGTAATCTGCGTCAATGGTAGCAACCTTCGGCACTGCCTGTGCAAAAGGAATATAGATGGCGCGACGGTTATCCAGACCCAAATTAAACTCATTGGGAACTTTCTTTTGGGGACATTTTTCAGTACACAGACCGCAACCGGTGCACTTAGTTTCATCTACAAAACGAGCCTTTTTCTTAATGGTAACTTTGAAATTACCTACAAAACCCTTTACGCTCTCTACTTCGGAGTAGGAATAAATGTGGATTTTTTCATTCTGCGCAGCGTCCACCATTTTGGGGGTCAAGATACAAGCAGCGCAGTCCAAAGTGGGGAATGTTTTGTCGATCTGGGTCATCTTGCCGCCAATGGTAGGCTTCTTTTCCACAATATCCACTTCAAAACCTGCATCAGCAATATCCAAAGCAGTCTGAATACCGGCAATACCGCCGCCGATAACCAGCGCACGCTTTTTAACAGGGCTTTGTCCTGCAGTAAGCGGCGTGTTTAGGTGCACTTTGGCGATGGCTGCGCGACCTAAAACGACTGCCTTTTCGGTAGCAATATCTTTGTCCTTATGTATCCAGGAGCACTGCTCGCGAATGTTGGCGATCTCTACCATATGAGCATTCAGGCCGGCCTTTTCACAAGTCTTGCGGAAAGTAGCCTCGTGCATACTGGGAGAACAAGAACAGACAACAACGCCGGTCAGATTATACTTACGGATAGATTCTTGGATCATCCCCTGACCAGCCTGAGAACACATATACTGGTAGTTGGTGGAAAAGACAACACCGGGTTCCTTTGCAAGAACTTGAGAAACTTTTTCGACATCTACGGTTGCAGCGATGTTACTGCCGCACCAGCAGACAAATACGCCAATTCTCTGCATTTATCTTCTCCTCACTTTCTATATTTTCTAAATGCGCTGGTAATGGCCTGCTGAGGTAGTTCATCATCCAGCAGTGCCGGGATCTGATCCGGTTTCAGGTGGTTCTTATCCTGCTGACGGATCACAGCGATCCGAACTGCCTCAATCAGTTTGGCAGGTTCAACACTTCTGGGGCAGCGCTCCACGCAAGCAAAGCAACTTAAGCATGTGTAGATACCCTTAGAATTCATAAGTTCTTCAATGCGTCCATTCTCCACCATATCCACAAATTGATGGGGATGGAATTCCATTTCGTCGAATGCAGGGCAAGATGCGGTACATTTACCGCACTTCATACATTTTCTTGGATTCACACCGGAGATTCTTTTCACAAAATCAATCATTTTGCTTCCTCCTTCACACCAAGGGCTTCTGCCAGAAGTTCTGTGAAGTACTTCACTTCCAGTCCGTTCGTTGCATTTTCCTTCAGGTTATACATGCACAGCGGGCAGGCGGTAACCAGCATTTCGGCGCCAAGTGCCTTGGCATTATCCATAATGGCATCTACCTGTTTCTGGGCATAACCCTTATTTTCAACTGTGCAGTAACCACCGCAGCACTCGTTTCTCCGGGCATAAATCACAGGTTCTGCACCGATGGCCCGAATAAAATCTTCGATGATGGTGGGATTCTCAGGATTGTCAAAGCCCATTTCCTTACCGGGGCGAAGAAGCAGGCAACCGTAGTAAGCGCCGATCTTCCTTCCTGTAAGCGGATTAACGACCTTAGACTTCAGTGTGTCAAATCCAACACGATCCCGCAGGATTTCTAAGTAATGCAACACATTGGTTTCACCGCCGTAGGGGTTGTCCAGTTTCAAGTAGCGATTTACTCTATCCTGAATTTCTGCATCCTTTTGCACATCCAGATTCACGCGTTTGATCACATGATGGCAAGCAGAACACAGCGTGACCAGTTCCCTACCTTGTGCCTTTGCATCTGCCAAGGCACGCACAGAACTCAGTCTTGTTGCAATTTCGTCTTTTGCCATAGGATAAACTGCGCCGCAGCACTGCCACTGCGGCAGTTCGGCAAGTTCAAAATCCAGCGCAGCCGCCGCTGCCCTTGCGTATTTATCTAAGTCCTTACCTTTTGTCTTTAAGGTACAACCGGGAAAATATGCATATGTCATAATCATTCACCTACAATTCAGAATTACCTTAAGAGGCTTTAAAGAATACATAGTTTCTCTTTTGGGATTATACCATATTTCTTGCAATACCGCAACTGATATTTGCGAATAACTTCAACTAAAGCGGAAAGGATATTTTTATATAAATCGCGGAGGTTTTTATCTATGTGTACAGCCATTTCTTTTCATTCAAAAGATCACTATTTCGGCCGAAATCTTGACTTTGAATATGCTTATCAAGAAAGCGTTACAATTACGCCAAGAAACTATCCTTTACACTTTCGACTAGTTGAGTCTTTATATAACCATTTTTCCTTTATTGGTATGGCTATGGTGGACAATGGATATCCTCTTTATTTTGACGCCACCAACGAGTATGGATTAAGTATGGCCGGGCTCTATTTCCCTGGAAATGCAGTTTATTACCCTCAAAGTGATACCCTGGATAACATTACACCATTTGAGTTTATTCCTTGGATACTGG
>JAZSRS010000136.1:0-6250 GCA_045538595.1 Faecousia sp. | reverse complement strand
CGATGTATAATAGAAAGGAAATTCGTTATGAAGATTCGTGAAAATTGCAAGTACGCTCTGGTAGTTCCCACCAGTATGGGTGTTCGTATTACCCCTCCCAACGGCCAGCCCGTTGCTTCCTCCAATATGTTTATGATGCAGGCACCCTCCGCTGAGACCAACGTTGCTTCCATCTCCGCATACCTGGGCCTGCCCACCAAGGTGCTGACCACCTTCGTTAAGGACAGCCCCATCGCTGACTTCATTAAGCGCGACCTGCGAAGCCGCGGTATGGACTACGAAGGCAAGGAAGTGGAGCAGGGCGATCCCTGGGGTTCCCGCCACCAGTTCAACATCGCTGACTCCGGTTACGGCTCCCGTGGCCCTCGCGTCTGCAATGACCGTGCCGGCGAAGTAGGCCGCACCCTGAACATCAAGGACTTTGACTTAGACCGTATCTTCGGTGAGGAAGGCGTAGGTATTCTCCACCTGTCCGGCCTCATCGGCGCTTTGTCCCACGAGACCAGTATCTTCTGCCTGGAACTGGCAAGAGCTGCCAAAAAGTACGGCACGCTGATCTCCTTCGACCTGAATTACCGGGCTTCCTTCTGGAAGGGCCGTGAGCAGGAATTGCACGATATCTTCACGGAGATCGCCTCTGTTGCCGACATTCTCATCGGTAACGAGGAAGACTTCCAACTCTGCTTGGGCGTACAGGGTCCCGAGGCAGGTGGCAAGGACATCGCTTCCAAGATCGACTCCTTCAAGGAAATGATCAAGCGGGTGAAGGCTCAGTTCTCCAATGCTTCCGTATTCGCCACCACCCTGCGTCAGGTTGAGAATGTAAATTCCCACCTGTGGGGCGCCATTATGCTGGCCGGCGACGAGTGGCAGGTAGTAGAGCCCCGTCGGATCACCGTGCTGGACCGCATCGGCGGCGGCGACGGTTTCGTAGGCGGTATGCTCTACGGCATCCTGAAGGGTTGGGAGCCTGAAAAGTGGATCCAGTTTGGCTGGGCATCCGGCGCACTGGCAACCACCTTCCTGACTGACTACGCACAGCCTGCTGACGAAGACGTGGTTTGGAGCGTCTGGGGCGGCAACGCAAGAGTCAAGAGATAATCGCAACCAAAAACGGAGGATCTCATGATCCTCCGTTTTTTATTTGTCTGAAAACAAAACTCGTTGCATTCAGCCGGGGAAGACAGTATACTATAGATAGAATCCCAAGAAAGGAGTTCGTTATGGAACAACTTTGTTACGGTATCTTAAGTACATCCTCCATCGCCCCCCGGTTTATTGCGGCAGTCCGCACCTCCGGCACAGGGGAGGTCGTGGCTGTGTCCTCCCGCACTTTGAAGAAAGCCAAGGACAAGGCGACCCAATGGGACATTCCCAAAGCCTACGGCTCCCACCGGGAACTGCTGGAAGACCCGGAAGTAAATATCGTCTATATCTCTGCGGTGAACGTCCAGCATTACCCTTTGGCAAAAATGGCCTTAGAGATGGGTAAGCACGTGGTTTGTGAAAAACCCTGTACCACCTCTGCCGCCCATACCAGAGAACTGTTCGCCTTGGCAAAGGAAAAGAATCTCTTCCTGATGGAGGCGGAAAAAATGCTGTTTTTGCCTACCATTCTGGAAGTGAAAAAGAGAATGGAGGCAGGAGAGTTGGGTGAGGTCCATATGGCGGAAATGAGCCACAGTTTCTCTGCCGCATATAACACATGGCTCTTTGACAAATCCGTGGGCGGCGGCACGCTGCTCTCCAGCGGTATCTACGCGGTGCAACTGCTTTTGTGGCTCTTTGGCCCTATGAAGAGTATTCAAGGGTTCAAATCCGCCTTGGAAACCGGCGCAGAATGGCAGTATGTGCTGGCAGGAGAGATGGCGGAAGGGGTGCTGTTCAATATTAAAAACAGCACCCGGGCCACCCTGGACAACACCGCCAGATTCTACGGCACCAAAGGCTATGTGGAGATCCCCGAGTATTGGAAAGCCCGAAAGGCCACCTTCTACATCAACGGTCAAGAGCCGGAAGAGGTGCAGTTCCCCTGCGAGTACGAACTGATCTACGAAGCCAAGCATATCTACAAATGTATGCAGGAAGGTAAACGCACCAGCCCGGTGGTTACGGAAGACCTATCCGTGGCCGGCATTACGGCTTTGGAGACAGTAGAAGCATCCTGGAAATGATTTTTGCCGTTGACAGAAAAAACAAGGCAAGTTACAATAAAACAAAAGAAAAATTTTAGGAGGAAATTTCTATGCGTCAGATTCATATTGAGCCTATTACCAATGAAGCCTTTGCCCCCTTCGGTCAGTTCTATCATATGGAGAACCCCCAGGGCCACGCCCTGTGCGGTGAATTGCACCGGTTCTTCCCGGATCGGGTCAATGCAGACAGCAACCACCGGGTCGGTTATTCTCCCATTCTGGTAAAGAAGCCTGCCAAGATGGTGATCACCCAGCAGGAGTACCACACCACCACTTGGGAAATGATCCTGCCTATGAACGATGATATGATCCTGCATGTGGCCCCCGCTTCTGCCGGCACACCTGTCACCGAGCAGGCCAAGGCATTCTTAGTTCCCAAGCACACCTTGGTGAAGATGAATGCCGCTATTTGGCATCTGGCGCCTCTGCCTGCCAATGCAGATGAACTGGCCGCTATGATCATTCTGCCGGAGTGTACTTACGCCAACGACTGCACCGTGGTGGACCTGACAGAAGAGCAGCAATTTGAGATCGTAAAATAATTGTGAAATATAGGCGTGTTGCCATTGGCGGCACGCCTTTTTCTTTGGTAGACACGGGGCAAATCCTGTGGTATAATGACCAAAACAGCGAAAAAGGGAGGCTATTGTATGCCTAAGGTAGTATTTCAAATTGAAGGCAGTGCGCCGGTGACCATCTCTTGTAATCCGGGAGATAACCTGCTGGAACTGGCAAGACGGGGCAATGTAGCCATTGACGCTCCCTGTTCCGGTAACGGCTCTTGCGGCAAATGCCGGGTAAAACTGCTGGAAGGTCAGTTGGAGACCATTCCCTCCCGTCATATCACCCAGGAAGAATTTGAAGCCGGCTGGCGTTTGAGTTGTAACTGTAAAGTGGTAGGGGACTGCACCGTGTTTGTCCCTGATATCGCCTCCGCTTACCAGAGCCGTATGAAGACTGCCGACTTGAGCAGCCCTGCGGAAATTGCCATTTTTGAGACCTGTCAGAACCAACTGAAAGACAGCGGCATCACTTTTGAAAATCAATTCCGGGCGGTAGTGTTGGAAATGGCAGAACCGTCTCTGGATGATACCATGCCGGATAATGAGCGGCTGACTTGGGCGATTCAAGAAGCCTTGGGCGTGGAAAAAGTAGAAATCCCCTTTGCCGTGATGGTAAAACTGGCCAGCACACTAAGACAGCACAATTTCCGCGTCTGTGTCAAAGGCGAACTGGGGGAAAATACCTTCCGGTGTATGGAAATCACCGCCCCCGAGGATACCGCCATCGTAGGCTGCGCCATCGACATCGGCACGACCACCGTTACCATGGTGCTGACAGACCTTGTTACCGGCAAATTGCTGGCCAAAGGCTCTTCCGGCAACGGCCAGATCCGTTACGGCGCCGATGTGATCAACCGGATCATTGAGCAGGGTAAAGAGGGCGGCAAGAAGAAGTTGCAGGACGCCATCGTAAAAGAGACCTTGAATCCCATTATCGCCAGCCTGTGCCGTTCCGCTAATATCTCCGCAAGAAGTATTCTGCGGCTGTGCGTGGCGGCAAACACCACCATGAACCACCTGTTTGTAGGCGTGGACGCAGAGCCTGTGCGTATGGAGCCCTATATCCCCAGTTTCTTCGGCTGGAAAGGTCTTCTTGCCGGCGATCTGAAACTCCCTGCCAACCCCCTGGCACCGGTGCTGATCGCACCCAATATCGGCTCTTATGTGGGCGGCGATATCACTGCCGGCACATTGGCAACCACCCTGTGGGATGCAGACGAAATGAGCCTGTTCATCGACTTGGGTACCAACGGCGAGATCGTGTTCGGTAACCGGGACTTTATGATGAGTTGCGCCTGTTCTGCCGGTCCTGCTTTTGAGGGCGGCGACATTTCCTGCGGTATGCGTGCCACCGACGGCGCCATTGAAGCCTGTACCATCGACAAAGACACGATGGAACCTACCCTCACCATCGTAGGCGATGGGGGGCAGAAACCTGTGGGCATCTGCGGCTCAGGCATCATTGATATTATCTCCGAACTGTTCCGCTGCGGCATTGTCAACGCCAAGGGCCTGTTCGTCCGGGAGGGCGACCGGGTGCTGCGGGATGCCCACGGAATGGGCCGATTCCTGCTGGCAACGGCAGAGGAGTCAGAAACCGGCCGTGAAGTCTCCATCAACGAAGTGGATATCGACAACTTTATCCGGGCCAAGGGCGCTATTTTTTCCGCCATTGATACCATGCTTTCCGCAGTAGATATGACCGTAGACTGTATCGACCGGGTGTTTGTAGCCGGCGGCATCGGCTCCGGTATTAATATGAAAAATTCCGTCAATATCGGTATGCTCCCGGATGTGGATTTGAGTAAATACCAATACATCGGCAACTCCTCTCTCACCGGCGCGTACGCCATGGTGATGAGCGATCAGGCGGCAGAAAAGTGCGATGAACTGGGCGCCAATATGACCTACCTGGAACTTTCTACCTACCCCGGTTATATGGACAATTTCGTGGCAGCCTGCTTCCTGCCCCATACCGACGCCAGCCTGTTCCCCAACAGCAAGCAAGAATGTTGACTGTCATTGCAAACCAGTCCGCAGACTGGTGTGGCAATCTCCCCAAATGACAGTCAGAATAGGAGATCACTATGCAAATAGAAAACCATAAAGAAGAAGTCCCCTTCGCCTATTATGAGGAAAAATTCCGTCAATTAGACCCGTCGGATGTCACCACCCGACTGACCGATGTCTGCTGGGACGGCAGCGCTTATAGCGTAAAACTGCTGGGTAGAACCTTTTTCATCACCCACCCGGACTATACCATCACCCCAGAGGACGGCGGCGTGATCCCACCGCTGCCCACCCAGACATTCCTGCTGCGCTACTTGCTGGAGTGTAGGGATGTCCGTTGGGACGGGGAGTGGAAGACCTTCCGGGAGATGCCCTGGGGCGAGATGTACATCACCCCCTATACCGGCCGTGTCCTGACCCGGGCAGCCTTCACTTTCGGTTTCCGGCTGGATGGATTCCGTGCTGCGGCCGAAAAAATGGGCGCCACACCCGTACCCCACGGCGATGCCGGCTACCTGTTTGAACTGGTAGGCGGATACCGGATGCAGATTTTGATGTGGGAAGGCGACGAGGAATTTGCCCCCAGCGCCCAAGTGCTGTACTCGGATAATTTTGCCCAAGGCTTTGCCGCGGAAGATAGAGTGGTGGCAGGGGATATTCTCATTTCCGCCATCAAGGCCAATATGTAACAAACACCCCGATACAGAGACTGTATCGGGGCGTTTTGCACTAATTTTGGGATTTGGGAATGGTGATGGTCAGCACGATCTGACTTTCCGTCTCCCGCCGTTCCGACACAGCGGAGATCCCGGATAGTTGGATCCGGGCAAGGGACTGATTCAGGTAGTTTAGAAACGCTCCCACATTGGCTTTGTGACTGTCCTGACCTTCCTGACGCAGAAGACTTTCGATGTATTGCTCTGTCCGGGCAACACTCATACCCTGCCGTGAGATGACAGCAATGGCTTGCAGTTTTTGATGATCGGTCTTTAGTTTCAGCAGCGCCCGGGCGTGGCGTTCCGTCAGTTCCGCCTGCCGCAGGGCCTCCAGCACAGACGCCGAATGGCGCAGCAGTCGCAGTTTGTTGGCAACGCCGCTTTGGCTCTTTCCCAAAACCTTGGCCACCTGTTCCTGACTCATATTCCATTGCCGCAGCAGCAGATCAATGCCCCGAGCCTCTTCTATAAAATCCAAATCCTGCCGTTGCAGATTTTCTACCAGCGCCGTCAGCGCCGATTCCGATTCCGTCATTTGCATCACAATGCAGGGGATCTCCGTCAGCCCCGCGCGCATCCCGGCACGCAGCCGCCGTTCTCCGGCGATCAGTTGATAGGAAGTTCCTACCCGCCGCACAGACAGAGGTTGCAGAATACCGTGCTGCCGAATGGATTGGGCCAATTCTTCCAAGGAGTCTTCCCGAAACAGTTTTCTGGGTTGGTAAGGATTGGGGCAGATGGCTTTTGCTGGCAGAAACACCACCCG
>JAZSRS010000029.1:0-4327 GCA_045538595.1 Faecousia sp. | reverse complement strand
CCCTTCGGTACAAACCGAAGGGGACTCCTATTCTACGCCAATGATCCCGGCTATATACAGCCGCTGTTCCTTCTTGACAAATTCCAACGGTCGGAGTATAATTTGTGATGTCTATGGGCTTGTAGCGCAGCTGGGAGCGCACCACATTCGCATTGTGGGGGTCGGGAGTTCGAATCTCCTCGAGTCCACCAAATAAAAGGCCACCCGTCAGGGTGGCCTTTTATTTGGTATACTCAAAGAAGGAGATTCGAAGATCTAAATCCAACACGCCGGGGGCGTGTTGGGCGGTGGGTAGGGGCCCGCCGCCACCTTGATTCAACGAATCTCCTCGAGTCTACTCCTTAATCGACAGTTTTTCCTATAGATCTGCAAATAAGGATTCGAATATTTTCGCATAGCGAAAATATTCGAATCTCCTCGAGTAATACTAAATTCCACTCGCGTTCTCCCTCCCCCTATTGAAATTGCCGGTCATATATGCTAATATACTGTTACAGACTGCAATGGAGGTATACAGTTATGGGTTATTGTATCAAATGTGGACAAGAATTGGTAGAGGGCGCTGCATTCTGTGTGAGTTGCGGAGCGCCTGTAGAAAGCAAAATCCCCGCTCCCGCAGTTCCCGCGGTTGTCAGCAACGAATTGGATCAGGAAGCGTGTGAGTTTCTGGAAAACACCCACCGCCTGCTTCGTTGGGAGCACAAAGCCTGGAGTATCGCTTCTAAGGTCTTTGTCATTGTAGGAATCGTATATGCGGCATTCTTCATGCTATTCTCTTTCATTGGCCTGATTGCGTCCTTTGGCGGCGCTAGATTTGGCGGTGGATTTACGATGGTAATGTTCTTTATTTATGCCATTATTTTTGGCGGAATGGCCATCGCTTTTGGTATTGTGAATAAAAAGGCCGGCGAGAAACTCCCCCAGTACATAGATACCGTACACACCGATTTTTCCCTTGCCTACAATCGCTGCGGCAATGTTGGTATGCTGGTTTTCACTGTTATTTTGGGTGTAGTTTCTCCCGTTTTCTTTATCATTAACTTCGTGAGAATGAAGACCAACCGCGCTGTTATTGAAAGAATTATGAGAAACCAGAACGCGCAGGGATAATTATTTTATAAATACACACTCTTTTGAGGCATCTTCTGCAAGGAAGGTGTCTCATTTATATGCTTATTTTAAACAAAAAGCGGAGTACCTCCTTTCAAAGGATCTCCGCTAGAGAGGCTTTTTCCACATTTTTCTATCATTTTCTTGACTTATACCCCCCTGCAAAGGTATACTAAATATATACTAAACAAAGGAGTATACGCCATGGCAAAAAGCATTCAAGATGTTTTAACAATGATCCAAGACAACGGCATTAAAATGGTGGACTTTAAGATGGTGGACATCCACGGACAGTACCGCCATGTTACCATTCCTGCTGAAAACTTCTCTGAAGACACGATGAAAAGCGGCATTGGATTTGATGCTTCCAACTATGGCTACGCCGTGGTGGAAAAGAGCGATATGGTGTTTATCCCCGATCCTGACACCGCTATGATCGACCCCTTCTGCGCCATTCCCACGCTGACAATGACCGGCAACGCCATGATCATTGACTATCCTCAAAACCGTCCTCTGGCTCAGTATCCCAGAAATATTATCAAAGCCGCCGTGGAGTATATGAAAGACAGCGGCGTGGCTGACGAAATGAAGATCCTGCCGGAATTTGAATTCTACCTCTTTGACGATGTGACTTGGGGCGTGGACGGCAGTTACATTGGAGCGTCTGTGGACGCTAAGCAGTCCTACTGGAACTCCGCCACCGAGGGCAAGGGTGTAGTCGTGCCGAAGCAGAAGAATTATCACATTGCCAAGCCGTTTGACACCTCCTACGAGTGTCGCAGCGAGATGTGTCTGCTGATGAAAGAGGCCGGTATTGAGATCAACTACCACCACCCCGAAGTGGCTGCCAGCGGTCAGTATGAGATCGAACCCCAACTGGGTGAGGTGGTCCATATGGCCGACGCCACGATGATGATCAAGTATATCATCCATAACACCGCCCTGAAGTACGGCAAAAGCGCCACCTTTATGCCCAAGCCTATCTACGGCGAGGCCGGCAGCGGTATGCACGTGCATATGATCCTGTTTAAGGACGGTCAGCCGGTATTCTCCGACGACAACGGCTATTCCCACCTGAGTCAGACAGCCCACTATTTTATGGGCGGTATCCTGAAGCACATTGCCTCCCTTTGCGCCATTACCAATCCCAGCACCAACTCCTTTAAGCGGCTTGTGCCCGGATTCGAAGCCCCGGTTACCGTGGGTTACGCCACCTCCAACAGAAGCGCGGTCATTCGCATCCCCGCATACGCCAAGAGTCCCGACAAGCGCCGTTTTGAACTGCGCAACCCTGACGCCACCTGCAACCCCTATTTCTGCTATGCAGCCATCCTGATGGCCGGTCTGGACGGCGTGAAGAACCAGATCGATCCTCACAAAAACGGTTGGGGGCCCTACGATTTCAATCTGTACCACCTGAGCGACGAGGAAAAGGCAAAACTGCAGCAGTTGCCTACCCGTCTGGAAGATGCGCTGGATGCTTTGGAGGCAGACCACGGCTACCTGACCGAGGGTGGTGTGTTCCCCGAGGAATTGATCCGGAATTTGATTCAAACCAAACGGGCAGAGTGCCGGGAACTTTCTAAGATCCCCCACCCCGCCGAATTTGACCGGTATTATAATCTGTAAGACAGTGCGTATGAAAGGCACAGGAAGTATTTCCTGTGCCTTTTTCTATGTGCAATTACACAAGGGAGGCTTTGGCGGGCGATTCGTGAATCGCCCCTACGGTGCGCTTTGTTTCCGCAATACCGGTGCGGGAGGGGAAACCCCTCCCCTACAGTTTTCTTTGGCATTCCGAGACCAGTTCCCAAACTGGTCGTGGGGATCTATACGCGCATTGGCTTTATAGATTCCCACGGGCATAAATGCCCTCGCAATGACAAATGAACCGAACCAGTAAAAACGGACAATAGACAAAACACCCCCTAATGTAGGATGATAACTACATTAGGGGGTATCGTTATGTCCAAACAAAATGACACGCATTTTCGGTGCATCCAGAAGTGGCTACTATTCTTATGTAAGCCGAATGGGATCAGTGGATAAGGATGTACACTTAGCTGAGAAAATCAAAGCACATCAGGACAGATGCCACCAAACCTACGGCTATCGTCGGATGCACTTATGGCTTGAGAGCCAAGGAATCCACCACAATCCTAAAACGGTACTGAGGATAATGAAAAAGTATGGGATTCTATCTGAGATCCGTAGAAAAAGGAAATGGCAGAATCTTGGTCAGCAGATCCATAGATATAGAAATCTTCTGAATAGACAGTTCTCCGCAGACAGGCCAAACAGTAAGTGGGTTACAGATATTTCTTATATCCAAACCAAAGAAGGGGTGCTGTACCTGTCTATGATTCGGGATCTGTATGATAAAAGTATTGTAGCATATAAGACAGCCACACAGCAAACTGTCAATCTCGTTCTGGACACGATCCGCCTGGCAATGAAAAAGGAGAAAAAGAGAGTCGCTGCGGGGTTGCAGTTCCACAGCAACCAGGGCTTTCAATATACTTCACAGGCATATTTTAAATTATACCCCTTATCCGTACTTGCTACGGAATATATAACACATATATTAGGCACAAATTCTTGTATAACAGCACTATATATAAATATTCATTTCATCGAAACCCTATCCTCACACCGAGGGCAACTGGGTGCATTAAACATACACATTATATCCTTGATTGTCAATACTTTCTGTGAATTTGGTTATTTTCCCTAAACCGCCGGCTGATATAGATAGTATACTATTGTATCCGAACTTAAATATCCCCGTTTACAACTAATTTCCAAATCGAATCCCACTTGCCGGAACTTTGTCATATACGAGGGGAATCTACACTTTACAGACAATTCAGTGCCGTGGCATCTCCACAAGAAAGATCCCTCTTAACGCAGAAATATATCACCAATTTCTGCATTGGCACAACTTTATGGGTTTTCCCGCAAATAATCTGTGATTTCCGCTTGACAAATGCGCTTTCTCCTGCTATAATTCAAGAGCATTTGCAGTCGCAAACAGCATTTGGGGGTATAGCTCAGCTGGGAGAGCGCTTGAATGGCATTCAAGAGGTCAGCGGTTCGATCCCGCTTATCTCCACCAAATCAATATAATCCGAACCTTTTACCAATCGGTAATGGGTTCGGATTTATTGTTTCTATCGAGGATATTACAAGCTGGTAAGTGAAAAGCGAGAGAAGGCAT
>JAZSRS010000114.1:0-3561 GCA_045538595.1 Faecousia sp. | reverse complement strand
AATTTCCGCCGGCACTGTGCCGGCGGAAACCAATTTTTACCGATTGATCTCGCCTGCGTATTTCCTTTTAGACTATCAGGTTAATGACACCCAAGAACAGCATCACGCAGGAGACGATGATCGCGGCAAGGGATATCTTGGAACCTACAGAACAGGGGGTGGAGAGGTTACCGTTTTCCATGCTCTGATTACACAAACAGCGGCCGACAATTCCCGGTGCCATGGAAAGCATACCAAACACCACAGAAAAAGCAAATCCCAAGCCCTGTTCCTCCATACCGATCAATGTATACAGAATTCCAAATATTGCCCAAACCAAGCCAAAAATGCCCAGGCCCATACCCACAAAGCCAAGGACCTTATCCTTGGTCTGGACAGCAGGCGCAGCATTGACCACAGGCGCGGCAACGACCACAGGCATCACCGATTCTGCTACGGACGCAACAGGTTCTGCCACAGGTTGTTCAGCAGATTGGGTGTAAGCCGGATTCACCGGAGCAGGTGCTGTCACAGGTGCGCCGCACTGGGGACAGAATTTTGCATCTTCCTTGAGCCAAAATCCACATTTAGAACAATAGAACATAGCAATTCCTCCTTTTTTCTTGATTATATCACAGGTTTTTCCCCTTCGCAAGCACTTTTGCAAGGCAAATGGGGAATTTTCTTGCGGTCATCCCCTCCCCTGCCCTTGGGTAGGATGCGCTCAACCGACGGTAGAGGTATTTCTCAGCGGAAATGATTGACAATCGGGCCGCTTTATATTATGTTTATAGCGTAGGCTGAGAGAACTCGAACCCAAACAGCCTAAGGAGGGATTCCTATGAGTAGTGTATTATCCACAAATGCTTTAACCAAGCAATACAAAAAGCAACTGGCGGTAAACGCCGTCAATATGCACATTGACCGGGGCGATATTTACGGCTTCGTGGGTGAAAACGGCTCCGGCAAAACCACGGTCATTCGGCTGATTACCGGGCTGATCTCCCCCACCTCCGGCAGTTTTGAACTCTTCGGGGTGAACAACCGGGACACACAAATCGGGGAGGCCAGAAGTCATATCGGCGCAATCGTGGAAAGTCCGTCCATCTACATGAATATGTCTGCCTATGACAATTTGAAAACCCAGTGCGCCATTCTGGGCATCGACGGAGAAGAGAAGATTCCCGCCGTCCTGAGCGATGTAGGTCTGGAAGCGCTCCTCAACGAGAAAAAGCACGCCAGCGATTTTTCCTTAGGTATGCGGCAGCGGCTGGGCATTGCCATGGCGCTGTTGGGAGATCCGGAATTTTTGATTCTGGACGAGCCTATGAACGGTCTTGATCCGGCCGGCATTGTGGGTATCCGGGAACTGATCCTGAAACTGAATCGCCAGCGGGGCATCACCTTCCTGATCTCGTCTCACATTCTCACGGAACTGTCCTTGGTGGCCACCAAATACGGCATTATTTCCAAAGGTCAACTGATCAAAGAGATCACCGCAGAACAACTCCACAGAGAATGTACCAACACCACTGCAATCAGCGCAGACGACCCGCAGAAATTGGCCCAGGCGGTGCAGGGCTGTGTAGATAACCCCGTGGACCTCACCCCGGACGGCGTGAAGGTCATTGGCAATGTGGACTTGACTGCTCTTCTGTCGGCGATCCTCAGCAGCGGTGTGAAGATCCTCAGCATTAACTGCAGTGAAACCAGTTTCGAGGATTACTATCTGTCGATTATAGGGGGTGCAAAATAATGAACGGTCTTCTGAAAGCCGATTTTCGTCGGGTCCTGAAGGACAAACTGCTGCTGGTCATAGTCATTTTGGCTGTGGTATTTGCGGCGATGACCCCTATTCTCTACGCCATTATCTTTACCGGCGCTGATGTCTTTGCAGACGAGATGCTCTCCGGTATCGTTTCAGGCAAATCCCAGTTTTTCTCTTCTTTCTCCATTGGAAACAACTTGGGTCTCATTGCGCCGGTACTGCTGGCCATTGCCCTGTGTAAGGATTTCTCCTTTGGCACGGTCCGTAACAAGGTCATTGCCGGCAAGAGCCGCAGCGCCATCTTCCTGTCCCTGTTTATCACCTGCTCTACTGTTTTGATCTCCGTTATGCTGCTGCACGCCTTTTTGACCCTGGGTATCAGTCTGGTTTTCTTTGACTATCAGCCTACGCCTTTTACCGTTGCAGATTTTTGGTATTTTATGGAGTCGCTAGCCTTTGAATTGCTGGTGCTGCTGTTTGTAGGCGCGCTGCTTTCCTGTCTGTGCGTGTGGATGAAAAATGTAGGACTTGTGATCGTTTTGTACATCGCCGTTTCCTTCATTCTTGTAATGGCAGGCAGTATTACCCAGGTAGTCATTAGCCTTTTGGAATTCACCGACAGTAACGAAAAATTCCTTGCAGTATTGCGGTTCTTAGACAGGATCAATGTGGGAAATGCGGTGGCCTATGTAGGTGTTGGCACGGAATATAGCCTGAAGGATGTGCTGTATCTCACCATCCCCTCCTTGGCCGGTATCGGCGCATTCCTGGGGCTGGGACTTTGGAAATTTAACAACAAAGATCTGAAATAATCCGCAGGTAAATCAACAATAAGACGGATCACTGCTCCCCGCCAAGGGAAAACGGTGATCCGTCTTTTTACGATTGGCGCAAACATTTCAATTATTTTTATCAGACAATCCCAAGAGCCAGTCTGAAGAAACGTTATAAGCCTTACAAATTATAAAAAGGTATCTGATCGGCAATTCGTTAATACCCTTTTCATATTTAAAATACTGCTGTTGGGAAATGCCCAAGGTTTCAGCCACTTGTGCCTGTGTAATGTTGTTTTCTTGTCGAAATTGCTTAATTCTTTCCATATACAGCATATTTGCTTTCTCCCTTTTTGTAGATTCTAACAAATTATACTTTACAGTATAAATGCTGTATTAACAATAAGCAAATATGCTGTTAAACTGATTCGGAGGTGATGGAAATAGAAGTACCTACTTGTAGTACTTGTGAACATTATCGGCAGCATTATGCGTTTGATCAGCGTAAGATCTTCCGGGTACATTATGGGCACTGTACCTGTCAAAGGCCAAAAGCAAAACGGCCGGATACAAAGGCTTGCGAGAATTATATACAGTCCGACCCGGATGAAAACGCCTTTGTATCGAAGGAATATCTACGCAAAGCGCTGCTGGAATATGTGCTGAAACTGGAACTTTTGCCGGAAATCCATGAAATTGCAGCCAAAACAAAAAAGAGGAGGTCTTGACCTCCTCTTTTTTGGTACGGGTAACAGGACTTGAACCTGCACGGTTGCCCATTGGAACCTAAATCCAACGTGTCTGCCAATTCCACCATACCCGCATGTATTAACCTGTTGCGTTGATCGCCCTGTTGCGGTGCCTGCGTATTCTTTTGCGATTCTGATTCTTACGCGTGCGTAGGGGCGATCATTGATCGCCCGCACATGCCTGTAAATATCAAAGGCATAAAAGAATAGGCGAATACCTGGGGCGGTGTGACCTTTGTTTGAAGGGGAGGTTATGTGGTGGCCGCGGGCGATCAATGATGGGCCCTACGCA
>JAZSRS010000074.1:0-1608 GCA_045538595.1 Faecousia sp. | reverse complement strand
CCTCAAGATAGATAGCACCGCCGTTGCCGGTAACATAGCCGCCATTTACAGCGCCGTCATTGATGTAAACTAACGCACCGTTGCTGATATGCATCGCGCCGCCATTGCCATCATAGGGAGCAGCCTCTGTGCCGCGGCCGTTGATCGTACCACCGTTCATATTAAACTTGGTGGTGGTATAGCCTCTGGAAACGCCGCTGGAAGCATAGTGGAAAGTGGTCACGGTAACGCCGCCATTGATGGTGCCGCCTTCCAAATTGACAATACCGGCACGCTGATACAAGCCACCGTTGATAGTCGCATCCTCATAGATGTTGATCTGGCCGGGACAGGTGGGGTAAGAAGAACCGTAGGTTACCGGGGTCTTGCCTGCGACGCCGGATTCAAATGTACCGGAATACAGATTGATCGTGCCGTAAGAACCGTGATGTTGGACCGCAGTACCACGGGTGGCGTCTTCCCCATTGGTATAGTTACCGGTCCAGGTGCCACTGCCCATCACATTGAATGTGGAATCCTTAGCAGTGGACGACGCTGCAAAGTGGGCATTGTATTTGGTAGTCAGATCGAAACCGTTCAAGTGCAGGCAGAAATTACCACCAGTCAAATACAGGAAGAAATAACTGTTGGTAGAGTCTACCGTATTGTTTGTAACATCGCCTGCAAGATAGTAGTGGTGATCACCGGAAGTGATCTTGGGAAACCGAGTCGTATTCGTCAACTCCGTCCACTCCACTACCTTGTCACAGTGGGGACATTTTGCTTTGGTCGTACCCTCTTCAAACTGCAGCTTGGCAGTATAGTCCGGGGGCGTTTCTGCATTGGTCATAAAGACAACTGCTGTAACAAGCAGCGCCACAACCAAAAGCGCAGAAAAAAGGCGTTTTTTCATAGTCTTGCAACCTCCTTAATTATAATCCAACCATCAATAAGGGTATACT
Organism: Faecousia sp.; assembly: GCA_045538595.1. Classification (GTDB taxonomy): domain Bacteria; phylum Bacillota; class Clostridia; order Oscillospirales; family Oscillospiraceae; genus Faecousia. Next base: position 667 of record JAZSRS010000074.1, on the reverse strand, counting down.
ACACCTACGATAATAATTATACAAATTTATAATATCATATAAGCTTCCAATATGCAAGGCTTTTATCCTTAATTATTGGATTTACAGGAGCAAGAAGATAACCTGACAATAAACCGCAACAACTTCCGATTTATCGGTGAGTTGTTGTAGGGGCGTGCATTGCACGTCCAGTGATTTTGCAAAACAAAATCACATCGCCATCGGCGATATAACAGTTATTTTCTTCGAAAATCCCCATATTTCTGTGGAAATATGGGCGGACGACCAATGGTCGCCCCTACGATATTATACGATAAACGCACCGACAAATCGGAATTTGGTGATTTCGGGGCAAAAAAAGACCGCCCTTTCGGACGGTCTTTTTGGGAAATTACATATCAAAGGGTTCCATACCCAGGACGGGGTGACCAACATTGCCCAGGAACTCCAGCAGCTGCTCGGGATCCTCGGTGCAGACAGTCTCGTCAGCGATCATGTCGGTGAAGTTCTCAACACCGTACATCTCCAGAGCGGTGGCATCCAGACGCTCACGCATCTGCTCCTTCAGCATCTGGGGCATCCAGACGATACGGCCGGGGCCGCCTTCGGCTGCGATGAACTTCTTGGAAGAGATGAAGTGCTTGCCGTGGCCCATAAAGCCGGGAGTCTGAACACCGCCGCCGGTCAT
>JAZSRS010000110.1:0-17794 GCA_045538595.1 Faecousia sp. | reverse complement strand
GAATCTTCCTGCGATGAAACTGCAGTTGCTATCGTAAAAGATGGCAGACAGGTTTTGACAGATTGCATTGCCTCGCAAGTAGATTTGCACAGAATTTACGGTGGCGTTGTGCCGGAAATTGCTTCCCGTATGCATATTGAGGCCATATACGGTCTTGCAGACCAGGCTTTAGATAAAACCGACTTGCGCCGTAGCGATATAGATGCAGTGGCAGTGACCTATGCTCCCGGATTGGTCGGCGCAGTGCTGGTAGGTGTGAACTTTGGTAAAGCGGTCGCATTGGCTTTGGATAAACCTTTGATTCCGGTACACCATATCCGTGGTCATATTGCGGCAAATTATATTGCATATCCAGAATTGAAGCCCCCGTTTTTGTGTCTAGTGGTATCCGGTGGACATACGATGATCATTGATGTGCAGGATTACACCAAAATGCAAATCCTTGGTACGACCCTTGACGACGCAGCAGGTGAGTGCTTTGATAAGGTTGGCAGAGTTCTGGGTATGCCGTATCCCGGTGGCGCTGCGCTGGATAAGGCGGCGTCTATAGGTATAGACCATAAATATGATCTTCCCAGGGCAAAGCCGGGTGCAAATCCCTACGATATGAGTTTCTCCGGATTGAAAACCGCTACATTGAACTTCATTCACCACGCAGAGCAGGTGGGGGAGGAACTGGATATCCCCAGTCTGTGTGCAAGTTTCTGCGGTGCTGTATCTGACACGCTTGTCCCTCGTGTGATGCAGGCATTGGATCAAACCGGCCATAAAAAACTGGCTGTTGCCGGCGGTGTTGCGGCGAATTCCAGAATTCGAAATGATATTTTATCAGCAGCAGAAAGCGTTGGTGCAAAAGTGTTCCTGCCGCCACTATCTCTCTGTGGGGATAATGCGGCTATGATCGGCGCCCAGGCGTATTATGAATATCGTGCCGGTTATGTGGCTGATATGCATCTAAATGCATATGCTACGAAATCTATTTTAGGTGAAACTGTTTAATAAATAACCCACGGCAGAAGACATCTGCCGTGGGTTATTTTTAGATGATTGTAAAGGATTGCGAGTGTGCCAGTCCGTTATTGAAATATACTTCAATCGTGTACGTTCCGGGTGCAGTGGGCATGGAGGGGATTTCCAGTTTGCAGTTGTAGTTGCTCCACATATCACTCCAACTCTTGGTCTGGTTGGATACAATGATCGGTGTGCCTTGGTCGTTACGTATCACAAACATTGTTGTTACTTTTTTTGCATCATTGTATCCCTTGGTTGTTCTAACCAGATAAGAAGCAGATTCTCCCACAGAGAACTCTGTCCGATAATCGCTGTCATTCAGATCATACCGACCCCAATTTGGACGGCTGGGAGTTTTACACATCTGGAATGTTAAATCGCCACGGATCAATGTGAAACTGCCGAATTCCTCTTGTAGATCTGTAGGTTTACCGGTTTTAATCTCTGCCTTGGATCCCAACAGAACATTGCCCTTGATATCTTCCAATTGAACGATATACGTTGCATTGGGAACAACAGAGTCAATCACAACAGAATTGGAATTGCAGGGAATGGTTTGTTCGTGTCCTGTACCAACAATGCTATAGCGGAGCATCCATCCGCCTTCAGGGATCGGCTGGCTGGCGTTCCATGTAAAGGTGAACTTCTTGGGATTAGACGTATCAACCTTGAAGTCAGTAACAGTGATGGAATTAGCAGACACAAAGATCTTTTCACCGACGCTCATACCGATGGCCTTCACTTCAATATCAAACTCTGCAGTATGGTCAAGGTCTTGGAATGTAGCAACAGTATCGCTGGTGACGATGGTTTGACTGTAATTGTCATTATGACAACGGACAGACCAGCCTGAAACAAAGGTTCCTTCCGGAGCAGACCACTTGACAGTCAATGTGTTGTTGATGCAACTGACGACTTCCAGTTTTTCTGCTCGGATCAATTTAAGCGGTGTAAATTTGATCTGACTCTGACCGGTGATATAAAGAGGCTGCTTAGGTCTGAGTGTGAAAGTATACTCTTTTCCAACAGTTAGATCGGTGATAGTGACCATCTGTTGTTCGGTGAAGGTGGCAACACGATCCACCTCACCGTCGGCGGAATACAGTACATCCCATTCATCACAGTTAGGTCCTTCCACAGTGAAACTAAGATTCACACTGTCCTGTGTCGTGCCGGTGATGGCATCAAACTGGACAATATTGGATTGAACAGGGGTTGAGTAAGCGGTAGATGCGTTACCGGTCAGTCGGTGGAAGCCCTTGGCATAAACATTGACTGTGTATGCAGTGTTGGGAACGAGACCTGTAAATTCTGCCTTGCCGTCAATGACCGGTGCGGGAATTTTGTTGCCATAAGTATCAGAGCAGATAACTTGCAGCAGGGATTCATCAATATCTGTGGTCACGAAGACAGTCAGTGTATCCTTGTCACCTTCTACTGCAATATACTCGATAGGCAGTAAATAATGGTTTTTATAGTAGTAAATGCCAGAGATGATTAGCGCGATGATAGCAACTGAAATGACTGTATAACGAATCCAAGGAATCTTCTTTTTAGGGGTGTTTTCAGGATATTCCGAATCTTCATGCGCATCGTTCTGTTCAACAAAGAGCAGTTCTTCAAATTCATCTGCTGTTACCACCTCTGCAGCAGGTCCGGTCTCATCATCCGAACCCTCTTCAGGTTCCTCAACGGGTTCTGTGCTGAGTTCCTCTTCGGGTTCCGGGATGGTCAGTTCAATATGATCGGGGATCACAACAGGTTCCGGCACCTCCAGGCTGGCTAATTCGTCGGCCTGTGTCAGCATATCGGATACTTCATCGGTGATGGCGTTATAATCCTCGCCCAGTTCCTCCAAAATTTCTGCTGCTTCCGGCATATCAGAATTAGTTGTCTCTGCACCATCAGATTGCGGCTGCTCAAAAGAAAATTCTTCATCATTGGCGGTATCGTGTTCTTCCACAACACCTTCTTCGACGGAAGAATCACTTTCTTCAGACGCAGTATTTTCAGAATCTGCAATCTCGATTTCTTTGGGGAGGACTTCCTCAACAGTATCTTTTGCGATATCTGCCTCAACATCGGCAATGACTGCATCTGTGATATCCTCGGTAAGTTCCTCTTTTGTTTTTTCAGGAATATCTTCCTCTAACGGCATAGGAACGATGGGGATATCGTTTGCGCCATTGCGCTGCATATAACTAACGATTGCCTGACCCATTTGCATAGGATCCTGCCACCGGTTTTCAGGAGTAGGATCGCATGCCTTCAAAATGATCTCGCTCATTTCGTAGTCGGCATACAGCGGCGCGGGGAGTTTGTCTCCGGGCAGAATCTCGTTGTTAAAGGGCAATTCGCCGTTGTTGTAAGTTTGATACAGAATCAAACCAGCAGCATAAATGTCCATAGTGGTATTCAGCGCGGAGAAAGCATCTCTGATTTCCGGAGGGGTATAAACACTCTGATATTTCTCAGGAAGCGAAGCATACTTTAAAGAATCCAGCGCAAAAAATCCTAAATCTCCAATTCGAAACAACCGCTGATCAGTGACCAAAATGTTGTTGGGTTTCAGATCTGCATAGATATAGCCGTTCCTGCGACAAACGGACAGGGAAGCACAGAGATCAAGGCCCAGATTTAATGCATCTAGATGGGTGAAGATATGCTTCTTAAAATGCTTGGAAAGCGTTCTCTTATATTTACTCAGAAGGTAGATTTCGAAACCCTTTCCGGATTCCATGGGTACGACTTGATAACCGGTAAAGGGAACAAATCCTTCCACCTGCGCTAAGTTCTCCAATACAGATACTTCGCCGACAATTTCGTCAGCGATCTGACGGAAATAGTCCAGCGCAGAGGACTCGTCCTTATATGCGCCGGAAAGCAGCAATGCATCCATTTGAGACGGGGTAGCGGGAACAGAAATAATTTTTAAAATATATTTTTCATCGGTTTCCTGTTCGATAGCGGGACAGCAGCGGACACCATGGTGTTGACTGATGGGATCACCGACTAAAAAATGATCAAGCAATGGCGAAATAAGCCTAATTCCTGACACATTTATCGCCTCCTTTTTCTTCTCTACTATATCATAAAATAAATTTCCATAAAAAGCAACAGGTTTATGGTTGTTTTATTCAGCAAGAAATGATATAATTGTGTCGTTATGATCTATACATAAGAATCTAGCGACCAGGAGGTTATGAAAATGAGTAAGATTATTTGTGATATTTGCGGAACATCTTACGCTGAGACTGCTAAGCAATGCCCTATTTGCGGTTGCGTGCATTCCGGTGATGTACAGCGTGTTACGAATGAGATTAATAGCGATGGAAAGGTTTCTACAGGCTACACTTATGTAAAGGGCGGCCGTTTTTCTAAATCCAACGTTAAAAAACGTTCCAAGAGAAAGCCTGTTTCTAAGAGCAAAAAGCAGTCTACTGCATCGAAAAATGCACAAGGTGAAGAGCCAAAGTCCAACAGAGGTTTGGTGGCAACAGCGATTATTCTATTGCTCTCCATTATTGGTGTTGTAATATACATTGCTGTCCGTGTCTTCGGTCCATATTCTCAACCCAATGGAGATGAAATCAAAAACACATCACCCAGTGATACGGTTATCTCCTGTACGAGTGTTGAACTGGATGTGGATACAGTTTTGTTCGAGCAGGAGGGAGAAGGCAAACTGCTGAATGTTAGACTGTTCCCGGAAGGTACTACAGAAAAGGTTATCTTCTTGTCTGAAGATCCTAATGTCGCAACTGTCAGCGACAAGGGTATGATTACAGCCGTCGCCGAGGGCACAACCACCATTACAGTTACTTGCGGCAATGCGAAAGTGGAATGCGTTGTAACTGTGCAGTACCCTGAGGAGACAACCCTGCCTGAAAATGAAGAAACCACCATTCCCGAGGAGTCTACCGAGCCGAAGGAAGAACTTCGTTTGAACCGGAAGGACTTCACTCTATTCCATAAGGGTGACAGTTGGATTCTTTACAGTGGATCTATACCAGTGGAGGATATTACATGGTCCAGTGATGACGAATCGGTTGTTACATTTACAGATGGTAAGGCTGTAGCCGTTGGTAACGGTACGACGGAAATCCACGCAGAGTATGAAGGTCAGAAGGTTAGTTGCATTGTTCACTGTAACTTCTCCGATAATAATTCCGGTGTTGCGGGCAATGGCGGCGTTTCCGAAGATGGCGGTGGTTCTTCTTCAACTGTGATTACCGGTACTGTAAATGTACAGGAATCTTTGAATGTCCGTAGCGGTCCTGGCACTACCTATTCAAAAGTTGGAACATTGGCAGCTGGCGAAAAGGTTACGATTACAGAAACTAGGGTTGCCGACGGAATGACATGGGGTAAGATCTCTTCTGGCTGGGTTTCTATGGATTATATAAAGGTTAACTGATTATATGTTTAAGAGGCAGCACCTTTGGGTGCTGCCTCTTCTTACTTTTCAGAATTGAAACTGTCTCTGTTTCTGCGAAACAGGAGTGTAATGCACCACAGACCTGCAAGACCGACCAATCCATAGATAATACGGCTGATAACAGATGCCTGTCCGCCGAAGATCCATGCCACAAGGTCAAACTTAAACAGACCGATAAGACCCCAGTTAAGAGAACCGATGATCGAGAGGATCAATGCCAGAGTATCCATAAATATACCTCCATTTACGTATTGGATAACTCTATCATATCCGAAAAATTATAAACTATACAAACCGTTGCAAATATCTTTGTTTTTCGTTATAATAGACACAAATAACGAAAAGGAAGCGAAAATATGACAACATTGTATGAGGGCGCATTTGCAAAAATCAATCTGACTCTGGATGTTCTTGATAAGAGATCCGATGGTTATCACGACATTCAGAGCGTGATGCAGACTATTTCTATTCGTGATGATATCGAAATTGATGTTGATACAGGAAAGCCATGGACTTTGCTTTGCGATAAAGATGGTATTCCTACAGATAGAAGAAATCTGGCGTGGAAAGCGGCTGAGGTGTTTTTTGAGCAGACCCAAAAGGAAACCTCCGGTATCGAGATCCGCATTACGAAAAGGATCCCTATGGAGGCTGGTCTTGGAGGTGGCAGTGCGGATGCTGCCGCAGTGTTAAGAGGGCTGAACCGTCATTACGGAAACCCGCTTTCTATTATGGCTCTTGCAGAACTGGGTAGTTTGGTAGGAAGCGATGTTCCGTTCTGCGTATTGTGCGGGACTGCAATGGTGGAAGGCAGGGGAGAGCGTGTTCGAAAACTGCCTGCTATACCGGATTGCTGCTTTGTGGTTTGCAAGCCCGATTTCTCTGTTTCCACACCGGATCTATACCGTAAAATTGATGAAACGGTCATTCCGAAGAGGCCTGATCATCAGTTGATGGAAAGTGCGATTCTTGCAGGAGACTTGGGTAAAATTGCAGAAAATATATATAATATTTTTGATCCGGTTGTAACACAGGATCATTTGGAACTGAACTATATTAAATCCATATATAACAGTTACGGATCTATTGCCCAGCAGATGACAGGCTCCGGCTCTGCTGTGTTTGCTATAGTGCAGGATTTTGAATATGCGGCCGTTATCTGTAATATGTTGCGGGAGAATTATCCCGATGTATTTATTGCCAAACCTGTATAATATATGAATCGCCGTCCATACTAGGAATATTTCAGTATGGACGGTGTTTTTTATGAAGAAATTGATATTATTGGCTATTCTGATCTTTGTTTTTTACTCTGTTTATAATCCTGTGGAATTTAAAAATGACTGGGAATGTGTAAAGGAATACTACACAGAAAATGCACTGTTTAGAAATATCTATGTTGAAGAGATTCAGAGTGCCGGGTTGCAGATAAAGGATTCTATTGTGGAATTCCTGCAGCCTGTGGTAGATGTGTTCTCAGAGTGATTATTGTAAAATTTAGTTGTAAATTCTTGCATTTTACCCTGTTATTTGGACTGATTATATGATAAAATAAAAATAGAAAGGGGGCTTATGCTATGCTTACTTTACTGCTTGGGACAGATTGGACTTCGAACCATCGCGCAGTTTTAAATAGGATATCCCAAGATGTGGCTGACCAAAAAAACGGCAGTATCCTTATTGTGCCAGAACTGATCAGCCACGAAACGGAACGCAGACTCTGTTTAGCCGCCGGTGATACTGCCAGCCGATTTGCGGAAGTGCTTACTTTCTCCGGACTTGCCAAGCGGGTATCCGATGCAGCAGGTTATGGCGCGCCGGAGTGCCTGGACAATGGCGGTAGATTGGTGGCCATGGCATCAGCCACCCGTCAGTTACACAGCAAACTGAAGGCTTACGCAGCAGTTGAGACCAGACCCGAATTCTTGACGGGACTGATCGACGCAGTAGATGAATTTAAGCGGTGTTGCATCAGCCCCGAAGATCTATATGCCGCGTCTAAAAAAACAGAGGGTAGTTTTGCCCAGAAACTGGAAGAATTATCCCTAATTTTGGATGCATACGACAGTGTTTGCGCCAGAGGCAAGAAGGATCCCAGAGATCTGATGACCTGGCTCCTAGAAGAATTGGAAGATAGTGATTTTGCAAGTAAACACACCTTTTATGTTGACGGCTTTCCGGATTTTACCCGACAGCACAGCGCAATATTGCACCACTTGATCTGTCATGCAGATCAAGTGGTGGTCAGCCTTACCTGTGACGTTTTGGATTCTGACAGCGCAGCCTTTGAAAAAGCATCTCAAACGGCGACCGATCTGTATCGTATTGCAAAACATGCAGGTGTTGAGACGAAAATTATATATATTCCTTTTTCGGACAGACCTGTTTCTAAAATTCTGCCAAACCTGTTTCACGGAAAAATTCAGTACCAATCTGATATGCTTTCCGTTTGTCATGCGGAGTCTTCTAGTCAGGAGTGTTTGATCACCGCAGAAATGATCACTGAGTTGGTACGATCCGGTAGTCGGTATCGAGATATCAGTGTTGTTTGTTCCGATATGAAGGAGTACGCAAGAACGCTGGAAATGATTTTTACAAGATATCATATTCCTACATATCAATCCGGCACGGACAGCATCTTGGACAAAACGGTAATCACCACAGTGCTTTCTGCCATTGATGCCGTTACCGGAGGATTTGAACAAGGTGATGTCGTTCGTTATTTAAAATCGACGCTTTCTCCCTTGGACATCTCTATGGCCGACCGTCTGGAAAACTATGCCTTTATGTGGGGCATTTCCGGAAAACGGTGGGAAACTGCCTGGGAAAATCATCCCGGTGGCTTAGGAAAAGAGTGGACAGAGCGATCAAAGGAAAGCATTAAAGAATTAAACCAAGCCCGTGTTTACGCCCTTACTCCCTTGTGGAATATGGAAAAGGCTATAAAGTCCGCATCCAATCTTGGCGATATGGTATCAGCACTGTACGCTTTTTTGGAGGAAGTACAGTTATCTGACAGACTTCAAAAACTTGCGGCCAAGATGGAACGGGACGGCGATCTGCGTAACAGTCAGGTACTGGGACAGTTGTGGGAGATACTGCTCTCTGCATTGGAGCAATTGTTTGATATGCTTGGTGATACCTACTGGGATAAGGAAACATTTACAAAAATACTGAAACTTCTCCTTAGCCAGTACGATGTTGGCACGATCCCTGCGGTGCTGGATGCGGTAATGATTGGACCTGTCAGCGCGATGCGTTGTCAGATGCCGAAGCACCTGATCGTTTTGGGAGCAAATGAAGGTATGTTTCCCTCCTACGGCGGTGTCAGTGGTGTGCTATCTGATCAGGAAAGAAATGCTTTGAGACATCTGGGTGTCCCTCTGACCGGTGGATCAATGGAAGGCCTGCAGGCAGAATTTGCAGAGATCTATGATGTTTTTTGTGGCGCAGAAGACTCTGTTACTGTACTGTGTTCAGGAGGACAACCGTCATTCTTGTATCGCCGTTTATCCGATATGGCAAGTTTCAACCTGCCTGCTGATCCTTTAGGCGTTGCGCCTGATAAAATGGAGATCAGCGCCTTCTTGGCTCGCAATAAGAGACAGAAAGATGCATATAGCCTTGATATTGCAGAAAGTTATGATAATTTGCTGCATTTAAGTAAGCATAAACTGGGGCAGGTATCTCATAAAACAGTTGAGAAACTTTACGGTACCAGTCCTATACTGTCTGCCTCTCAGGTGGACAAACTGGCTGACTGCCGGTTTGCCTATTTCCTGAAATATGGTCTGCGTTTGGAAGAGCGGAAGATGGCTACCATCGATCCCGCGGAGTTCGGTACATATGTTCACGCCGTATTGGAAGATACTGGCAGAAAGGTTATGGAACTGGGCGGATTCCACGCGGTTTCCTTGGAGGAAACCCTGCAGATTGCCGACGAGTACTCTCAAAATTACATTGCAGAGTATTTCAGTCAAATCGACTCCCAGCGGATTCAATATTTGTTCCGTCGCAACACCCAGGAACTTAAAATGGTCGTGGAAGAACTTTGGCAGGAATTGCAGAACGCAGAGTTTCAGCCCGTGGATTTTGAGTACGGGTTTGATTCGATTCCCATCTTTGGCAAGACGATGTCTGCGGTTCTGCGAGGATTTGTTGATCGTGTAGACACCTGGGAGACAAACGGTCAAACCTACTACCGCGTTGTAGATTACAAAACAGGTAAGAAGAATTTTGATTACTGTGATATCTATAACGGACTGGGTCTGCAAATGCTTTTGTACCTGTTTGCGTTAGAGGACCGGGGAGATGAATTGCTCGGAGACCATCCTATACCTGCCGGCGTACAGTATTTCCCCGCCAGAGTCCCTGTGGTTCCCTCTGAGGGCAGACCTGACGAGCATAGTATTGCAAGTGCCAGAGAAAAACTGTGGAAGAGAAAGGGCCTACTGCTCTCAGACGAAGATGTTCTGCGGGCTATGGATTCCTCCGGTACAATGTCCAGAATGCCTTTCACGCAAAAGAAAGATGGTACTTTGTCTGGAGATTTGGCCGACAGGGATCAGATGAAGATTCTGAAGGCGTATGTTTTTGCGTTACTTGGAAAGATGGTGGACGACATCTCTTCCGGTTGTGTTGATCCGAATCCGTACACTCGGGGCAGCAGACACAATGCTTGCGCATTCTGTCCATACAGTATGGTCTGCCGGGAGAAATCTGCGGAAGGTCGTCGGAATTATGCAGCAATGACCGATCAGAGATTCTGGGAAGAGATTGGAAAGGAGATGAGCAGCTATGGCGGATAACTTAACACCTGAACAACGGCAAGCGGTGGAAAATCGCGGCGGTAAGCTGTTGGTCTCCGCGGCTGCCGGTTCCGGTAAGACAAAAGTGCTGGTAGATCGGCTTATGGGGTATATTCTAGATCCTGTGAACCCTGCTAATATTGACGACTTTTTGATTATTACGTATACAAAGGCGGCTGCTGCTGAATTGCGGGGCAAGATTGCCTCCAAACTATCGGAAACCATTGCAAACAGTGGCCCTAATAAACATCTGCAGCAGCAGATACAGCGACTTTATCTGGCTAAGATTTCTACTGTCCACGGTTTTTGCGGAGATGTTATTCGGCAGTACGCCTATAGGCTGGATGTATCTGCGGATTTCCGTGTTGCAGATGAGGGCGAAGTGCTTCAGTTACAGTTAAAAGCCTTGGATCAAGTGCTGAATGATGCCTACGAAAAAGCAGATGAGAATTCCGCGTTCTATACCTTTGTGGATTCCCAAGGTCTGGGGCGGGACGATCGGCAAATCCCTGAGATTATTTTGAAGGTATACAACAGCGCAAGATGCCATCTGCACCCTGAAAAATGGTTGGATTGGTGTATTTCCGGGGAGCATATGAATGTTACCGACGCCGGCCAGACACCTTGGGGCACATATTTGATGGGTGATTTGAAAGATTATCTCCGTATGCAGATCGCAGCGCTGAAAAAGTGCGTTGAAAAGGCTGCCTACTGTGAGGGGATTGATAAGCCTGTTGCATTATTTGAATCAACCATTGCACAGTTGCAAGCCTTATATGAATGTAATACCTGGGACGAGATCGTTCAGAGGAGCCACATTGATTACGGCAGACTTGTTTTCTCCAAGAACTGCACTGATATGCTACTTGCTGAGCAAATGAAAGCCGTTCGCGAAGAGTGTAAAACAGGACTTGCTAAACGGTTGCGTGCATTTTCCGATAATAGTCATTTGATCTTGGTGGATCACGCGAATGTATCGACTTCCGTCAAAGGGCTAATTTCGTTAGTGCGTGCTTTTTCCAAGGAATATGATCGATTAAAGCGCAACCAAAATATATTGGATTTTGCCGATCTTGAGCATAAAACACTGGATCTCCTGTTAGGCAGTCGTCGTGATCATATGACTGCGGTTGCCAACGAGGTGGCCAGTTGCTTTAGAGAGATCATGGTAGATGAATATCAGGATTCCAATGAGATTCAGGACGCCATTTTCAGTGCCATCAGCAATGAAAAACAAAATTGCTTCATGGTTGGGGATGTAAAGCAGTCTATTTACCAGTTCCGCTTGGCAGATCCGTCGATTTTTATTGAGAAATACAATATATATGCACCTGCAGATTCTGCAAAACCGGGGGAAGGGCGTAAAGTTTTACTTAGCCATAACTTCCGATCCTCTGCCGGTGTGATCAGCGGTGTCAACGACGTGTTTCTACAATGTATGACGCCGATGACAGGTGGCATTGCGTATGGTGAGGAGGAAATGCTCAGGGAAGGTATTCCCCACATTTCTCTCAATGAACCGGAAGTGTCTTTGTATGGAATTGATGTGGATGCAGATACCTATCAGGAGGAAGCGGAATTTGTATCCAATAAAATCTGCGAACTGTTGGATGGCGCACACTTTGTCCGGGAGGGAGATAGGCTCAGACCTATTTTGCCTGAGGATATTGTAATTCTGCTGCGAAGTCCTGGTTCTATGAGTGACGCCTTTGAGAATGCATTCCAGTCCAAAGGAATTCGCTTTGTAACCGGAGATTCTGCAGATCTGTTGCAGACAGATGAGATTGCAATCGTTCGGTCAATCTTGGAAATCGTTCATAATCCGTTGCAGGATATTCCCATGGTTGCCGCGCTGACAAGTCCAGTTTTTGGCTACACAGCAGAGGAACTGGCAGACTTAAGAAGCGAAAGCCGTGGCGTGAGCATATACAAAATGCTTCTTCGTTCCGGCAAGGAGAAGGATAAGAAGTTCATATCCGTTCTGAACGATCTCCGCACAGACGCAAGATTGTTGTCTGTAACACAACTGCTTACCAAGTTATACTGCAGTACAAATCTGATCAGTATTTTTTCTGCAATGCAAAATGGTAGTGAGCGATTGAATAACCTGCAGGAATTCTTCCAGATCGTATCGGATTATGAAAATACAGGTCCAAGAGAACTAGGAAGATTGCTGGATTACCTGAAGGCTGCAGAGGAACGGGGGTTGAGCAGATCCGCTGGCCAAGCAGACACCGGTGCAGTTACTATTATGAGTATTCATAAATCCAAAGGTTTGGAATTCCCGGTGGTATTCCTGTGCGGCCTGTCCAGAGGATTTAATCACGAAAGTGCCTACGCCCAAGTCCTGTGTGATAAAGACCTTGGCTTGGGGCTTGGATGTGTCGATCAAAAACTCCGGGCAAGATATCCTTCCGTTGCCAAGCGTGCAATCAGCGCTAAAATCATAAAGGAAGGCATTTCGGAAGAATTGCGTGTCCTCTATGTTGCTATGACCCGGGCTAGAGATAGACTGATTATGACTTATGCGGCCAAAAATTTAGGCAAAAAGTTAGCAGGAATCGGAATGCGATTGGATGTTTGCGGCCGAGAACTGCTGGCCTCTGAAGTAGACTGTATGGGTGATTGGGTGCTACAAACTGCCCTTAGAAAAACTGAGGCTGGTGAATTCTTTGAGTTGGCCGGCAGTAATCCTGGGTGTACATCGGCATCCGAAATTCCGTGGCATATACAAGTGATTAGCGCTTCGGATATGGATTCTGAGGCTTTGGAGGAAGAGCAACAAGAATCCACATCTGCGGATGGTTTGCGCGAGAAATTCCACAATGATTTACAGTTTTGTTATCCCTATATAGCATCCACCCGAATCCCGTCAAAACTGACTGCCACCCAATTAAAGGGAAGATTCCTAGATGATGAGGTTGCCGACGGTACACATAATGGGAAGCATCATGGATTCCGAAAAATTGGCGCAGCAGGAAGCAGAAAAGGTAAGGAATACGGCAATACCTACCACGCTGTTATGCAATACATCCGTTTTTCCTCATGTGACGATCTAAATGGTATTCGAGACGAAATAATTCGAATGACAAATGAACGACTGATCTCCCAGGAGCAAGCTGCAATGGTAGATCCCAATAAATTGCTGGCATTCTTCCAAAGTCCGATTGGTTTGAAACTGCAGAACTGTGATCAAGTTCTTCGGGAATTTAAGTTCTCCATTTTGGATAATGCCAATAAATATTATCTGGATGCAGATGAGGAACAGATTCTATTGCAGGGTGTAATTGACTGCGCTTTCATAGAAGAGGACGGCATTACAGTAATTGATTTCAAGACAGATAATGTTACAGATGCGTCCCTTTCTGCTGCGACAAAAGAATATCATTCGCAAGTTATGACTTACGCCGATGCGCTTTCGCGAATCTATCAGATGCCTGTAAAATCAGCAATGCTGTATTTCTTTTCAGCAAACCGTTTTGAGGAAGTTTTGTATAATTAGATTAAACCGCCGAAGAAAATTCTTCGGCGGTTATCCTTTTTATCGATTGTTCTTATTCTGGCTATAGTTCTGGCTGTTCTGATTGTTGTTCTGATTCTGATTCTGGTTCTGGTTTTGGTTATTGTTCTGATTGTTGTTTTGGTTCTGATTCTGGTTCTTGTTCTGATTATTCATTTTCAGTTCCTCCATATTTATCTTTTGGGTTACCCCATGGTAGTATAACCGATTTATTAGGATTTATCCTTTGGACGGAAGATCAGACCCATTAGCAGTCCAACTACGATTGCTGCTGCAATACCACCCGCCGTTGCCTGTAAGCCTCCGATAAAGATCCCAATGAATCCTTTTTCCTGAATGGCTTCTTTGACACCGGTAGCCAACGAATGACCGAAACCAGTTAGCGGTACTGATGCACCTGCACCCGCAAAATCCACCAGAGGTTTATATAAGCCGACGGCGCTCAGTAAAACACCTGCCACCACATAGCCCACAAGTATTCTTGCCGGCGTTAATTTTGTTTTATCGATCAGTATCTGTCCGATTACACAAAATAACCCGCCAATAACAAAGGCTTTAAGATAATCCATATTAACCTCCTGAAATAGATACTGCATGGCACACACCTGGAATAGGAAGTCCTTGTTGCGTAGAAGTAGGGGAGAGTAATGCTCCTGTGCCGCAGAAAAGAATTTTTTTGAACTTCTTTTCAGATACTCTGTTTAAAAAATATCCGCAAAGAGTTATGGCACTACAACCGCATCCAGAACCTCCGGCGTGGACATCCTGTTTTATCAGATCGTATACAAGCGTGCCGCAGTCTACCAGTTTTCCTCCAAGTGGTATACCTTCCCGTTGCGCCATAGTTAGCAAGGCATCCTTGCCCACTTGTCCTAAATCACCGGTTATGATCAGATCATAATCGTTTGCGCTACAATTTAGGTCTTCAAAATGGGAGCGAATGGTTGCGAGTGCAGCTGGTGCCATTGCCGCTCCCATATTGTTGGCGTCCTTAATTCCTAAGTCAGTGACTGTCCCTACTGTACATGCAGTTATTTGGGGGCCGTTTCCATCCTTACATACCAAAGTTGCACCCGCACCTGTTACCGTCCATTGAGAGGTAGGTGTTCTTTGTCCACCGTACCCAAGAGGGAATCTGTATTGCCGTTCGGAACTCGCAAAATGGGAAGAGGTCATCGCAACTACACGGTCAAAAAAACCTCCACCAACTGCCATCGCAGACATTAATAAACTTTCTGCCATTGTGGAACAAGCGCCATACAGACCAATATGCGGAATTTGCATATTCCGCAAGGTAAAGGAAGAACCGATACACTGATTCAGAAGGTCGCCGGAAAATACCAGGCCAACATCTTCATGCGAAAGTTTTGCCTTTTCGCATAGTTTTTCCAAGGCCAACTGTTGCATCCTTTTTTCGCCCTGTTCCCATGTTTTTTGGCCAAAATAGGTATCTGTGCAGGTTATATCAAAATATTTTGCCAATGGACCTTCCGATTCCTTCTTTCCGGCAACGGATGCCCAAGTGGAGATCACCGGCGGATCTTGTAAAACGAAACTTTGTTTTCCTTTTTTTTGATGCATTGTTTATCACCGTCCATACTGCTAGTATGCGGCATAATTTCGCAATTATAATAAAAACGCCGACACAATTTGTGTCGGCGTTAAGGGATATATCATTACTTTCCGGCCAATGCTCTTTCCAGCCACACACAGCCAACATCCAATGCTGTGTAAAAACCGTTCTTTTCGCTTTTCTTTACAACGCGATCGCGGCTTTTGGCGGCGGGATCAGTCAGTTGCAGTTGTACGGAAACACGGGTGGCGATATCTACATCGTTCACCTTTTTGCTTTCCAGTACCTGCAACATTACAATATGGCTGTCAGCCATAGAGCCGTAATAAATCAAATTATCCTTGCGCATCAGCGGATGGCCTTTATAAGTCAATCCTTCAGACATAGGGACCTCCTAAAATAAAAAGTTGGGAGGCAGTTGCGGCGGCAAATGCCTCCCATAGGTTTAAGAATTCGCAAACAGATAGCAACGCACCAGTTCCTGCATCAATTCATCACGGTCAATTTTACAAATCTTGCTGCGGGCATTGTTGTAATTGGTGATGTAGGTGGGATCTTCTGTCAGCAGGTAACCAACGATCTGGTTAATGGGGTTGTATCCCTTTTCGTTCAGAGCGTCAAAGACACTCCGGAGAATTGTTTGCATATTTTCCTTCTCATCGCCGGGAACTGTAAACTTAATTGTACTCTGGTTTTTGTCCATTGTGTCCGACCTCCTTCCAAATTGTAGAGATATTATAGACTATTTTTTCGTCGGTGTAAAGTACCAAATAGAATAAATTTTCGATTATTTACCGAAGAATTGCGCCAATAGTCGTCTTCAGAGCATCCAAGATCTTGGAGACTACCTGTTCGGAGTCAGTATCTGTCAGAGTTCTGTCATCAGCGCGCAGCTCAAGGGAGAAGGCCATGCTCTTCTTACCCTCGGGAACACCGGTTCCGCGATAAATGTCGAACAGACGGATGTTGCGCAACAGCTTGCCGGCAGCGGAGGTGATCACTTCCTCAACCTGCGCCACGGTAATTGCTTCGTCACATACGACGGCAAGGTCGCGGGTAACGGAAGGATACTTGGGTAGCGGTGTGTAGGTTGCTTCCGGTAGCTGGAGGTTCAACAGAGCGGTGAAGTTGATTTCTGCGCAGTATACTTCGCTGTCAAAGTCGTAATTCATTGCAACCAGCGGATGAATCTGTCCAATATATCCCACATCTACACCTCCAACAGTAACCTTAGCACACCGACCGGGATGGTAAGAGGGGTTGTTCTTTTCAGAGGCGTAACTTGCCTTCGGCATACGCAAACCGGCGAAAACAGCTTCCAGCTCGCCTTTAATGGTGAAGAAGTTCTCGCCTGCGCCGTAAGTGCCCAAAACAAGGATCTTGGGCTCGGCAGGCAGAGTTTCACCTTCGGTGGGGATATAAATCTTTGCAAACTCATACAGCTTTGCAGTCTTGTTGTGATATGCGTTGTTACGGGACAGAATATCCAGCATAGAGGGTAGGGCAGTGGTCCGCATAATGGAGGTGTCCTCGCCCAGAGGATTCTGGATCCGCAGCGCATTTCGCATCACACTGTCCTTGGGAATCCGGATCTGGTCATAGATGGCCGGAGACACGAAGGAATAGGTGATGATCTCACTGTAACCCAGTGCGCGGCACAGGCGGCCACCCTTAGTTTCCAGTTCCATAGCAGGTGTATAGCCGCCCTGGGTGGAGTTTTTGAACTCGGTTGTGGGAATCTCATTGTAACCGAAGGAACGACCGACCTCTTCGGCAATATCTGCCATCAGGTTCAGGTCGGGACGCCAGGAGGGGATAAAAATGTTTTCGCCATCCACCTCAATTTCCAGTAAGTTCAGATATTTTACCATATCCTCACGGGAAATCTCAGTGCCCAGTAGATTGTTGATCTTTTCGACCTCCAGAGGAACGGTCTTAGGTGCGGGTACATAGTTGACGATGTCAATAATGCCATCCAGAACATCGCCGCACTCCAGCAGTTCTACAAGCTCACAGGCTCTCTGTACGGCAGGAACAGTCATCAGAGGATCCAGATTCTTTTCAAATTTGCCGGATGCTTCGGTACGCATACCCAGAGCCAGAGCGGTCTGGCGGATAGAAGTGCCGTTGAAGTTGGCAGATTCGAAAACAACCGTGGTGGTGTCGTCCATAATTTCGGAGTTCTCGCCGCCCATAATACCGGCAAGACCGATGGGCTTGTTGTCGTCGGCAATTACCAGCATACCGGCCTTTAAGTTACGGACATTGCCATCCAAAGTAGTTAAAGTCTCACCGGCTTCAGCTTCCCGTACAACGATCTTGCCGGAGCTGACATAGTGGTAGTCGAAGGCGTGCATGGGCTGACCGTATTCCAACATAACATAGTTGGTAATATCCACAATGTTGTTGATAGGCCGTACGCCGTTGGAAGTCGGAGGCCAAGC
>JAZSRS010000027.1:0-4872 GCA_045538595.1 Faecousia sp. | reverse complement strand
CCAAGCGTGTTGACCTGGGCGAAGCAGTTGGTATTATCGCTGCCCAGTCCATCGGTGAGCCCGGTACTCAGCTGACCATGCGTACCTTCCACTCCGGCGGCGTTGCAGGTGACGATATCACCCAGGGTCTGCCCAGAGTTGAAGAACTGTTCGGGTCCCGCCGTCCCAAGAAGATGGCCCAGATCTCTGAAGTTACCGGCGTGGTTTCTATCGACGAGTCCCACCGCTCCGCTATGCGTAACATCACTGTTACTGCAGAGGACGGCGAGGTGAAGAACTATCAGGTACCTTATTCCGTCGGTCTGAAAGTCTCCCACGGTAAGACCGTGCAGAAGGGTGAGCCCATCACTGATGGCGCTCTGTATCCTCAGGATGTGCTGCGGATCTCCGGCGTGGAGGCGGTGCAGAACTATCTGGTCCAGTCTGTCCAGGCGGTGTACCGTCAGCAAGGCGTTGAGATCAACGATAAGCATATCGAGGTCATTATCCGTCAGATGATGCGGAAGGTCCGCGTAGAAGATCCCGGCGATTCCAACCTGCTGGTTGGTACTGTTGTGGATTCCTTTGTATTCGAGGACGCCAACGCACAGGTGCAGGCTCGCATTGATGCCGGTGAGGAAGACCTCCGCTTGGCAGAAGGCGCTGTGGTGCTGATGGGTATTACCAAGGCATCTCTGGCCACCGATTCCTTCCTGTCCGCCGCATCCTTCCAGGAGACCACCAAGGTCCTGACCGATGCTGCCATCAAGGGCAAGGTGGACCACCTGATCGGCCTGAAGGAGAACGACATTATCGGTAAACTGATCCCTGCCGGCTCCGGCCTGATGGCATACCGGGATTACAAAACCGGCGCCACCCCCGAAACTGTAGTTGCAGAAGCCTACACGGAGGGCATGGCAAATTAAAGCATCCTCAAAGCCGCTGCACGAAAGTGCGGCGGCTTTTTCTTGCATGTAAAGTTTATAAAATTCCATAAGACGGCTATAGGCGTACGGTTGTTTTTCACAGAAAAACAAAAAGGAAGAAGTGGCGGAAACCGCCGGTATTACAGGTGTTTTTATAAAAAAATGTTGACTTTTTCCAAAAGTTGCGTATAATAGGTTTCTGTATGGACACTAAAAAAGATGATAGCATTGTAAAATGCGATACTATGGCGGAAATTCGTCAGGAAAACCTAATAGTGGGGGTCAAGCAACTAAAAAAAGCCCTTCGCGCAGGTCGCATTCGATCGGCGTATTTGGCTGTTGATGCAGACCCTGCTTTGACAGAACCCATCGCGGAACTTTGCACTGCTCACGATATTCCCTTTGCTTGGGTAAAGACCATGGCAGAATTGGGAAGGGTGTGCGGGATCGAAGTTGGTGCCGCAGCGGCTGCCACAGTCAATTCTCTTTGATTCTATCGGAGTTATCCGTAGAATATATATCCGCTTATGCGAGAACTTAAGAAAGGAGAAAATGAATGCCTACTTTTAATCAGCTTGTTAGACATGGCCGTAAGCAGGTCGAGTACAAGTCTACCGCCCCTGCTCTGCAGAGAGGTCTGAACACTCTGGAAAACAAGGCTACTACTCTGCCTTCCCCCCAGAAGCGTGGCGTTTGCACCGCTGTTCGTGTTACCAGCCCCAAGAAGCCTAACTCCGCATTGCGTAAGATCGCCCGTGTGCGTCTGACCAATGGTATGGAAGTTTCCGCTTATATCCCCGGTGTCGGCCATAACCTGCAGGAGCACTCCGTGGTTCTGATCCGCGGCGGTCGTGTTAAGGACCTCCCCGGCGTACGTTACCACATCGTCCGTGGTACTTTGGATACCCAGGGCGTACAGGGCCGTATGCAGTCCCGCTCCAAGTATGGTGCAAAGCGTCCCAAGGCCGGTAAGAAGTAATTCTTCGCTGACTGGACAAAAAATTAAATTTTCCCAAGCCTATTCGCAAGGCAAATCCTTGCCAAGGTTTTTCTATATATTTGTAGATTACCTCTGGCAAGCACAACGAAAGGTAACTTTCGAGTACCGATGAAATCATTAATATATGAAGGAGGGAAGCAAAGTGCCCAGAAGAGGTAATGTTCCCAAAAGAGAGGTTCTGCCGGATCCTCAGTATAACTCCGTTCTGGTTACAAAGTTGGTCAACAGCATCATGCTGGACGGCAAGAAGGGCGTAGCCCAGAAGGTCGTGTATGGCGCTTTTGAAATCGTAGAGAACAAGACCGGCAAGAATGGTCTGGAAGTATTCCAGCAGGCAATGGAAAACATTATGCCCGCAGTGGAGTTGAAGGCTCGCCGCGTAGGTGGTTCCACCTATCAGGTACCTATCGAAGTTCGTCCTGACCGCCGTCAGACCCTGGGTCTGCGTTGGATCACCACTTATAGCCGTGGCCGCAGTGAGAACACTATGCGTGAGCGTCTGGCTGCTGAGATTATGGACGCAGCAAACAACACCGGTTCTTCCGTAAAGAAGCGTGAAGACGTCCACAAGATGGCCGAAGCCAACAAGGCATTCGCCCATTTCCGTTGGTAATAAAGGAGACACATTTCCATGGCAAGAGAGTATTCCCTGGAAAATACCAGAAACTTTGGCATCATGGCTCATATTGATGCCGGTAAGACCACCACTTCCGAGCGTATCCTGTTCTACACCGGTAAGAATTACAAGATCGGTGAGACCCATGACGGTTCTGCCACCATGGACTGGATGGCTCAGGAGCAGGAGCGTGGTATTACCATCACTTCCGCAGCAACCACTTGCTTCTGGAAGGGATGCCGCCTGAATATCATTGACACCCCGGGCCACGTGGACTTCACCGTAGAAGTCGAGCGTTCCCTGCGTGTCTTGGACGGTGCTGTTACCGTTCTGTGTGCAAAGGGTGGCGTTGAGCCTCAGACCGAGACCGTTTGGCGTCAGGCCGACGAGTACAAGGTCCCCCGTATGATCTATATCAACAAGATGGACATCATGGGCGCAGATTTCTATCGCGTTCTGGAAATGATCGATGACCGTCTGAAGTGTAACGCAGTGCCCATTCAACTGCCCATCGGCAGCGAGGCATTCTTCAAGGGCAACATCGACTTGGTAGAAATGAAGGCAAATGTCTTCTATGATGACAAGGGTATGGATGTTCGCTCCGAGGAGATCCCCGAGGATATGGTGGATCTGGCCAATGAGTACCGCGAGAAGATGCTGGATTCTCTGGCAGACTTCTCTGATGAGATCATGGAATTGGTTCTGATGGAGGAAGAAGTTCCCGTCGAACTGATCAAGAAGACCATCCGCGAAGCCACCATTGCCAATGCAATGGTTCCTGTCGTGTGTGGCACGTCCTACAAGAACAAGGGTGTTCAGCAGGTTCTGGATGCCGTTGTGGACTATATGCCCAGCCCCGTGGACAAGAAGGGCATCAAGGGTATCAACCCCGACACCGAGGAAGAGGACTTCCGTCCCGCTTCTGACAATGCGCCTTTCTCCGCTCTGGCGTTCAAGATCGCTACTGACCCCTTTGTGGGTAAGTTGTGCTTCTTCCGTGTGTACTCCGGTACGCTGGAGAAGGGTACTACCGTTCTGAACTGCACCAAGGGCACCAAGGAGCGTCTGGGTCGTATCTTGCAGATGCACGCCAATCACCGTGAAGATATCGACAAGGTATATGCCGGTGATATCGCTGCAGTTGTTGGTGTAAAGAACACCACCACCGGCGACACCTTCTGTGATGAGAATCATCCCATCATTCTGGAGTCCATGGTGTTCCCCGAGCCTGTTATCTCTGTTGCTATCGAGCCCAAGACCAAGGCAGGTCAGGAAAAGATGGGTATTGCTCTGTCCAAGTTGGCTGAAGAAGACCCCACCTTCAAGACCTATACTGATCAGGAAACCGGTCAGACCATCATTGCCGGCATGGGCGAACTGCACCTGGAAATTATCGTAGACCGTCTGCTCCGTGAGTTTAAGGTCGAGGGTAATGTAGGCGCACCTCAGGTGGCATACAAAGAGACCATCCGCAAGGAAGTGGAGCAGGATACCAAGTATGCCCGTCAGTCCGGCGGTAAGGGTCAGTACGGTCATGTTAAGATCCGTGTAGAACCCAACGAGCCTGGCAAGGGATACGAATTTGTCAACGCTGTTGTGGGCGGTGCAATTCCCAAGGAATATATCCCCGCAGTTGACGCAGGTATTCAGGGCGCTATGAACGGCGGTGTCTTGGCCGGTTATCAGGTAGTCGATGTGAAGGTAACCCTGTTTGACGGAAGTTACCACGAAGTCGACTCTTCTGAAATGGCCTTTAAGATTGCCGGTTCTATGGCATTCAAGGAAGCCTGCCGCAAGGCAAATCCTGTGATTCTGGAGCCCATTATGAAGGTTGCCGTAACTGTTCCTGATGAATATATGGGTACTGTTATCGGTGACATTACTGCCCGTCGCGGTAACATTCTGGGTCAGATCACCCGTACCGGCGCCGTTCAGGTTGACGCTAATGTTCCTCTGTCCGAAATGTTCGGTTATGCTACAGACCTGCGCAGTAAGACTCAGGGCCGCGGTAACTACACCATGGAGCCCAGCCACAACGCTGAACTGCCCAAGTCCAAGACCGAGGAAATCATGAAAATGCGTTCCAAGGCCTAAAATATAAGGAAATCATAAAAATTTCTCTTGTATTTAGCGACACTTTGTAGTACAATGCTCATATGAGCGCATTTTACAAGTGCAAAATTAAAAAATTAACTATAAACACCAAATTAGGAGGAAATTTCAAATGGCAAAGCAGAAATTTGAAAGAACTAAGCCTCACGTCAACATTGGTACTATCGGCCACGTTGACCACGGCAAGACCACTCTGACCGCTGCTATCACCAAGTACCTGTCCATGCAGGGCTACGCTG
>JAZSRS010000012.1:0-3913 GCA_045538595.1 Faecousia sp. | reverse complement strand
CCCTCTGCGCAAACATCTTCTTCGTTGCCGTTGATATAGCCGTCGATGGCATTGTCCCGGCCGGGGCGACCCAGATCCTCGCGGAAAGGCAGTGCCAGGGTCTTGGGGTGCTGGCGGAGGAACCAAGTATCAGCCTTGCCGCCTGCCAAGCGAGTACAGTGAACACGGGACTGCTGACCGGCGCCAACACCGATGGCCTGTCCGTCATAAGCGAAGCACACAGAGTTGGACTGGGTATATTTCAGGGTGATCAGAGAGATGATCAGGTCGATCCTTGCATCCTCAGGGAAGCACTTGTTGGCGGTAACAATGTTTTCCAGCAAGTGGTTGCCAATCTTAAAGTTGTTACGACCCTGCTGGAAGGTAATGCCGTAAACCTGCTTGGTCTCCTGTTCAGCGGGAACGAACTCGGGGTCAATGGCAACTACATTGTAACTGCCGTTACGCTTGGTCTTCAAAATCTCCAAAGCCTCGTCGGTATAGCCGGGGGCGATCACGCCGTCAGAAACCTCACGGGCGATGAGTTTTGCAGTCAGGGCGTCGCAGGTGTCAGACAGAGCCACCCAGTCGCCAAAAGAGCAGAGCCGGTCAGCGCCACGGGCGCGAGCGTATGCACAGGCCAGAGGATTTTCGTCCAAACCTTCAATATCTTCCACGAAGCAGGCCTTCTTCAGTTCCAAAGGCAGCACCTTGCCCACAGCCGCAGAGGTGGGAGAAACGTGCTTAAAGGAAGTAACGGCGCACATACCGGTGGCTTCCTTCAGTTCCTTCACCAGTTGCCAGGAATTGAAAGCGTCCAAAAAGTTAATGAAGCCGGGACGGCCGTTGAGGATTTCGATGGGCAGTTCGCTGCCATCGTGCATGTAAATTTTTGCAGGCTTTTGGTTGGGGTTGCAACCGTATTTCAATTCAAATTCTTTCATTTCCCGTACTCCTTAGTTATGTTTATTGAAAATCTTCTGCTTGCTGACACCGGTTTCCAGATTGGTATAGCGGACAAACAGGGAGATTTTGTTATCCTCGTTCAAATTGTTCCAAAGCATATCGGCAAAGGCGTCCATATCGTTATCCATAGCCACCCGCTCAGGCTCTCCCTGGAAAGTGGGGATCACAGGATTGCCATCGCACACATAGGTGTGGATAAAATGGCCAAGGCCGGCGATTGCCGAATACTCATAGAAAAATCTTGCGCAAGCAGAGCCTTCTGCATCGGCGGATTTCAAAATAGACATCTTGTAACTGCCGTCGCCTGCCAGCAAACCGGAAATTCTGGGGGTCCAGTTAGGGCCGTCGTCCTCAAAGCACCGAGTGCGTAGGGCTGCCTCCCAACTCTCCCCTCTTGCCAGGTACTCCCAAATGGTATCGGTCTGATCTCCGTTGGTTACGATCAAACCGCAACCGGCTTCCCGGACAGGGTGATAGATGATCAAGTGGGGATCTTTCATCAAACTGGGATCGTGAGCCTCGGTGCGAATACCATCAGGCTCTTGCACGAAGATCCGGTTACGGCTGTTGACGCTACGGCCCATAATGAAATAGGCTGCCACAGAGTGGGTGCCGTCGGGTGTTACACCCAGCACGATACCGCGGCCGGGATATACATTGGTAGACAGTTTTTCAGCAAGAGATCCGATTTCATAAACGTTCATATTCTAATTCCTTTCTCACAACGAACTGCACACCTGCTCTACAGCGGCAGGTAAAATCTTCCATTCTGCTTGTTCCATAACTCGCTTTTGTAATTTTTCAGGGGTATCTTCCGGGAGAATCTCCACCGCCTTTTGCATAATAATCTCGCCCCCGTCGGGAATTTCATTCACAAAATGCACCGTCGCGCCGGTAACTTTCACGCCATAAGACAGGGCCGCTTCATGGACACGCAGGCCATAGAAGCCCTCGCCGCAGAAAGACGGGATCAACGACGGGTGAACATTCAGTATCCGCTTAGGATAGCAAGAAGTAACGTTTTCGGAAAGAATGGACATAAAGCCTGCCAGCACAATAATGTCAATGTTGTTGGCGGTCAGCAGTTCCTTGATCTTCTCCTCGAAAGCAGCCTGGCTGCCCAGTTCCTTTTTCAGTACCACCGCAGTGGCAATCCCTGCACTGGCTGCTCGCTGCAGTGCAAAGGCGTTTGCATTATTGGAGATCACAAGGCAGATCTCTCCGCTACGGATGATGCCGTTACTCTGCGCGTCGATCAGTGCTTGCAGATTGGTGCCGCCGCCGGATACCAGAACGGCAATTCTTCCCTTACCCATTGTAACCCTCTCTTAAACGATAGTGATTTTTTCGTCAGACGCCACGATCTTACCGATCACATAGGCAGTTTCGCCGTGGGCGGCAAGGATCTCCAGAGCCTTGTCCATTTCCTCGGGCTTTACAACCACACTCATACCCACACCCATATTGTAGGTGTTGAACATATCACGCTCGGGAATGTTGCCGGTCTTGGCGATCATATCGAAGATGGGCAGCACGCGGACTGCATCTTTTTCGATCACTGCGCCCAAACCATCAGGAATACTGCGGGGAATGTTCTCATAGAAGCCGCCGCCAGTAATGTGGGAAATGCCCTTCACATCCACCTGCTCCAGCAGAGACAAAATGGACTTTACATAGATACGGGTGGGTACCAGCAGGGCTTCTGCCACAGACTTACCACCTAGTTCCTCACGGGCGATATACAGTTCGGCGGGATTATTATCAATATCGAACACCTTGCGGCACAGAGAGAATCCGTTGGAATGGATACCGGTGGATGCCAATGCGATCACCACATCTCCTGCGGCCATACGGGTGTTGTCGATCATCTTTTTCTTATCCACCACGCCAACTGCAAAGCCAGCCAGGTCGTAATCTTCCACAGGCATCAGGCCGGGGTGTTCTGCAGTTTCGCCGCCGATGAGGGCTGCGCCGGACTGGACACAGCCTTCCGCAACACCGCCCACGATGGTAGCGATCTTTTCGGGGTAGTTCTTGCCGCAGGCGATATAATCCAAGAAAAACAAAGGCTTCGCGCCGCAGCAGATAATATCGTTGACGCACATAGCCACGGCGTCAATGCCAATGGTGTCATGCTTGTCCATCAGAATAGCAAGTTTCACCTTAGTGCCGCAGCCGTCAGTACCGGATACCAGCACAGGCTCTTCCATACCTGCCACATTCAGGCCAAAGCAACCGCCGAAGCCGCCCACATCGTCCAAACAACCTTCGTTCTTGGTGCGCTTGATATGCTTTTTCATCAGTTCCACGGACTTATAACCGGCGGTAATGTCCACACCGGCAGCAGCGTAACTGGCAGACTGAGAATTGGTATGTTCCATAATGTCTCTCCTTTTATTCCTTGCCGTTCCAGCAGTAGGTACAAAGTTTGCAGGGATCCAAGCCGATGGCCTTCACGACGCCATCTACAGTTTGGAAGCCTAAGGACGCAAACTTGAATTTTTCGCAAATGGTCTGACGCATTTTCTTGCCGCGAACGGAGTTTCCGTCAGCATATTCGTCCAAATATTTGAAACCTTCCTCCCCTTCCAGTTCCATAATCACCCGGCGGGAGATCAGGTCCATATCCGATGTGGAACGGGAGAAGTTCAGGTACTTACAGCCATACATAATAGGCGGACAGGCAGAGCGCATATGTACGGATTTCGCGCCGTTTTCGTAGAGGAATTCCACGGTCTCCTGCAACTGTGTGCCACGAACGATAGAATCATCCACAAACAACAGATTCTTGCCTTTGATTAGTTCATGGACGGGAATCTGTTTCATTTTGGCTACTTTTTTACGATCCGACTGCTTGGCCGGCGTAAAAGAACGAGACCAGGTGGGAGTATATTTAATAAAGGCTCTGGCAAAGGGTTTTCCCGTGCGGTTGGCGTAGCCGATGGCGTGGGGAAGTCGGAGGCCAAGC
>JAZSRS010000095.1:0-3153 GCA_045538595.1 Faecousia sp. | reverse complement strand
ACCACCACCATCGGCAAGATCGCTACCCAACTGAAGAATCAGGGTAAAAATGTACTGCTGGTGGCGGCAGATACCTTCCGGGCAGCAGCGGCTGACCAGTTGGAAATCTGGGCAGAGCGTTCCGGCAGCAGTATTGTGCGGCAGAACGAGGGTGCAGACCCGGCTTCTGTGGTCTATGACGGTATCCGGTCTGCCAAAGCCAAGGGCGCAGATGTGATTCTCATTGACACCGCCGGCCGGCTGCACAATAAGCAGAACCTGATGAACGAACTGAATAAAATCAGCCGGATCGTGGAGCGGGAACTGCCGAGTGCTGCCAAGGAAGTCCTGCTGGTGCTGGATGGCACCACCGGTCAAAACGGCCTGATACAGGCCAAACAGTTTAAGGAGATCGCCGGTGTAACCGCAATCGCCCTGACCAAATTGGACGGCACTGCCAAGGGCGGCATTGTGATTGCCGTGGCAGACAGCCTGCAGATCCCTGTGAAATTCGTAGGTGTTGGCGAACAAGCGGACGACCTGATGCCCTTTGAGGCCAAGGATTTTGTGGAGGCGCTGCTATAACCCTGTCATTGCGAACCAGCGAGCACGCCGGTGTGGCAATCTCCTGCAATATCTAACAACGATAGAGGATAAACCAATGAAAGTAGTATTGGCAAGCAAAAATAAGCACAAACTGGTGGAAATCAGTAAGATCACCGAGAAATTCCATATGGATCTTGTACTCCAATCGGAACTGGGTGTAGACATTGATGTGGAAGAAAACGGCACAACCTTTGAGGAAAATTCTCTTATAAAAGCAAAGGCCGTAATGGAGGCCACCGGCCTGCCCGCATTGGCAGATGACTCCGGTATTGCGGTAGACGCCTTGAACGGTGAACCGGGTATCTACTCCGCCCGTTACGGCTTTGACGATTCCTTGGACGACTGGGGCAGATTGCAATTGCTACTGAAAAATACAGAGCACGTGCCGGACGGCCAGCGTCAGGCGCAGTTCGTGTGCGTTATTACTATGGTTACCCCCGAGGGTAAAGTGATTCAAGCCCGTGGAGAGATTCATGGAGAACTGCTCCGCGCTCCCGTAGGGGAGAACGGATTCGGATATGACCCTATTTTCTACTATCCGCCTATGGGAAAATCCACGGCAGAAATGTCTCCGGAGGAGAAGAATGGCGTGTCCCACCGGGCCAATGCCTTAAAGATATTTTATGAGAAACTAAAGGAGGCAGGCTATGCTGACAAGTAAAGAACGGGCGGAACTCCGGGGTCAGGCTACTACCATCGACACTACCTTAATGGTGGGTAAAGGCGGCGTTACCGAGGCGGTGATCGCCGAGGCAGAAAACCAACTGACCACCCGGGAACTGGTAAAAGGAAAAGTACTGGAAGGCGCTATGATGACCCCCAGAGAAGTGTGCGACGAGATTTGTCAGGCCACCGGCGCAGAAGGTATCGGTGTGATCGGCACCAAGTTTATCATCTACCGCTTCAGCGAAAAATTGCAGGCAGAGCGCAACCAAACAGGCCGCGCCAAACGGAAAGAGACACCTACCAGTAAGAAAAATCCCGTCCGCAAAGGCGCCCAGGCCCGCCGTCAGGCAGCTAGAAAGGTGCGGGAACAGCGGAACGAATACTTCCGCCAGCAGGCCATCGACAAGGCCATCGAGCGGGAGCGGGAGAGACAACTGAGGAACTCTGACTAATTCTTAAAAGAGGGGAGTAGGACAGATGGATAGAATCGGCATCTACGGCGGTACGTTTAACCCGCCTCATTCAGGCCACATTCGTGGGGCGCAGTATGCCATTGACGCATTACACCTGAAAGAACTGCTGCTGATTCCATCCTACATTGCCCCCCATAAGGTGCTGCCTGCCAATTCTCCCACCCCGGACCAGCGGCGGGAGATGGTGCAGATCGCAGCCGGAGAAAATATGCAGGTCTGTGATATGGAACTGCGTCGCGGCGGCACCAGTTATACCTATGAAACCTTGGAAACCTTGGCGCAACAGTATCCCAACAACGAATTGATTTTGCTAATGGGTACGGATATGTTCCTTTCTTTTCTGACCTGGAAAGAACCCCACAAGATCTTGCAGAAAGCGGCTCTTGGCGTTATGTACCGGGGCGATCCCGGAGAGATGGAGCATATCGAAGAGAAGAAAAACGAACTTGAGGATTTGGGAGCAACGGTCTACTTGGTGAAAAATCCGGTAACCGCTATCTCATCCACCCAACTTCGGAGAATGTTGCTGTTCCAATGTGCCGATAGTTTCCTGCCGGCAGGGGTAGGGGACTATATCCAAAAGAATAACCTTTACGGTACACGGCAGGACTACCGAGGTTTGTCAATGGAAGATTTAGAGCAGACAGTTACCAGCCTGCTGAAACCCAATCGGGTGGCTCATGTGCTGGGCTGCCGGGATACGGCCATAGAACTGGCAAAGCGCTGGAACGCAGATGTCACCGACGCTGCCCGGGCAGGCCTGCTCCACGATATTACCAAGGCGCTGGACGGCCCGCTGCAATTGACTTTGTGCAGGGAATATGGTATTGTACTGGATAGTTTCTCTGAGGAAAATCCCAAAACCCTTCACGCTCTGACCGGCAGTCTGGTGGCGGAGCGAATCTTCGGTGAAAATGAGCAGGTGGTCAGCGCCATTCGCAGCCATACTACCGGCAAACCGGATATGACTACCTTGGAAAAAATTATTTATATGGCAGACTATATAGAGCCAAACCGAAATTTTCCCGGCGTGGAGGAACTTCGACAACTGGCCTATACAAATCTGGACAAAGCATTGAAAAAAGGTCTGGAAATGACCTTGGAACTACTGCGTCAGAATCAACAAGACATTTCCCCGGCATCTGCAGAGGCCCTGGCCTTTTTGGAAAGTGCCGGTGTATAAGATATTTGAGAGGAAGATACTATGTTAAGTGCAAAAGAAGTTGCTTATGAAGTAACCAAAGCGTTGGATTCCAAAAAAGGTATGGATATCAAACTGCTGAAAATTGATCAGGTCAGTACCCTTGCGGATTACTTTTTGATCTGTACCGGTCCTTCCAACACCCATGTCATGCCCCTCTGCGACTTTGCAGAGTACACCTTGGAGCGGTTACGCGAGCCGATGCTGGGCAGACAAGGCCACAGAGGG
>JAZSRS010000181.1:0-19149 GCA_045538595.1 Faecousia sp. | reverse complement strand
GCGCCAACTCTTCTACACTGCCGTTGTTTTATTTTCTATCTGTATTATATCATATGTGCATACACACATCAATACGGCATTTTCCACAAAATTATACCGATTTTATTGTGCGATTTATGTGTATGCACATATCTTTATTTTCGGTCATACATCTGCTATACTTATTAAGAGGTGATCGCAATGGCTCAAACAGAGGCACAGCTCCGTGCAAGCAAAAAGTACCACCAAAAGTATGAATATTTACAGGCACGTGTTACTCCTGCTGAAAAAGAAACTGTAATAGCACACGCAGAGGCGATGGGCGAATCACTAAACGCCTTTATGCGTCGTGCGTTTACAGAAACAATGGACCGCGACAAAGCATCCGGAAAAATTGACCCCAAATAAAACTACTATGTACTAATTCCGTGAGATTATGTACGTTTTTTAATGCGTAATATCCCCAGCCGTGTTCGGCTGGGGATATTAGTGATTTAGGAGATATTTAACAAACTATCTCTCTGCATAGTGGTTTGCAGGCATCGATAGTTTCTTCTTCAGGAGTTTCGCAGAAGATTACACTGACCATAGTGATAGCAGGCCCAAAGAAAATGATGATTGCTAATGTAGCAAAGGCAGAGTAACTGGAAAAGCATTTCCGTGTCCGATAAAGGCGCACAAAATACCCGTTTGACAATGAAAGCATAAATCCGGTTGCCGGAATTATTAGAGACAACGCCCAGAGACCGTTGTTCAATCCTCCGGCGTAGCTGCTTCTAAGACAACCTCTATGGGCATTGTTGTGTTGATGCAAAGGAAAGGAGCAGGCATATGAAAAAGGCACATATAGCAAGCATAGTAATTCTGATGATGGGACTGGCAGCATGTAGCGAGGGGTTCTGCGTTATTCCCGGTTTTCAGCCAGACCCGCATATTGTCTGCTATATTCACCACCAAGTAATTCTCCAATTTTCGGGTAATCTGTCTTTTACAGCACACACCAACTCCCGGCGGGGATCCAGAGTATCCATCATAGCCAGCACACCAAAATAGTTGCCGGAGCCATTCCGTTATTTTCCGGAACGGTTTTTCATCAAAATCCTATCCATTTTTTCAACTATCGTTCCGGATCAGGGCCACCGCCACGTCATTGACGTTTGTACCGGTGGGTCCGGTGATGATCAGACCGTCCACCGCTTGCAAACCGTGGTAGGCATCGTTGTCTTTCAGGATCCGATGCACGACCAGCCCCTTGGCCTTCAGGGCATCTACCGTATCCCCGTCCACATAGCCGCCGGCAGCATCAGTCGGGCCGTCTGTACCGTCGCTGCCCAAAGAGAACACCGCGGCATTCTTCAGGCCTCGTATGGAGGTAGCTGCACCCAGCGCCAGCTCTTGATTTCGGCCGCCCAGACCTTTTCCGGCCAGATGGACTACCGTCTCACCGCCAGCCAGGAATGCCATATTCTCCCCGAAGGTGGCATAGGTACGCAGAATCGTACCCAGAAAACTGCCCGCTTCCCGTGCCTCACAACAAAGCTGATCTGTCAGCATCACTGTGCGGTATCCCAGCTCCCGGCAGACCTTTTCGGCAGCGGTGCAAAGCTGACGGACACTGCCGGTTATTTGCGTGGTTACATTATCCAATATTTTCGGGGTCTCCTGCCGGAGCAACTCCTTCGCCCGGTCAGAAAGCCGCAGGTTGTATTTCTCCGCAATGGCCACCGCATCGGCGCAAGTGGTACTGTCCGGACAGGCAGGGCCGCTGGCGATCATATCCAGCGGATCTCCCAGCACGTCGCTGAGGACCACAGAATATACATGTGCCGGTGCGCAGCACTGGGCAAACCTGCCGCCCTTGACACCGCTCAGCCGCTTACGAATGGTATTGATCTCCAGAACATCCGCACCGCAGGCAAGTAGTTGGGCGGTAATATCCTGCAACTCCTGCCCTGGGATCAGCGGCTGCTCAAAAAGCGCACTTCCGCCGCCGGAGAGCAAGAACAGCACTCTATCCTCCCTCTGCAGACCCGCGACCAGCTCTATTGCCTTCCGGGTGGCGGAAAAGCTGTTTTCATCCGGTACCGGATGACCGGCTTCATAGCACTGCACCCCGGGGATTTCGCCCTTCACATGGTCATATTTGGTAATGACGATGCCATCGTTCAGCGATTCCAGACATCCAACTGCAGCATTTGCCATCTGCCACGCCGCCTTACCGACGGCCACCAGAATGGTCTTGCCTGCACAGGCAGGGATTTGCAGCATCGCCCGGCGAACCGCTTCGTCCGGAAGCACGGCAGCGATGCTGGCATTGATGATCTGCTGAGCATGATTACGCATCATTTCATTCATAGCCGCTTATGTCTCTCCTTATTATCAAGATTCCCGCAGGTACTTTGCCTGCTCCTCATAAAATTCCAGTATTTCCGGATTTTCCAGAGCAGCCTTATTGCTGACCTTGCGGTTGTTGAGAATATTGGTCACAGAGCTTTCCACTTTCTTGCCGTTAATGGTTCTGGGATAGTCCGGGCACTGAATGATCTTCGCCGGCACATGCCGGGGAGATGCCTTCAGCTTCAGTTGCTGACGAATTTCCTTTTCCAGCGCTTCGTCCAGCATTTCTCCGTCCCTGAGCTTAACAAACAGGATAATCCGCTGATCATCCTTGAAAAGCTGACCGATGGCAAGGCTGTCCACCACCTGTTCGATCTGATTGACGACATTGTAGATCTCAGAGGTGCCGATCCGGACGCCGGACGGCTTCAGAATGGAATCGCTTCTGCCGTAGAAACTGACCCCCAGCGTGTCGCTATGGAACATAACGTAGTCGCCATGACGCCAGATACCGGGATATACATCGTAATAGGCATCGTGGTACTTTTGGCCGTCCGGGTCGTACACAAATTTCAAGGGCATCGTGGGGATAGGCTTGGTGCAGACCAGTTCGCCCTGCTCGTCCCAAACAGGGTTTCCATCCACATCAAAGCATTCAACCGGCATACCCAAAGCAGGCATCTGCAGTTCGCCGGAGCGGACGGGCATCAGCGGATTGCCGGAAATAAAGCTGCCGTTGATATCCGTACCGCCGGAAATAGAGGAGAAATGCACATTCTTTTTAATATGCTCATAGATGTAGTGGAAGCCGGCCTCCTGAAGGGCAGAGCCGGTCTGAGAAATGCACCGCAGTGCAGAC
Source organism: Faecousia sp. (assembly GCA_045538595.1). Taxonomy (GTDB): domain Bacteria; phylum Bacillota; class Clostridia; order Oscillospirales; family Oscillospiraceae; genus Faecousia. The sequence continues at coordinate 15,974 of JAZSRS010000181.1, read as the reverse complement.
AGATTGTGATTTTGCCCGGGGCGATAGCCTTCCTTCATCAGCAGGTGGATATAGCTGGCAGACAGGCCAAATAGAGCCACCTTTTCCTGTGCCAACACCCGCCAGATCTGTCCCAGATCCGGATAGGACACGTTGCCGTCATACAATGTCAGCACCGCACCCACCGCCAAAGAACCCAATTGCCAGTTCCACATCATCCAGCTACAAGTGGTAATGTACAGTACCGGCTCGTGGGGCCGGATATCATTTTGCAGAATGAGCTCCTTCATCTGATTTAGAATCAATCCGCCGTGGGTATGGACCAAACACTTGGGTTTTCCGGTGGTGCCGGAGGAGAACATAACAAATAGGGGTGTGTCTGCACTAACCTGCTCAAATTCAAAATGTTCCGGTGCATCACAGGACACAAATTCGTCCAAGTGAATACTGTTTTCGATCTTATCAATGGCACTGGCATCACCGCAATAATGGGCAACCACCACCTGCTGAGCCCCGACCTGCTGCTGGACAATGGCGACCTTGTCTACCACATCAAAGACTTTTCCTTTATAGGGGTAGCTGTCGACGGTAAACATGATCTTCGGGTGTAGCTGGGCCAATCGGTCAATGGCAGCATCAGCACCGATATCTGTAGCACAGGAACACCAGGCCGCTCCCACCGCAACTGCTGCCAGCATCGCCATCACCGCCTCGGGGATATTTGGCATATATCCAGCCACCAAGTCGCCCTGACCTACGCCCAGTTCCCGAAGCCGAGTGGCCAGCTTGGCAACCTCTACATATAACTCCCGGCGGCTGATCTGGCGGCGATCACCCCTCTCATTGCGAAAGATGATGGAGGTGCCGTCGGTATCGTGCCATTTCAGCAGATTCTCCGCATAATTCAGCCGAGCACCGGGAAACCACTTGGCACCGGGCATCTTATGGGCATCCTCCAGGACTCGGTCATAGGGCTTGGAAGCTACTACCTGAAAATAATCCCAGCAGCTGCTCCAAAATTCTTCCGGCTGGTCCACAGACCACCGGTAAAGGGCAGGGTAGTCCTGAAAGGATCGTCCCACACGCTTACCTGCATATTCCATGAACTTCCAAATATTGGTGTTTTTCTTTTCTTCCGGTGACAGTTCCCACAAAATATCTTTCATTTTCTTTCGCCTCAATTACAGAATACCTTTCGGCCTCAGTCAACAGAGCTTGAGGGAGCGATAGGAAATTTCCAATCGCAGAATCGATAGTAAGGTTGTGCCGCAAGACCGCGGAATTCCTGAATGTTAACTTGCGACCAATCCAGCATACCCTTGCCACTTTTTACACCCAGATCGCCTCTGGCACAGTTGTCCGCAACGCTCTTCTGAGTGGTTTTTGCGTCACACAGATCCGGGAACAGATAATCGCAGATGTCCCGTGTCAGATCCTGTCCGCAGTTGTCAAAATGCTCGAAAATACCGATGGAGGTATACCGAGGAGCAAAGCTGTATTTCAGCGTCCTATCAACCATTTCCGGTGTGGCCGCACCCGATTCAACAATGTGGATCGCTTCTCGGAGCATAGCATACTGCAAACGGTTTCCGATAAAGCCGGGAATGTTTTTTAGCAGCACCACAACCTCCTTGCCCAGATCGGTCATAAAGGTCTTGACAAATTCTACCGCCTGCTCGTCTACATATTCGCTCTTTACGATCTCAATGCAGGGTGCCAGATGGGGCGGATTCCAGGGGTGGGCAATCACCAAAAGCTTTGCAAATGCCGGTTCCGAGAATCCCCCAGCCAGTTCGTCGGCAGAAATGGCGGAAGTGGAGGAAGCAATAGCCTTCAGGTTGCAGCAGACGGACTCCAAAACCTTGTAAACCGCATGCTTTACTTCCGTCCGCTCGAAAACGCATTCGAAAATAAATTCTACCTCTTTTAGACGGTTATAATCTGCGGTGATCTCAAGGTAAGTTTCGGTGATTTGACGCTGGTTTTCGGTCATCAGATTATGGGTGACCAAGTCTGTAAAGACACTGGCACAGTTTTCCTTAGCTTTGGGAAGAAACTGCTCCTGCTCTACCAACGTAACCGGGATTCCGTTGCCAGCAAACAAGCTGGCCATACTGGCACCGACCATACCGCCGCCCACAACACCTACACGTTTTGTGTACATAGCTATTTCCTCACAACATGTCGCTTACACGCTGTCCTCATTCAGACGCTGCACAAATTCAACCAAAATGCCTGCACCGTATTTGGGCCGTAGGAAGTTGACAATGACACCGCAGGCGCCGGGAACGGCAGCCTCCTCCAGCATCTTCAGTCCCTTCTCCTCGTACTCCTTACGTACGGCCTCCACATCGTCCACCTGCAGGGCGATGTGATGGATACCGCCCTTACCGTTGTTATACTGGGTCAGTACACCTTCGGTAGGGATGATGAATTCCACCGCCACTTCCTGATCCTTACACTTGGTGAAGATGCACTGGGCATGATAAGCCTCTACATATTCCTCGCAGTCGTTCTGGAAATTGAAGATCTCCATAAACTGCTCCGCACGCTCCCTGTTCGGGAGAACGATGCCGATATGATGAATTCTTGTTCTGTCCATAGGCTTAACCCCTCTTTCTGTCCAAAATCTGCTTTAAGCCGAAAGGTCCCTCGCAGTACAGATTGGTGGGGATCTCTTTCAGATCGGGGGAGATCTTGGGGGTAAATTCCATCTGGTCCAAAATGTCCTTCTTTAGATCGATGCCCTTGGCGATTTCGATCAGCACAGGACCTTCCTCGGTCATCTCAAACACCGCACGCTCGGTTACATAGAACATCTTCTGTCCGTTTGCACGGGCCAGCTTGCCGTTGTAGGAGACCTGCTGCACTTTCTTCACCAGCTTCTTGACAGAGCCTTCATTCAGAATGTGCAGTCCGTCCTCGTCAAAGGAAACCTTCAGACCCTTGCCGGTAAAAGTGGAGCAGAAGATCACCTTCTTGGCGGTAGCGGTAATGTCAATGAAACCGCCGGCACCGGCAGCCATGCTGCCCATGCGGGTGGAGTTGACGTTGCCGTTGGGGTCCATTTCGCCGGCACCCATGAAGGTGCAGTCAATGCCGGTGCCGTTGTAGAACTCAAACTGACGGTCGTGCTGGACCAGTGCCTGGGCATTCATGGCGATGCCGAAGTCGATGGTTTCAGCCGGAACGCCGCCGTAAATGCCGGACTCAACGGTGATCAGCACATCGTCAGAAACATTTTCCTCGGCAATGATGGGTCCGATCACGTCGTTAGGGATACCGGTGCCGATATTGATCGCCATGTCGGGATCCAACTCCATCACCGCACGGCGAGCAATGAACTTACGGATACCGCTGGGAGCAGGTGTTGCCGCAGACTCTGGTGCCTTGCTCTGGCCAGAGTAGGCCGGGTCAAAGTACCAGGAGTAGGTTTGCCGATGCTCCTCAATGGGGTTGGGACAGACCACGACGGCATCTATAAACACACCGGGAACGGTAACCGCCTTGGGATTCAGCGAGCCGCCCTTGACCAGATTCTTCACCTGGCAGATGACCTTACCGCCAAAACGCTTGGTTGCCATGACCGCAGGCCACACCTCCAGGGGTATAGCCTCCTCCTCGGTGGAGATATTGCCAAACTCATCGGCAGAAGTGCCACGGATAAACAGGGTGTCAATGGGTATTTCCTTATAACGGATATACTCCTGACCGTCTACTTCCACCAGGTCCACTACATCGTAGCCGCAGTCCTTGGTTCGCTGGTTCATTTTGCCACCTTCCAGGCGGGGATCAATGAACGTACCCAGTCCCACCTTGCTCAGCTTACCGGGTTCCCGCAGAGCCATGGAGTGGAACATATTGGCCATTTGGCCCTGGGGAAGATTGAATGCCTCCAGCTTATTTTCGCTGATCAGCTGCATAAGCTCAGAAGCCTGACCCCAGTGCCCGCCGATGATCCGCTTGAGAAGACCCTCATGAGCCAGCCGCTGGATACCGAAGTGCTGCTTCATAGCAGCCTGGCCGCAGGTATGGAAGTAGGTCAGATCTCTGGGGTGTCCCTCCTCCAGGAACTTACGCTCCACTTCTTTCAGCAGTGTCTCACAACAGGAGATCAGGGTCATGCTGATGGTGCATAAGGTGCTGCCATCTTGAATCATATTTACCGCTTCCTGAGCGGTGATAATATTTGCTTTTTTCACAGTATGTTCTCCATATCATAAACTGGCAGAATTGGGAGAATCCTTTCCAGACATTCTCCCAATCCCTATATACCTTATTCGTACAGCTCAAACAGTACAGACAGACCCTGACCGCCGCCAATGCACAAGGAGGCGATGCCGTAGCGTTCCTGACGGCGAACCATCTCGTTCATCAGTTTAATGGTGATCATGGCACCGGTGGCACCGATGGGGTGTCCGATCGAGATACCGGAGCCATTTACATTGACCTTCTCAGGATCCAGACCCAACTCACGGATACAGACGATCGCCTGTGCAGCGAAAGCCTCGTTCAGTTCGTACAGGCCGATGTCGTCCACAGTCAAGCCGGTCTTTTCCAGCAGCTTCTGTGTGGAAGGAATGGGGCCGGTACCCATCAGTGCGGGATCCACGCCTGCCACGGCAGCATCTACCAGACGGACAATGGGCTTCAAGCCCCGCTTGAGAGCTTCGGATTCCTTCATAACCACCACAGCCGCACCGGCATCATTGATGCCGGAGGCATTGCCGGCGGTAACCGTGCCGGTGGTAGGATTGCCGTTTACATCTTTGGGGAAGGCGGGCTTCAGCCGTGCTAGGGACTCAACGGTGGTGTTGTCGCGAATGTATTCGTCGGTATCGAAGATCTTGGTCTCCTTGCGGCTGACCTGCACTTCCACAGGAACGATCTCGTCCTTAAACTTGCCGGCATCTCTGGCGGCCTGTGCACGCTGCTGGCTGATAGCGGCATAAGCGTCCTGCTCCTCACGGGTCAGGTTGTACTTGGCACAGATATTCTCTGCGGTGATGCCCATGTGGTTGCGGGTGAAGGGATCGGACAGTGCGGTGATCAGGCCGTCTTCAAATTCGCCGTGGCCCATACGGTAGCCAAAACGGGCTTTGCGGAGGTAGAAGGGAATGTTGTCCATACTCTCAGCACCGCCGGCAACGACGATGTTGGCAAAGCCGCTCTGAATTTCGTGGGCCGCAGTAACAATGGCCTGCAGACCGGAGGAACAAAGGCGGTTGACAGTGATAGCACCTGCGCTATAGGGGATACCTGCCTTCACAGAGCAAAGACGGGCCATAAATGCGTTCTCAGCGACAGAGGCAACATTGCCCATAACCACCTCGTCAACATCTTCGGGCTTCAGGCCGGCTCTTTCAATCGCTGCCTTGATCGCGATCGCACCCAGATCGGATGCTTCAAAATCCTTCAGAGAGCCGCCAAATTTACCAACGGCGGTTCTTGCACCGGATACCAATACGATATTATCCATAATATTTCTCTCCTTTATGTAATAAATATGATTGTCGATTACTTCAAATAAGCACCGGTTTTAATAGTTTCCGTGGGTTTGAAGATCTCACGGCCAAACTTGTCGGCAACTTCCTGCAACTTCTGGGCAACATATGCAGGCTCAAACTGCTTGATAAATTCCACAGGTCCGGCGGTGTTGTAGCCGTATTCCATAGCAATATCACACTCTTCCAGACTGCAGACACCGTCTTCATAGAGCTTGGTGGACTCATTTGCCTGAATGAAGAAGGGAATATTGGTATCATATTTACCGGTCCATTTGCTTTCATCAATGATGGGGCGTCCTTTTTCAGGCCAGGTGTAGTAGCCCTGACCGGATTTGACACCAAAATGCTTGGCAGCCAGCAGAGCCTTGGCAGCCTCGCTGGAGCCATACTCGGAGTGTAGATGCTCGTGGTAGTAGTCCTGGCAGGCGGCCATCACATCTACTCCGGAGTAATCAGCCAACTCCATAGGTCCCATTTTCTGACCGATCTTCATCATGGAGAAGTCAATATCCGCAGGCTCAAAATGCTCCACATCCAGCATCAGACCGTTGTAAACGACCACAGGTGCGGCGATGCGGTTGGCAATGAAACCGGGGGTGTCCTTCTGTGCTACAATCAGCTTCTTGCCCAGCAGGTTTACATAATCGCAAGCAAATCGGAGGGACTCATCAGAGGTCTTCTCGCCTCTGATAACTTCCACCAGACGCATCAAAACTACGGGGTTAAAGAAATGCATGCCAAAGACCATATCGGGACGCTTGGTAGCCTCAGCCAGCTTGGTGATGCTCATGGTAGAGGTGTTGGTGCCGATGACGGCGTGAGCGGGAGCGGCAGCGTCGATGGCCGCCAAAGTAGTCAGTTTAATGTCCATTCTTTCGGGGACAACTTCCATAACAAAATCTACATCCTTGACGGCTTCGGCGATGGAAATATAGCCATTCAGGCGGCCGCCCTTGACCTTGTCCACCAGTTCCGGATCCACTTTGCCCTTAGATGCCAGCTTATCCAGACTTGCGTAGATTCTGGAGATGCCGCGATCCACAAATTCCTGCTTGATATCGCACAGATTCACTTCAAATCCGGCCATCAAACCTACCTGGGCGATTCCGTGACCCATATCACCGGCACCGATGACCGCAATTTTGTGTAGTTGCTCAATCTTCATATTAGTTCCTCCTTGTGATTTGTTAAATATTGTATTTGCCACGCAAGGGGCGTTTGCTGTCAATATTATACCGCGTTAACCCGTCTGCAACAACGGACTCCATACCAAATTTTACAGCCGAATCCTGTTACAGAAACTATATACCAGGTCTTGACAAACCCCAACTTTCTGTCCATAATAAGAATATCCGGAATAAGGAGGCAGGCCTTATGCCCAACCACACAGTTGTTTCCATCGAAAATCTGTTTTCCCAAAAAAATATGCAGTCTATCGTGGACAGCATTGGTAACTTGATCAACCACAATGTGGTCATCTGCAACCGGGAGGGTATCGTCATCGCTGCCACCAACCGGGCCCGACTGGGTATTCGCAGCGAAGATATTGCCCGTATGCTGCAGAACAATGAGGACATGCTGATTGTGGACTACCAATCCGAAAATTCTCTGGATTTACTCCCCGGTGTCAATCAGTGCCTGTGGTATAAAGGGGCTGTCGTAGGCTCCCTTGGCATCACCGGTGACCCCGGCGAGGTGAAGGTGTTCTGTAAGATCGTCCGCGCCTTTGTCCAGCAGCAACTACTGGAATTTTATGAGGAAAAGAGCAAAGCCAATCAGCGGCAGATGCTTTCCAATTTTGTGTATAGCTGGATATTTACGGACGAATCCCCCGAATTCGAACTGCATGCCAAAAGCTTCGGCATTGATCTGCGTAGCCCAAGGGTGGTCTGTGTTATCAATAGCTTACAGAGCGTTGACACTGACCAACGAAATCAGGACATCCTGTTGTACACAGAACGCTTTATAGAGGATCTGGATAAGATGCACATTGTGTCTGCCTTGGGTCAATCTATTGTAGTGATGCTGAATACCGCCGATACCGGCCGTGCCAAAGCAATTATGACGGACCTGAAAGCCGCCCTACAGCAGTTGAATGTGGACTGTGCCATCGGCATCAGCAGCCCCTGCCGGAATCAAAGCCAGATTAAACTGTCCTATGAATCTGCCCGGCTAGCCTGTAATGCCTCCCGAGACACGCCGGATCACGAGATTTTTGTTTTTGAGTTGTTTGACTTGGAGCTGATTGTCTCTACCGCTAACCGTCGCCATTTGCAGCGGGTATTCAACTATGTATTTCGCAATTACGATGATAGTGCGGCCATTGACAACTCCGTCAATATCCTGCAAGCATATATCAACGCCAACCGCTCCGTGGATCAAACCGCACAAACTCTCTGTCTGCACAAGAATACGATCCAGTACCGACTGAACAAAATCTACGAACTGACCGGCTACAACCCCCGCAGTGCCCGGGATCTGACCTTCCTGCATATGGTGGTGCTGATCCACAAGCTGGGCGTCCGCAAGACAAATGAACTTCTGTAAAAGAGGAGATATTATGAAATTTGTAAGAGAATCCGAAGCCCCCAAGGATATTTTCCCCGCCCCCTACGCCCGTACCATTACCCACATAATCGCCCCCTGGACGGTGGGTTCGAAAAACGTATGGCTGGGCACCTGCACCTATCCCCCCGGAGTTACCAGCAATCCTCACATTCACGATACCCAGGAGGAGACTTTCTACTGCATTGCAGGCAAGGGACAGGTCAAGGTCAATGACACCGTCTTTGATCTGGTGCCGGGTGATACGGTGTTCGTCGAGCCGGGCGAGCTTCATATGTGTATGAACCTTCACGGCACCGAGGATTTTAAGGTGGTGTCCGTGGTTACACCACCCTTCTCACAGACAGGTTTCCAAAGCGACCATACGCCGAAACCTTAAGTGCGCTTGTCTGGTTATGCTATTCTCTGAACGAATTCAAAAGTCAGTTCCGTGCCACCGCAAACTAACACCCCTATATACAAGAAACTCCAAAGACTTCTGGTCTTTGGAGTTTCTTAAAACTGGTCCTGCACTGTCTTGCAATCGCTGTATCCCAGATCAAAGGGATGCCTTTCAATGTAGGAATTCAGGCGGGTGGCAATGTTCTTCTTTTCTCCATCTCCTTCTGTTCCTGCACCAGCGTTACACCCAGACGGAGTCCTTCATAGAAGGAAAGCCACTCGAAAATATATTGTTATTCTCTCTGTGCAGAATCCGTTCCCTCATACCTGGAATTACAAAAGAGACCACGATCGCTACACGGCTGTGACATTGTAGTATGCAGGTTTGACACCGGCGGATTGGGATTACGGTGATCTGACTGTGGCCGTTGATTGCAAATCCCTTCTAGGCCAGTGCAATATTTTAAATTATAAGAGCACACCCAAGCGATCTAGCGCTAAATTAAATGGAACAAACATACCTTCACGCTCCCTTCCCAGTTTCAGCACGCAGGCTCGTCGGACACCATATTGTAGTAGCAGGTAATTTGCCTCTTGGCCAAATCAGTTATGACGATTATGTGAGCCTTGACATATTTATGCTTTTTGATAAAATAAACAAAATGGAAATTAAAAAATATTAGGAAGCGGTAAGATGACCGATGCAAAGCAACGTAAAACTTGAGCCGTGTATTCCCTAAACGGTGACCAACTTTTGACCAACAAAAGTGTGGTAAAAGAAAATAACTGGTATAATAGCACTACATCTCGAATGTTAATATACCAGCAACCACTACATATCCACGAAACCAAAAAACCGCCATCGAGTGGGAGTGACCAAATCTTTTCTGCTCCTGTCCGAGCAATGCTAGACACGATCTTGCGTCTTGCACTTTTCCGGAATCCATCGTATAATAAAGAAAAGTTACTAACTCCGTACACAGGGTGATACAGATTGATTGCTTTTTGATTGCAGAAAGTCTAATAACTATGGGTTATGGAGAATTTGCACTTAAATCTGTTAAAGAACAGAATTGAACTTAACGGAAATCCGTTAAGTTTGATTTTCATTTGGTGATTGGGAATCGTTGCATATTGTTGCATATTCGTTCGTATTATCTCAAATAGCAGGTGGTTTTTGGACTACCTGCTATTTCTTTTTTATTATTCTCATTATCATAATGCAGTCGTTTTGCTTATGTAAATATACACTACCGATATAGCCTGATGTGGATTAGCTATTCCATAGAAAAAAGCGCAGATGAATCCTATCATCTGCACCTTTTTCATAGCTGAGCGAAAGCTGATTGTTATAGAAAAATATGCGTCAATCTTTCAAATGGAAGGCCACTTTCAAATTGTCGATTTCTTCTTTGGAGATGTGAACGATATCACCGATTGCAGCTGCATTGATGATGGAGTGAGCGGTGGATTCCATGACTTCCAGCCGATCAAAGGCCTGAAGCAGAGTATTGCCGGTAACGATGACACAGTCATTCTCCACCATGGCTGCAGGCGTGACCTCGCCAAAGTATGCAGCGGTCAGATCCTGCTGGGTATAATTCTGTCCGTAAGGCATCCGCTTTACATCCCGCAGAAGGATATAACTTTCGGGGATGGTACGGGGATCGAATTCCGTATCGGTCACGGCAAATGCCATCGCGTGAACAGGCTGAGCAAGCAACACTGCGCTGATTTCCGGATGCGTGTTGTAAATCTTTTCGTGCAGACCCACTGCGCGGGAGGGGGTCTTGCCCATCTCCTTCATACCCGCTTTGACCCGTACTAGGTCATCCTCTTCCAGATAAGCTCTATCCATGCCAAAAGGCGTGATGAGGAAACTGCCATCAGACAGACGGACAGAGTATGTACCATGGGTTGCGGTGAACAAACCCTGCTTATAGGAACGACGGATTAAAGTGATCATATCCCTGCGAGCTGCCAGTTCCTCTACTGAGTGGCTGCTGGGGATAAAATCGTCCATTTTCAGATGGGTTCGGGTCTGGGTGACCCGGTAGGCGGCCTCATCCAGAGGCTTGGGAGTACCGATTCTATTGGCCAAAATCTCCAGATTGGCTGCATAATCCAGGGTTTCAAAACGCTGGAAAGCAGTAAACATATCCTTGGCACCGATACAGACACCGTGGTTTTCCAGCAGGACGATGTCACAGCCCTCCCGGAAACACTTACCAATATTCTCACCCAGCTGTTCACTGCCGGGAACCGCATAAGTGGCAATCTTCACCTCGGGACACATTTTACGGACAGAAGGCATCAAATCCAGATTGGGGCACTTTCTTACAATGGAGAAAGACACCAGCGCAGGGGGATGGGCATGGAGAACAGCCTTCAAATCGGGGCGCATCATATAGACCGCCGCATGGAAGGGCAGTTCAGAGGAGGGTCTGTGCATACCCACAACCGTACCGTCCGCCTTGACACAGACAATATCGTTTCGGTTCAGTGTGCCCTTATCAACGCCAGCAGGGGTAATCCAGATATTGCCATCTTCGTCCATGATGGACAGGTTACCGCCGGAAGTGGTGGTCATACCCTTACTATAAATGCGCTGCATAAACATTACCAGTTGGTCAGCAGGATGAATGTAATTGATATTCATAGATACCTCCTGTTATTTCTTCTCGTTTAAGGAACTGCGGTACTTTTCACTCTCCCAGTTGGAGATGAAGTTTCTGGCGGCGTCACTCATGGTAGAAACGGTATAGCCATTCTTCTGCACATGTTCAATAACGAAGAATACTGCGGTCAACACCTCTGTCAAAGCCTGTGCCTTTTGCCTGCTCATGCGCAGCAGCAGTTCACCGGTTTTCGTACTGGAGACAGCCTGACCTTCATCAATATCCTCTTTGTTCTGGAAGTAAGTACCTACCAGGAACACCATCTGATCAGGATACAAAGGTTCATACAGCAGCTGATCCTGGGTATAGATGCAGTTCTCCATGTGCTCCTTTAAGTAAGGGGTGGTGGCCTTATAGACACCGCCTGCCAGTTCCTTAATGGTAACTCTGGGGAATGCATTTTCTGCCAAACCATAGTGGGCAGCCAAACGCACATTGGCGTCGGCATGGATTGCCAGACAACTGACAGCATCGTCATCGTGGACGATGATACCGTGGTTTTGCATGATGATCACCGCAGGAACTCTACCTGTTTCTCTCTCCACGCGATTCAGTTCGTCACGGATAGCAAAGGCCAGTTTTGCACCGGGATCCTGGTAGTCGACCCACCCCCAGGTGTAGGGGGCATATTTAAATGCCTCTTGGACAACTTCTCTGCCACCGATGGTACATGCTGCCAGGTTAGCAAAGACACTGTGGGTGTGCAGAACGTAGGTCTTGAGAATGGAGTGGAAGCCTGCTTCTACGGAAGGCCGCAGCGTGGGCAAACCCTCGACAATCAGGATGTTCTCCTTCGTACACTGGGCACCGGCAGCCTCACAGTCTTCAAAATCCTCCGCGTTGTGCTCCCGGTAGAATCTGCACAGTGCGGTGCTATCCAGCACTGCGTAGCCGTTATCCTTTTCGATATCCTTCAGGCAGAAGCCGGAAGCCTTGATGGCCATTTGGCCGTTTTTCAGTTTTACGGATGTGTTACCGCCGCCGCCTTGAACATAGTCGGCACGGCTGCCACCGATGTGAGACAGTTTTACAAACGCCTCTATCCGCTGTTCATCAGTTTCGTAGTACATATGTTTATCCTCTCTTACTCAGCACGTCGGTTTCATACTGCTTGACGTGGCAAAACCATTCTCCGTCAGCAGGTGCGCCGCAAACACGGCAGTACTCCGTCCAGATTTCTCCAAATGGCATAGTCTTTAGTTCTTCCTGCAGTACCATTAGTTCCGTCCAGTTGTCTGCATTCTGAATAGCGGTATAGTCGGGGGTACACAATGCCATCAGCAGGGCCTTCTGTACATTACGGAAGCCAACCGTCCAGGCAGAAATGCGGTTGATAGATGCATCAAAGTAGTCCAGAGCGATGTTCACACGGCCCTCAAGGCCACCACAGCGGACGATCTCCTTACAGATCTCCCTAGTCTCGTCATCCAGTAAAACCACATGGTCACTGTCCCAGCGGATTGGACGAGTGATATGCAGGGCAATTTCCGGGAAGAATGCCAGCAGTGCAGGAATTTTATCGCTGACGACCTCCGTGGGATGGTAATGGCCGTTATCCATCAAAGGAATGCACTTATCCTTGTTCATAGCCGCATAACTCAAGGCAACCTCAGCCGAACCCACGGTGTAGGCCTCCACACCGATACCAAACACCTTGCTTTCCACACAAGGCTTGACCATATTAAAGTCGAAAGGCTCGCTAAGGATTTCATCGATGGCTTCCTTATACCGGACACGGGGGCCCAGGCGATCAGCCGGCACATCCTTGAAACCGTCGCCGATCCAAATGTTCATAATACATGGCTGGCCCAGTTGCTCCGCAAGATAATTGGAAATGCGGATACATGCCTTGCCATGGTCTATCCAAAACTTGCGGATCTCAGGGTCGGGAGAGGACAGGGTCAGACCGTTTGCTTTGGGATGGGAGAAGAAGGTGGGGTTGAACTCACAGCCCAGGCCCCGCTCCTTGCAGAAATCCACCCACTTTTTGAAGTGTTTGGGTTCCAGCTTGTCCCGGTCTGCCCAATCACCATCTTCAAAGATGGCATAGGAAGCGTGGAGGTTCATCTTCTTGGTGCCGGGGCACAGTTTCAGCACCATGTCCAGATCTGCCATCAGTTCCTCGGGAGTTCTGGCTCTGCCGGGATAATTGCCGGTAGTCTGGATTCCGCCGGTAAGGGGCTTAGTGGGATCGGTGTCAAAGCCTCTCACATCGTCACCCTGCCAGCAATGCAGGGAAACGGGAACAGATCTTAGTTTCTCAATGGCAGCATCAGTATCCACACCGATGGCTGCGTATTTGGCTTTTGTTTCAATGTAAGACATGATCATACCTCCATCTGAATTTTCAAATTACCCAGAGCGGTTGCTTCAATGGGCAATGCAATTACCTGCTTACCGGTGGCTTCTTCGGTGAGTTTATTTAAGAATGTATTCTTAGCGCCGCCGCCTACGATATAGAGTTTTTCATAGGTGTCGCCGGTGTTTTGCTCCAGTTCGTCAATGGCTTGCTTGTAGCTGACCGCTAAGGAACGGTAGGCACAACGGAAATAGTCACCTGTGGTTTTCAGATGATGACCGGTTGCCTTGTCAAAGGATGCTTTCATACTCTTGGGAGATAAGAACTCCTGTGCGTTGGCATCCACCAGCATTTCACAGTCACTTGCTTCCGCCAACTTTACGATTTCCGGGAATGGCGTGTTGGGACAAAGTTCTCTTTGTAACTCGTTCACCAGCCACATACCCATGATGTTCTTCTGATAGCGGTTGTAGCCCACACCGCCTTCATTGGAGTAGTTGGCCTTTTCACTGCCTGCATCGGTAATGGGCTTGGGTGTCTTGACACCCAGCAGGCTCCATGTGCCGGAAGAAATATAGGGGTGATTGCCGTCCATGGGAATGCCCTCTACCGCGGAGCCGGTATCATGGGTAGCGCAGAGAACGCATTGGATGCCTTCGTATTCTCCGATCATCGTTCTCGGTTGGGTCAACTTGGGGAACAGGTGCTTGGGGAAGCCCAAATTCTCTACAATCTCTAAGTCGAATTCGCCGGTTTGGGCATTCACCATGCCGGTCGTAGTAGCATTGGTATATTCTCTTGCTTTGTTACCGCAGAGTTTGTAGAGTAAGTATTCCGGCATCATAAGAAGATCCGTGACACCTTCCAAACGACCATTCACCTTATCGTCGTAAAGTTGGTAAATAGTATTGAATGGCTGGAATTGACAGCCTGTACGGCAATACAGCTCAGAGAAGGACATTTTTTCATGTACCTGCGGAATTACAGCCTCGGTACGCTTGTCTCGGTAGGCATAGACCGGAAGGACTTCCTTTTTTCCTTTCAACAGCACATAGTCCACACCCCAGGTGTCCACGGACAGGCTGAAAATGGCAGGAAATTCCGCTTTTGCACGGTGGATGCCCTCTTTCACATATCCCACTAGTGCGTCCACATCCCAGACCAGATACCCATTTTCTTCGCGGACACCGTTGGGGAACCGATACACTTCTTTTGTTTGTAGCTGCCCCTGCTCCTGCCAGCCAACAATATGACGGCCGGAGGAGGCACCGATATCAATAGCAAGACAATATTTCATAAAAGCAGAAAAGACCTCCTTTCCCGTTGTGGTGCCATTATAGCACAGCCAAAACATGGAAAGGAGGTCTTCATTTATCCAAAAAAGTTACCTGATTTGCAGCCGACAGTTTCTGGGGGAGACCCCGAAGGCTTCTTTGAATATTCTGTGAAAGTAGCCCATATTCTCATAGCCCACGGCTCCGGCGATCTGGTCCACGGTGCGGTCCGTATTTTTCAGCAGAAAGACGGCCTGGGCCAGCCGCTTTTCTTGGACCAACTGGGTGTAAGTCTTGCCGGTCTGACGCTTGATCTCCCGGGACAGGCTGTAAAGGTCATAGTGCAAAAGACTTGCCAGCTCCGTGAGGCTACCGGCGGTGTAGTGGGTTTCGATGTAGGACAGGACACGGAACACTGTGGCCTGTTCCCGGTCCTGAGTATCCAGGGTCTCCGTGTGAGCCATCAGTTCCATAAACAGCAGCGCCATGGTCATCTGGCTCATTTTTCGTCGGTTTGGAGACTCTTCCAGAAGGATATGCAGCAGATTTTCAACGAGATTTTCGATGGAACGGATATCAGCGCCCCGAAAGTGGAGGAAGCCGGCATCACTGGTTTGCCCACAGAGGCAGTCTACCAGAAATCGTCGCAAAGGGCTTTCCTGTTCTTCAATGAGAAGCAGAACGCTGGTGAAAAACTCCGGCAGGATGATGAAATTCACTGCTAGATCTTCATCTTCCGTGGGAAGGATTTCGTGGGTGGCATTCTGATTCATAAACAACAGATCTCCTTGACGCAGACAGACGGTGGAGCCGTTGACAATGTGGATGCTCTGACCGGCGCACATGTACACCGCCTCCACGTAGTCGTGTCGGTGCTCCGGGAAGTGGATAAACCGGGTATGTGGCCGGAGCGTAATCAACTTTCCGGAGGCCAGGAGTTTCCGGGCGTTGACGGTATTGTCCCGACCTTCCATGTACAGTGCTCGGTCAATTGTGCTACGACCACTGAGAATGGCCTGCTCCTCTGCCGTGACCCGGCTGAGCCTCTCAAGTATATTTGTATCCAATTCCCCACCTCCCAACAAAACTTCTTTTGCAAATATGACAGCGTAATCAAATTATCCTAGCAGAATTATATCCTGAAAGTACAAAGAAATCAAGCGCTTGGTTTGCTTATATCGTCCCTGATAATTCCTGGCTTTCATGTACATAACAGAGGGACTTATGCGTGGTTCTCAGATCAATACGGGGTGCAATATCCAGTTTGACGTGGAGGGAATATATCTTGTGT
>JAZSRS010000005.1:0-4627 GCA_045538595.1 Faecousia sp. | reverse complement strand
GACTGTGTTCACCAACCTGTCTGATACCGTCAGCACCGGTTCTACCGTCGTGGAGAAGTCCCTTGACCGCCCCGATACCAAACTGGCAATGACCATTGACGAGTTGGATCTGTCTGTCCGTAGTTTCAACTGCCTGAAGCGTGCCAACATCAACACCGTGGCTGATCTGATCAGCAAGACCGGTGAGGATATGATGAAGGTGCGAAATATGGGCAAGAAGTCCCTGGACGAAGTGCAGAAGAAACTGGAAATGATGGGTCTGTCCCTGGCCAGTGAGGATTCCGGCAGCAACAATTAACCTTTCAAAAAGGAGGAAACGTTCATGTTTGGTACTCGCAAACTGGGCAAGACCAGCGCACAGAGAAAGGCACTGCTGCGTCAGCAGGTAACCGATCTGCTGGAGAACGGCAAGATGGAAACCACTTTCTGCCGCGCAAAAGAAGTTCAGCCCGTTGTTGAAAAGATGATTACCCTGGGCAAGAAGGCCGGTCTGGCCAACTACCGCAGAGCCCTGTCTTTTATTACTAAGGAAGATGTGGCTAAGAAGTTGTTCGACGAGATCGCTCCCAAGTATGCTGACCGTAACGGCGGCTACACCAGAGTAACCCGCACCGGCGCACGCCGTGGCGACGCTGCTGAAATGGCAGTCATCGAACTGGTTTAATCCCAGTCAATCAAGAATAAAAGAGCGTACTGTTTCGACAGTATGCTCTTTTTTTCTTTTTTTATATTTGCCCATTGACAAAGAAACTCTAATGCATTAGACTGTAATTACTCTAATGCATTAGTAAAAAGGAGGATGCTTGTGAATACGCCGAAAGTCTTTGAGAGTGAGTACCGCTTTTGTCTGATTTTATGGGAACATGAACCGATCAAATCAGGGGAACTTGTACGCCTTTGCCGGGAACGTTTAGGGTGGAAATCTACCACCACATATACGGTGATTAAACGGTTATCGGAACGGGGCGTGCTGAAAAATGAAAACGCCGTGGTTTCTGCATTGGTAACTAAGGATCAAGTACAGGCAGCAGAAATCTGTGAAATGGTAGAAAAGACCTTTGAGGGGTCTCTGCCCTCTTTTATCGCTGCATTTACAAGGAGTCAAAAACTTTCTGATGAGGAAATTGACACAGTGCAACAAATCATTGACCGTTATCGGAAAGGAGATGCCCAATGACTGATATGTTTCTGAAGATCATCAATATGAGCATTTCTGCAGGTTGGATCGTTCTTGCGGTATTGCTGTTAAGGCTTCTTTTGCAGAAGGCGCCCAAATGGATCTCGGTTGTCCTGTGGGGCATTGTGGCTATCCGTCTTATTTGCCCTTTTTCCATTGAGAGTGTGGTAAGTTTGATCCCCAGTTCCCAGACAATCAGTCCTGAGATCATGGTGGAATCTGTTCCCACCGTCAATACGGGAATCCCTGTAATCAACGATGCAGTGAATCCAATTATCAGCGGATCGTTCTCGCCCACACCCGGGGAGAGCGCAAATCCTTTACAAGTATTGATACCCGTTGCTGTCGGCATTTGGCTGCTGGGTATAGTGGCAATGCTCCTATATACCGGGATCAGTTATATATGCCTGCGCAGAAAGGTCTGTACGGCTGTGTTGCTACGGGATTCGGTGTACCAATGTGAAACTGTTGTTTCTCCGTTCGTTCTTGGCACGATAAAGCCCACGATCTATCTTCCTTTTTCTATGGACACACAGGATATGGAGCATGTGATCGCCCATGAAAATGCCCATATTCGCAGGAAAGATCATTTGTGGAAACCCTTCGGTTTTCTGCTGTTGGCGCTGCATTGGTTTAATCCGCTGATGTGGCTTGGGTATGTAATGCTTTGTCGGGATATTGAACTTGCCTGCGATGAGAAGGTTATAAAGGAACTGTCCGGCCAGCAGAAGGCAGACTACTCTCAGGCCTTATTGAAATGCAGTGTAAACCGTCGGGTGATTGCTGCCTGCCCCCTGGCTTTTGGAGAGGTGGGCGTGAAAAGTAGAGTGAAATCTGTACTGCAGTATAAAAAACCCGCCTTTTGGATCATCATAGCGGCGATCCTTGCCAGTATGGCTGCCGCAGTGTGTTTCCTGACAGACCCGATTGCTGTCTTTAACGATAATTGGTATTCCAGAATTCAAAAGGATAGAATCCATACATACAAACTGGTGGATGTGGAAGGCGCTTCCCGAACCACAAAGGAATTGATCATAACCGAGAAAGCCTCCGGTAAGGAGATCCAGACCATCCGTTTCAATGAAAATGAATGGTTTATCCAGGAGCCGATATACATAGACATCTCCTTCGACGGCTATGCAGATATTGTTGTTCCCCATCAGCGGGCGGCCAGCGGCTACTTTTATCAGGGTTATGTCTGGGACAGGGAAGCAGGGCAATATGTGCATGCGCCTACCATTCAGGAACTCCCTAATCTGGTTCTGGATATGGAAAACGGGATGGTGCTGTCTCACAGAACGGCAAGCATGCTGACCAATTACGGTATGTACAAGTATAATGCTGCGGCAGAGGATTTTGCTATTGTTCGGGGTCTGAGTTGGGAGCCGGAGAGGGATGGGGATTCTGTGTGGGTGAGGGAAAGCACCTATACCGATGCCGGAGAACGGGAGACTGTTCAGCAGTTCTCCGCAAAGTCCACTGACGGACTCATTCCAGACAGAGAAGATCCCCAAATGTCTCCCTATTACAAAGATGACTCGGTGTGGGATTTAGGCGATGAGAAATGGAATACTACGATTGCCGCCCAGAGTATGCTGTTTACGGAAGAGACGGATATGCTTCTGCGGGTGCTGAGCAGTGAAAAAACATTTGTCAGTGAATCCGGCAATCGGGTTTACCTAAAAAATTACAAACTAAAGGCCAAGCGGAAGTACAAGGCTGTTCCGGAAAAATTTGCTCTGGTAGATTTCGACGGCGATGGTAAAAACGAACTGATTGCTTATGTTGCCCCGGATTGCGATGTGTGTATGGTCTTCCGTTTGGATGGGAATAAGGTGTATGGCTATGAATTTGAGGAGAGTGAAATCACCAATCTAAAGGCAGACGGATCCTTTGTCCAAAGTGAGGGCGTTACAACACATACATATTGCACATTGCAGTTTTCAAAGAATAAGTATAAGATCCACGAGATGGCATATTTCGACAGCAGCACATACAAAATAAACGGGGAAAAGGTTACCCGCGAAGAACGGTATGCTTTTCTTTCCGAATTCAATATCAAACCCAGTGTAACTTGGGTGGGATATCAAGAGAATGCAACAGCAGATTATATAGTTCTGTATGAGTCTTTCCTGGCAGGCAGAATCACTGCGTTGCACAATGGGATAGGAAGGTCATGTGATTCCTATGTGAAGAGTGTGGATCCCTTCGTGGAGGATTTTATGTATGCCTACTGTGATATGACCGGCGACGGGATTCCTGAACTGTGCATCAGAACCACGGAAACATACATTTTTACCGTTCAAAACGGGAAACTGCATCACTGGCATACAGAGAAAAATGCACATAGCAGACCTCTTGGCAACGGTGCGTTCCTGTTTGAAAAGCACGGCTACCGGCCCAACGATGTAACGTATGAATACTATGTGTTGGATGCAAACGCCAGGGAAATTTTTCGTGTTTCCTTTTCCAAGTGGGAGGGCTATACGATTGTGGAGGGGGTAAACTATCCCTATACGTATTACTTCAATGAGGAAAAGGTGACCAGATTCGAATATGACCAAAAGACCCGGCAGTATTTTGAGGCTGCCAATCATAAAATTGTGTGGCATGATCAAAACGGCAATGTCCTATGATGGGCGCGCCGGTTGCTTGCCGCCTGTTCGATCAGAATATGGACTGGGATTGGTGACATTCAATAAAATTAGAAAATGATAGAAGGGAGAGTCTGTTATGAAGAAATGGTTGTGTTTATTATTGGTGGGTGTATTGCTGCTGTCTATGAGCGCCTGCACCCGAAAACCGCAGGACCCCATCAAGGATACATCCACCCCGGCAACCCAGGAACCGACCAACGGGGAAACGGATTCTTCCGGAGAAAATATAGAACTTCCCGAACCGCTTTCTGCTGTTTTAAATAGTGAAAAACCCTTTGTGGATGAAAATGGTGGGACGAATTACTTAAAGGATTATAAATTTAGTCCTACACAGACAACGGCTACCGTCTTGGAGAAATATACACTGGTGGATTTTGACCGGGATGGTGTGGAGGAGTTGGTAGTTTATACACCGCCCTACGGTGGAAACTATTTAGTATTTCATATTCAGGGTAATCAGGTGTGTGGATTTGTGTTTGGGGTGCGGGAATTGACAAGCCTGAAAACAGATGGCTCATTCTGCCAAAGCGGGGGTGCCGCGCTTCATCGCTATGCCACACTCCGTTTTAAGGGCAGCGGCTATATCCTGCAGGAAACTGTGTATGTTGACGATATGAAACAGGAATACACAGTCAACGGAGAGCCCATATCTGCAGAACGTGCAGATGCTTTGGTCCGGGAGTTTGAAAATAAACCGGATGTAACCTGGTACAAATTTACCAATGGCGCAGATATAAAGTATCGGACGCTTTATACAAACTTTTGGGACGGCTTAACCACTGCGATCGACAGC
>JAZSRS010000127.1:0-11644 GCA_045538595.1 Faecousia sp. | reverse complement strand
ATGTATGCAAACGGTCGAAATATCTGGCGTATCACGCCCGATACCACCGACGGTATGACTCTGGATAACTTCAAGGTAGAGGGTACTGACCCCACCTTCTCCATCAATGGCCAGACCGTCACTTTCCCCGGCGGTAAGATTCTGGAAGATGCTAAAATTAGTGAGGTAGGCACTTGCGGTTTCTGGATTGAGACTGCGGCAGATGTGATGCCTTTGGTAAGTTACAGCGCTACCCGTTATGTGGATTACCCCTCCTTCCAGGAGAACTTTGAAGGATACAAAGATGGCGAGGAATTTGCTCTGTCCATGATAAAGCCTGTGGCTGCCTGGGAAATTAAGAAGGGCAAGACCGGTTCCGGTAAGATCCAGGCCAACGGTGATAACCAAGTGCTGGCAATGAATGGCACTTTTGCTATCAAGAGCGTAAAAATGCCCCAGAATATTTCTGCCGGTGACTCCTACGCAGAGAATCAGATGTGGGAAGTGACCGTTACTGTTCCCTCCGATATGGCTGCCGACGCGGAGATCATCGCGCTGAGCAGTTTCGGCCGTAGTAGCAAGGCAGAAGACGGCGGTTTCAAGATCGCCGGCGGCATGGTCTTCTACTACAAGGAAGATGACTATGTAGAAATTGAAGGGCTAGATGTTTCCGCAGGCGGCACATTCACCTTCAAGAGAGATATGGACTTCAATACCGAAGACGCCTACACCTCTGACTACTATGTCTATGACGCCAATGGCGGACTGGTCGCAAGAATCAAAGATGTTCCTGTTTCTAAGAAGGTAGACCTGCCTGTGAAGGGCATCGGCGTCAGTTGCGATAAGGTGACCGGCGCAGCCGTTCTGGTGGATAACTTCAAACTGTATCCCACCGGCGTTGCTGCAGATTTCAGCGTGTACGATGCTGTTACCGGTATGGAAGTGGAACAAGATCAGGCCAGAGACAGAGATACCGCATACCGCTTCTCTTGGCTGAACGCCACCTCCACAGAAAAGGTATACACCATCATCGCTGCATTCTATAATGGCGATACTTTGGTAGAAGAGAAGGTTTTGAAGGAAGTCAAGATGGCTCCCGGTACTGACTCTGTAGAATCCGATATTGTGAAGGTAGAAAACGGCCAGACCGTGAAGATCTATGTCAGAAATGACAGTCAGCCTGACAAGGACGACGAGGGCGATTTCGTTGGCAAACCTGGCAGTTCCAATGAGAACCCCAACGGCGAAGATGGCCTGAACACCGGAACCATTGCTATTATCATTGCTGCTGTTGTTGCAGTGATTGTAATTGTACTGCTGGTTGTGGTCGTTATGCTAATGGCTAAGAAAAAGAAAGCACTTGCTGTAGGCGCAGCCGTGGAAGCCAATGAAAAGGCAACCGAGGAAGCACCCGCAGTAATAGAAGCGACCGAAGAGGTAGAAACCCCCGAGGAGCCTTCCGCTGAGTAATTATGAAAATGATCCCCTGCCGTAGTAAGCGGCAGGGGATCTTGCTTTATTTTCCGTTTGCCAAACGAACAATGTCGCCCACACCGTCCAGCACCATATTGGGCCGGTAGGCATAGGTGCGAAGGGTATCCATGGTGGACACACCGGACAGGACCAGCACTGTAGACATACCGGTCTCTAAACCGGAGATGATGTCTGTATCCATACGGTCACCAATCATCACTGCTTCGGCAGAGTGGCAGCCTAAGAGTTTTAGGCCGGTGCGCATCATCAGGGGGTTGGGTTTGCCGCAGAAATAGGCCTGTGTGCCGGTGGCCATTTCAATGGGGGCAACCAAAGCCCGACAGGCGGGGGCAATACCTGTTTCAATAGGACCGGTCACATCGGAATTGGCGCCGATGAGTTTTGCACCCCCAAGCACCAGATTGGTAGCCTTAGTCAGCGTGTCCAAAGTGTATGTTCTGCCTTCACCTACGACCACATAGTCCGGATTCACATCATTCATGGTACAGCCGGCTTCATACAGCGCATTCAGCAGACCGGCTTCGCCGATGGCATATACAGAGCAGCCGGGGCTTTGCTCCTTCAAAAATGCGGCAGTTGCCAAGGCGCTGGTGTAAAAATGATGCTCCGGTACATCCAAACCCATACGGGCCAGTCGTAGTTTCAGTTCACAGGGGGTGTAGCCGCTGTTGTTGGTCAGGAACAGATATTCCTTTTTCTCACTATTGAGCCAGTGAATGAACTCCGCTACACCGGGCAGCACCTTGCTGCCGTGGTAGATCACACCGTCCATATCACATATAAAGCCTTTGGTTTTGTTAAAGTCAAGTTGGGACATAAGAGCCTCCTGAGGAAAATTTTCTGCTTCTAATTAATCATAATCCCAGAGATTTGTCAAGTAAGAATTGCAGCATATTGCGCTTTACCGATTTTTGTGTTATCCTAAACCAAAAGGGAAGAGGGGGATTTCGTGAAAAACAAACTTTTGGGTATTGCCCAGGCGGTGCTGCTTGCCTTCGTGATTTTATCCGGTGCTATAGCCGTACCCATTCTGTGCCGTCCGTTTTTCTATGCCCATATCGCACCGATGGAACTGACCGAGGCAGTTGGTTTGACAGTATCGGAAATCAAGACTGCCTATAATGAGATGATGAACTACTGTATCGGTATGGGGGATACCTTCTCTGCCGGTAGTTTACCCTTTTCAGAGGAGGGTATGAGCCACTTTGCTGATGTAAGGAAATTGTTTTTACTGGATCTGTGGGTGCTGGCGGGATCTGCCATACTGCTGGTGGTATCCCTGTTTTTGGGAAGAAAAAGGCAGATCCGTTTGGCTGGACACACCCCCGGATTTTGGAGCGCAACAGGCCTTAGCGTAGTCTTCCTGCTCACAGGAATCTTGGTGGCCATCGACTTTGAAAAGGCGTTTGTGATATTTCACACCCTGTTTTTCCCCGGAAAAGATAATTGGCTGTTTGACAGCCTGACAGATCCTATTATTCTAATGCTCCCGGCGGAATTCTTCCGCAACTGTGCTATTTTGATATTTGCCTGCATTCTTCTTGCCTGCGGCGGATTGCTGTTTTGGGATTATAAAAAACGAAAGCAATAAAAAAGATGCCCGTCTGTTGCAGACGGGCATCTTTGCGCATATTGTAAATTATCAATAATTTTCTTTCCGTACTTCAAAGAATGCCTGGGGGTGGTTGCAGACGGGGCAAACCTGAGGTGCGACAGTGCCGGTAACTAGATGACCGCAGTTACGGCATTCCCACATCACGATACCGGCCTTCTCAAAGACAGCATTGGTCTCCACATTGTGCAGCAGGGCGCGGTAACGCTCTTCGTGGGACTTCTCAATGGCAGCAACACCACGGAACTGGGCAGCCAAAGCATCGAAACCTTCCTCTTCGGCCTCTCTAGCCATACGGTCATACATATCTGTCCACTCGTAGTGCTCACCCTGAGCAGCCTCTACCAGATTCTCTGCAGTATTGCCCAGTTCGCCCAGCGCCTTGAACCACAGTTTGGCGTGTTCCTTCTCGTTTTCTGCGGTCTGCAGGAACAGAGCAGCGATCTGCTCATAACCCGCCTTCTTGGCAACACTGGCAAAGTAGGTATATTTGTTGCGGGCCTGAGATTCGCCTGCAAACGCTTCCCACAGATTCTTCTCGGTTTTTGTACCGGCATAGGGATTTTTCTTTTCCATAATATGTGCCTCCAGTTTGTTAGATTTATATTCTTAGTATACCAAAAGAAAGGGAATTGTCAAAGAAAAAATTGATTTTTTATAGATTATGTGGTATACTTTCCCTATGTATTCACAATTTTCATTCTTGGTTCGGAGGGTAAAATGAATACGATTCACCAGTTATACGATCTGTCCCATACTTTGGCAGCAGAATACCTGCAGAAATTCACCTATCCTTGGGAAGCACTGCCCGGCATAAAAGATATGATTATTGCTTTGGGCGAAACCTTGGGAGAGGACTATACACAGGTTTCCCCCCAGGTTTGGGTTCATAATACCGCCAAGGTAGCGCCTACTGCTTACTTGGGCGCTCCTGCCATCATTGGCGCGGGGACGGAGGTGCGCCACTGCGCTTTTGTCAGAGGTTCTGCCTTAGTGGGCGAGAACTGCGTGGTAGGTAACTCTGTGGAACTGAAAAATGTGATCCTGTTCGATAATGTGCAGACGCCTCACTACAATTATGTAGGCGACAGTATTTTGGGTTACAAATCCCATATGGGCGCCGGCTCTATCACTTCCAATGTAAAGTCAGACAAGACCTTGGTGGTGATCCACAGCGAGCAGCCCATCCCAACCGGTCAGAAGAAGGTTGGCGCGTTGCTGGGCGATTTCGTGGAAGTTGGCTGCAACAGTGTGCTGAATCCCGGCACAGTGGTGGGCAGAAATTCCAGCATCTATCCTCTGTCCTGCGTTCGTGGCGTTGTTCCTGCAGACAGTATCTATAAGACCGGCGGCGTGATCGCCCCCAAGGTAAAGGAGTAAATTATGGGAAAGTACTTTGGTACAGACGGCTTCCGTGGCGAAGCCAATGTGAATTTGACGGCTGACCACGCATTTAAGGTGGGCAGATTCTTAGGCTGGTATTACGGCGAACTGAAGCGCCGTGCAGGGGACGAAGAACCGCCCCGTGTAGTGATCGGCAAGGACACCCGCCGCTCCAGTTATATGTTCGAGTATTCTCTGGTGGCAGGCCTGACTGCTTCCGGCGCAGATGCCTATATGCTCCATGTTACCACCACTCCCTCCGTGGCCTATGTCACCCGGGTAGACGCCTTTGACTGCGGCATTATGATCTCCGCCAGCCACAATCCCTACTATGACAACGGCATCAAACTGCTGAACAGAAACGGCGAAAAGATGGACGAAGAGACCATTGCTCTGGTGGAAGACTATCTGGACGGCAAACTGGAACTGTTTGGCAAAACTTGGGAAGAACTGCCCTACGGCAAGAAGGACAAAGTAGGTTGCACCGTGGACTATGTATCCGGCCGTAACCGTTACATCGGTTACCTGATCTCCTTGGGCCTGTTCTCCTTTAAGGGGCTGAAAGTGGGTTTGGACTGCGCCAACGGCGCTTCTTGGAACATTGCCAAGTCCGTATTTGACGCATTGGGCGCCAAGACTTATGTGATCAACGCAGACCCGGACGGTACAAATATCAATCAGGACGCTGGCTCTACCCATATTGAAGTGCTGCAGAAGTTCGTGCTGGACAATAATTTGGATGTGGGCTTTGCCTACGACGGCGATGCAGACCGCTGCCTGTGCGTAGACGAGAACGGGCAGGTGGTTACCGGCGACCATATTCTCTATATCCTGGGCCAGTATATGCAGGAGCGGGGACAACTGGATAACAATACCGTGGTTACCACCGTGATGTCCAACTTTGGCCTGTATAAAGCCTTCGACGAGAAGGGGATCGGCTATGCCAAGACCGCCGTTGGCGACAAGTATGTGTACGAATATATGGTAGCCAACAACTGCCGTCTGGGCGGTGAGCAGTCCGGCCATATTATCATTTCCAAATACGCCACCACCGGTGACGGTATTCTGACCAGCCTGAAAATGATGGAAGTAATGCTGGCAAAGAAGAAGAAACTGAGCCAGTTGTGCGAAGGCCTGACCATCTATCCCCAGGTGCTGAAAAATGTGAAGGTAAAATCCAAACCCGAGGCCCAAAATGACCCGGCCGTTCAGGCAGCGGTAAATGCTGTTGCGGAGAAATTGGGTACTGCCGGCAGAATTCTGGTGCGGGAATCCGGCACAGAGCCGGTGATCCGGGTGATGGTGGAAGCCCCTACCAGGGCTGTTTGCCAAGAGTGTGTGGATCAGGTAGTGGATGTGATCTGCGCCCAAGGCCACGCAAGAGTATAAAGAGAAGCCGCTGAATCTTCAGCGGCTTTTACTATACAAATCGGCTTTCTTTACTCTAAAAAACCGGTTTTTTATTTACAATACGGAAATCTAGAGTATAATGATTTTGTATATTTGCACCAAAATAAAGGAGAAATACCATTATGTGTATCAAAGAACTGAAAAAAGACAATTTGGTTTGCAGAGTCTACGAAAACCGGGACGAAATGGGCAAGGCAGCCGCTAAGGATGCTGCCGAAAAGATCCGCGAACTGCTGAAGACCCAGGACGAGATCAATATGGTCTTCGCTGCAGCCCCCTCTCAGAACGATGTACTGAAGCACTTGCTGGAAGAGGATGTGGAATGGAATAAAATCAATGCTTTCCATATGGACGAGTACATCGGCTTGGAAAATAAATTTGAAAAGACTTTCGCCTACTATCTGAAGACCACCATTTTCGATAAAGTCAACCTAAAAAGCGTCAACTATGTTGGCAGTGGCGATGTGGAGTCTGTTTGCAAGAACTATACTGATCTGCTCAGCAGCAGAAAGATCGATGTTGTTCTCTGCGGCATTGGTGAGAATGCCCACTTGGCTTTCAATGACCCCCCCGTTGCTGACTTCAAGGATCAGGCAGTGATCAAGGCCGTGAAACTGGATGAGATCTGCCGCAACCAGCAGGTGAACGACAAGACCTTCGACACGCTGGACGAAGTGCCCCAGTATGCCGTTACCCTGACCATTCCCACTATGGTATCTGCCAAATATATGTTCTGCGTGGTGCCTACCGATAAGAAGGCCAAGGCCGTTTACGACACTATGCACGCAGAAATTTCCGAAGCAGTTCCCGCAACTGCTATGCGTAACCATCCCAACGCTATTATGTACACTGACAAGGACAGCGGCGCTCTGCTGTAATCCAATATGAAACCATCATCGGGAGGCTAAACCATGGATCTGATTATTTTGCAGACTGACTTGGCACGCCAAAAGGAAACTGTGCCCTACATCAAAGAATATATCGACTTTGCCAAAGCAAACGGATACAACGCCGTGCTTTTGTACTTGGAAGCAGCCGTCCGGGTGGAATGCACCTCTTTCTTAAGCCCGGATACCAGTTATACCCCTGAGGAGATTCAGGAGATCGTAGCCTACGGTAATTCCCAAGGTATTGACATTATCCCCGGCTTGGAGAATCTGGCCCACGCAGAGAACTTTCTGTGCCATAAGGGGATGGAGTTCCTGTCGGAGTGTAAAGACGCAGATGTAGACGGCAGAGGTATTATGTCCGGTTTGGGTGACTGCGTCTGTGTCAGCAACCCGGATGCGATGGCGTTCTTCGATACCTACTATACCCAGGTAGTCAGCCTGTTTACCAGTCAGTATGTCCACGCCGGTATGGACGAGCCTTTCGATTTCGCCGTATGCCCCAGATGCGTAGAGCGTCTGCAAAAGGGCGAAACCAAGGCGGATCTGTTCTACCAGCACCTGATGCGTACATACAACCTGCTGAAATCCATGGGCAAGACTATGATGATGTGGGACGATTTCTTTGAATACTTAGATATTGTGGAGAAATTGCCCCGGGATATCATTATGTGCAACTGGAACTACGGTTTCATTACCGATGAGCCTACCGGTCACTGGACCAACCGGAAGAAGAAGGACTGGCTCCGGCTCTATGATGAGTTGGGCTTCTCTTACCTGTTCTGCACCTATGGTGACTATACCGCCAAAACCTACAATCAGGACAGTTTTACCAATTACGCTATGAAGTACCACCCCAAGGGTGCAATTATGACTGTTTGGAGACGGTCCGACCGATTCAATCTGGCGGTCTACCCCCTGATTGCATACACCGGCAGAGTTTGGAGCGGCCGCGCTACCAAGGAAGATAAACTGAAGATCTACACAGAACTGCTGGGCAGTGAAGAGATCGCGGATATGGTGCTAAACCTGTCTTGTCCCGCCGGCAGTTTCCAGCCCAACAACCTGAACATCTGTGAGAACTACACCCGCAGCCGTTACGATTCCGTAAACTTGAACGGATATGTGGTCCGTCACTTAAAGGCATTCTGCGATACTATGGAAGAGGGTCTGTCCAAGGACATCCTGCTGGATATCTACACGATGGCATTGGACGGCTATCTTGGTCTGCGTACCCAGCAGATCAGTTTGGAAATATTTGACAACTATGAGACCCGTGCCAAAAAACCGGCATATTTCGTCAAGCAACTGCAGTTACTCAAGGAATTGAGTAACGAGGCCTTCGAAATCAATAAGGTGCTTTGGGAGAAATACCGTCCCGGTATTCTGTCCCAGCACGATGACTTCACCCGGAAATTCCAAGGTCGCGCCAAGCGGTATGACAATATGATCGCCCAACTGGAAGAGAACAAAAAACGGGGCGTTTTCTATGCGGAAATGATGCTTCCCAGTATCTACGGTACACCCCGAATTCGGTTGGAGATCCACTATAAGGATAAGTCCATCGCCCCCACGGTCTATAACACCACCGCAAAAGTGGCAGATTCCATTAATACTATCCGGTTTGCTATGGAAAATAAGGCTATCGACTATGTAGACTTTGTCGGCCACGGCGAAGGCGCAGTATATCCGCTACACTTCCGTTACACCTACGGCGGCAGAAAGTATGTGGTGTCCAGTGTTTCCAAGATTTCCGGCGAGGCCAAAAACCTGAAACGGATATTGCTAAACGATTCCCAGTTTGCAGAGTTGGGCAACAATGACGGACAGGCCCACTTCGAGGATTTGAGCCTTTCTAAGATTGAAAACCGTATTCGACTGAAGTTCAAGAAAGCGAAGTAAACGCTATGATCAAGATCAAAAGTGATAAGATTATTGTAGGCGAGGATCTGTTTGACGGCTATCTCTACCTGGAAGACGGCAAGATCAAGGAAGTAACCGCAAACGACTGTCCTTGTGAAGAGAGTTACGATTTCACAGGTGATTTTGTAAGTCCCGGCTTTATTGATCTGCATACCCACGGTGCCGGCGGATTTGCTTTTATGAAAAGTACACCGGAAGATGTGATCGCCGGTTGCCAGTACCATCTGCAGTGCGGTACTACCTGTATCCTGCCTACTATTTCCGCAGGCTCTTTCCCTGTAATGAAAGATGCCGTGATCAACATTCAAAAGGCAATGGAAAGCGGTAAAGCGCCTACCATTTTGGGCGCCCATTTGGAAGGCCCCTACCTGTCTGTGAAGCAGGGCGGCGCTCAGAATACCGATTTCATTACCCTTCCTGTGAAGGTAGACTATGAAAGTCTGATCGAGGAGTACGGCGCTGCTATTAAGCGGTGGACTTACGCCCCGGAAAACGACGAATGCGGCTTGTTTTGCAAATACCTGACTAGCCACGGCATCATTGCCTCTGCAGGCCATACCGATGCCATCTACGATGATATGAAGGTGGCTATGGAGAACGGTTGCAACCTGATTACCCACCTGTATTCCTGCACTTCCACTATCACCCGGGATCACGGCTTCCGCCGCTTGGGCGTGATCGAAAGCGCCTATCTGGAAGAGGATATGTATGTGGAGATCATTGCCGACGGAAAGCACCTGCCCTTTGACCTGATCAGACTGATCCTAAAAAACAAGGGTACTGACAAGGTGGCCCTGATTACTGACAGTCTGGAGATCGCAGGCACTTCCGTCAAGGAAGGAGATATGAACGGCGTGGCCTTCATTGTGGAGGACGGCGTATGCAAACTGAAGGACCGCTCCGCCTTTGCCGGAAGCGTGGCCACCGCCGATATGTTGATCAAGACTATGGTCAGCGGCTGTGGCTATTCTGTGCCGGTGGCAGTGAAAATGCTGACCAAAGTCCCCGCTGAGATCCTTGGTGTGAACAAAGGCGAACTGAAAGCAGGCAAAGACGCCGATATTGTGGTATTTGACCAAAATATCGCAGTGAAGCAGGTATTCCTGGCAGGCAAGAAGTTATAAGCATATCGCCCCGCTGCTTTCACAGCGGGGTGATTTTTATAGAAAACAATATAATGCCAGCGTGAGCAAAGCGGTGTTCCTGTCCTCTGGCTTATCTCCGGCCATCAGAAGAAGCAGTAGCACCACGATCAAGTCCCCGGTGTCAAAATCCTTGGGGATCAGTTGCCGCAAGAATCCACCGATGTTGCCACCTGAATGCCCTCCGTTGGGAGAGAATGGCCTGTGGGGAGGTTCCTGAGGTGGCGGTGGGTTATACTGGGGAGGTGGGGGTGATGATGGCTCTTCCACCCGATTTCGCCGGTGAGAACCGTCCTGCTGGGGCGTGTAACGGTTATACATAGGATCACCTGCCCATGAAAAATACAGATGCCATACCGGCCAGTTTGGCTGCCCGCATGGCCTTTTCTAATTTCTGAATCCGCTGGCCGCTTAAATATGGCCCAAGGGCGTGGAGTAAGGCCTGCTGATGGGAGTCAATACCGGTCTTCCCAATGAGAGATGTGATTTTTTGCACCATCGCCAAATCCAATTCCGGCGTAGAATCATTTGCAGGTGGCGGCGCAGCCGGCTCTGATTGAAAATTCTGCGCAATGGACATAATTCTTTCCATCATCTGTGGATTATTCAGGATCGCCCCCAACTGAGACTCCAACCCGTCCATCACTTACCCTCCAACTGTTTCATCAGCGCCTGTGCCTCAGGGGAGGAAAGCATTGCGCTTAAATTTTTGCCTGCCCCGGCGTAATCTCCGATTTTGGCTTGCGCAACTACCTGCTCCAGAGAGGCACTGTCCTTCTGTTTCAGCAGGGCAATCAGTTGCTGACCGGCGGGACTTTTTGCTAAACGCATAACCTCTTGCACCGAAAAATCCTGATTTTTTTTCTCCATGACGATTGCCTCCTGTCCAAATGCCTGTTATAATATCCTAAAACAGTATATGCATAAAGGAGGGCATCGGTGCACAATGAAAATACTTGTCTTGTCAGATTCCCATTCGACTATGCGGTTTATGAAAAAGTGTGTGGAGCGATTGAAACCCGATGCCATCGTCCATCTGGGCGACCACTACGATGACGGGGAGACCCTTGGGGAACTGTTTCCCCAGATCCCTCTGCATCAGGTGGCTGGCAATTGTGACCGATACCGTTGCCCCATTCACGCCAGAGAGATGCTTTGCTATCCATTAGGCGGCGTGATGACCTATATGACCCACGGACACCGGGAACGGGTAAAGTCCGGGATTGGCGGTCTTGTGTCGGAAGCCCGGCGTTACGGCGCCCGGGTGGCGCTCTACGGCCATACGCATATGGCTTACTGCCGGCAGCAGGAGGACGGTCTTTGGGTACTGAATCCCGGCAGCGCCAGCCATTCAGCCGGCATTCTCAAAACGGACGGGCAGGCAGTTACCGCCTGCTATCTCATAACAGAAGCGGATTTGGAGGGATCACTATGATTTTAACCGTAGATATCGGAAATTCTAATATTGTATTGGGTGGCGTCCGGGAGGATACCATCGTATTTGAAGCGAGATTGCGCACGGAATCCACCAAGACCTCAGACCAATATTGCGTAGATCTGAAGATCCTGCTGGATGTGTACGATGTAAAGCCGCAGGACATTGAGGGGTGCATTATCTCCTCTGTTGTGCCTCAGGTGCTAAACTCCTTCCAGACCGCCGTGAAAAAACTTACCGGCAAGACCAGTCTGGTGGTAGGCCCTGGTATCAAAACCGGCTTGGATATCCGCCTGGAAAACCCGGGGCAGACCGGCGCAGACCTGGTGGTGGCGGATGTGGCAGTCCTGCGGGAGCATAAGCCTCCGCTGATCGTCAT
>JAZSRS010000067.1:0-4075 GCA_045538595.1 Faecousia sp. | reverse complement strand
GGATGCGACATTCGAGTACGATTCGCAATATATCATCACTGGAAATAATTCGGACATCTCCCATAATATTTCTTACTACCCGTTCTGCAATGTGACCTGCGCCCCTGATGGCTCGTCATACACCCTGGGCAATCTCACTCTTCCGGAGACCCAGACTTATGTCTCGGGTTCGGTCGGCCTTGGCGCGTTTCCTATGGTAGCGGTGACGGAGAATACCGACGATGTGAACTTCCGCTTCAAGAACATCTGCGGCGTGATGCAGTTCCAGTTGACCGGCTACGGCTATGTGAAGTCCGTGAGCGTGAAGGGTAATAATGAAGAAGTCCTTTCCGGCCCGGCGGTCGTTACGGCAGGCTACGGCAAGGAACCGTCCATCACGATGTCGGCTGAAGGAGGCAAGAGTGTGACCCTCGACTGCGGTGAAGGCGGTGTCGAACTGAACGGGACAACCCCTGTATCCTTCTTCATCGTCCTTCCTCCTGTGCAGTTCGAAGGCGGTTTCACAATCACAGTGACCGACACCTGGGGCGGCAGCAAGGAATATTCGACCACAAAGAAGAACCCTGTGGGCAGGTCAAAGGGCCTGAGGATGCCTGCGAAGGAATATGTAGGCGAGAAGCCTGTAGAAATCAAGGACCCTCAAGATCTTGCGACGCAGGAGCCAGCCAATTGCTATATAGTAAGCAAATCGGGATCATATTCATTCCCATCCGTGAAGGGAAATGGCAACGAGTCAGTCGGCAGCGTTGCTTCGGCAGAAGTGCTCTGGGAAACATTCGGAACTGATCAGACCCCAAACAAGGGTGATCTGATAGCCGCTGTAAAATATGAGAATGGTCGGATTCTGTTTGCTACTCCTGCCACATTCCAAAAAGGTAATGCAGTCATTGCTGCCAAAGATGCTTCGGGTACGATTCTCTGGTCTTGGCACATCTGGTTCACAGACGAGCCGGAAGCACAGGTCTATTACAACAATGCCGGCACCATGATGGACCGTAACCTCGGTGCTACATCTGCAACTCCTGGCGACGTGTGTGCCCGTGGCCTTCTGTATCAGTGGGGTCGTAAGGATCCGTTCTTAGGTGCGTTAAGCCTAAGTGCCTATGTCTCGTCGACAATTACTTGGCCATCTCCAGTAGAGTCTGATTTTAGTAATGGTACCATAGAATACGCTACGGCTCATCCAACTACTTTCATTACTTATAATAGCGATAATTCCGATTGGTACTACACATGTTCTTCATCAACAGATAACACTCGTTGGGCCACTTCTGAAACATCTAAGTCAATTTATGATCCATGCCCAACTGGTTGGCGCGTTCCTGATGGTGGTAGCAATGGAGTCTGGTCAACAGCTCTCGGTTCTTCATCATCTTTCAGGGACTCGTCACTATCTTACGACACCCATGACGACTTAAACTTCTCCGGCAAGTTTGGCAGTGCTTCAACCATCTTGTATCCTGCTCCAGGTGTTCGTAGCCCCAATAATGGCATTCCCCTAAATGTAGGCAAAGTCGGTTTCTATTGGTCGGCATCGCCTGGCGGCGAAAATAACTACAACGTGTACTTCCTGAGCATCAACCCCTTTCCCCTCGTTGACCCGTCAAACGACACCATACGCGCGAGCGGTTTCTCTGTCCGTTGCGTAAAAGAAGGCTCTCAAAGTTCTGGCGATCAGCCGTTGGCATCATCTGCATCCGATCTTGGAACTGATGGCACAGCCAACAGTTATATAGTCTCGAAATCCGGCACTTACAAGTTCAAGCCGGTGAAAGGTAACAGCAGCACATCTGTAGGAAGTGTGTCGTCTGTAGAGGTCCTTTGGGAGAGTTTCGGAACTGATGTCACTCCGAATGTTGGTGACCTGATCAAGGCTGTAAATTATGATGCCGGTTATGTTGTGTTTGCAACTCCATCTTCATTCACGAAGGGTAATGCTGTCATCGCGGCCAAGGATGCTGATGGCAATATTCTCTGGTCATGGCATATCTGGTTGACCGACCAACCTCAGGATCAGGAGTATTACAACAACGCCGGCACAATGATGGACCGTAACCTCGGTGCGACAAGTGCAACTCCTGGTAACGTCGGTGCTTTGGGCCTTCTTTATCAGTGGGGTCGTAAGGATCCGTTCCTTGGTTCTTCAAGCATCAGCAGTTCGATAGAAGCGGAGTCAACAATCACCTGGCCTTCAGCAGTGTCAACAAGTTCTTCAACCGGCACAGTTGATTATGTCACCTCCCATCCGACGACATTTGTGGCAGGAGTCTCCTCGTCAGATTCTGATTGGTGTTATTCCTCTCGTGACAACTCTTTATGGACTACTTCAGACAAGGCCAAGTCGATTTACGATCCATGTCCAGCCGGTTGGCGTGTACCTGACGGTGGCAGCAATGGCGTTTGGTCAAAGGCCGGATTTGATGATAAAACATACGATAGTACAAACGAAGGAATGTCGTTCAGCATCAGTTCACCTTCAACAACTTGGTATCCTGCTTCGGGTTGTCGCCTCAACAGCGATGGCAGTCTCAGCCGTGTCGGCAACACCGGCTACGGCTGGTCTGCTTCTCCTGACAGTTACTACGCGTACCTCCTGTACTTCTACTTCGATGGCACCGTCGGTCCGTCGCTCTATGGCTCTCGAGCATTCGGTCTGGCAGTCCGTTGCGACAAAGAATAACTTTTAATCAGCGTGACCATGGAATCCCGCGTAGCAGGTTCCCATGGTCATGCGTTTTGCGGGCTTCTTCTCGCGCCCGGCGCGAGAGAGTCGGCGCAGAGATCCCCGATCAGGTCGGGTATGACTGCTGTACAGGCCCGGGATGACTGACGGATAAGTCGTGGATGACTGCTGGACAGGTCGGGGGTGACTGGCGGATAAGTAGGGGTGACGGTTGGTTTTATGAGATTGCCGGTCGCAGCCGGCAATGACTGGTGGGTCGTCATGCCCGGTTGTCTGTTTCGTCATGCTTGGTTGTTTGTTTCGTCATACCCGGTTGTCTGTTTCGCCATGCCCGGTTGTTTGTTTAGTCATGCCCGGCTCCGACCGGGCATCTCTCATATTAGGTCAGGGTCATCAATAATACTATGTGACAAATCCTTCCATTGAGGATTCAAGGTGTCTACAAGTTGATTCTTCCATTCTCTTTTAAAGTGCTTCAGTTGTTTTTCTCTTTCGATTGCCTGTTAAATAGACGGAAGTTGCTCGAAGTATACCAGTTTGTTGCAGTTGTATTTCGATGTGAAGACAGAGCCGTGGCCTTAAAATGTTCTCTTGCACGTCGTTTAAGTGAGTTGGTTACTCCGGTATAGAGGACCTTGTTGGTCTTGTTGGTCATGAAGTATATGTAGCCTTTCTTCTGCATGGTCTTTGGGTTTAGATGCCCGATCAGGTCGGGCATGACGGATGGACAGAGATGATTGGTGGGCCGTCATGCCCGGCTGTTTCGTCATGCTCGGTTGTTTGTTTCGTCATGTTCGGCTGTTCCGTTATGCCCGGTTGTTTGTTTCGTCATGCTCGGCTCCGACCGGGCATCTCTTACGACTGCGCCTGTCCAATAAACGCCTTTCCTGTGACGGGAAACTTAAGGAAATAGTTCTTCCAAGACAGACAGTTCCATCCGAAGCATTCTTCTGAGCTGCTGGTTGGAGGCGTTGTAGTTGAAGTGCATGTAGCGGGCGGGGTCGATCTTTTGTTGGGCGCTAAGTTGTGCGGGTGACTTGACTGAGTACTCTTTGTTGATGTGTGAACATATTACGGAGTAGAGTTCTTCATCGGTGAGGAAGATGGAGTCTTTCAGTCTTGATGCTATCTGGCTGAATGCTTCGGCATTGCGGGTGAGTGAGTTGAAGTAACTTCGGGCGTCCCTGAACATACTTTCTCCGAGTCTGATGTCGCAGAAAGAGGGAATGAAGGGCATTGAGTCGATTGCTCTTAAGCCTGAGAATTGTGAGATGTCTCTTGTGTGGAGGATTCCTCTTTGTGTCAGGATGGGTAACTCTCCAAAAGAACTAGTCTTGAGATGTTGAATCCAAGGGCAGAAATATGCACAACCACCTCCCCAAGGGTAGGAGG